>CALWBR010000122.1 GCA_944376145.1 uncultured Clostridia bacterium | reverse complement strand
GCAAATTGCGGAAATTATAAGCGATACGCTCTCCCGCGCGCCGCGCGAGGAGGTGCAAAGTTACGCACAGCTTGCCGAAGCCGACCGTGCCGCGCGCGCCGCGGCGGAGGCACTGCTGCCGTAGCAGGAGGGCTATGGAACAAGAACTTCTTGCGGCAAATGTGTTCGGGGCGATCGGCGCGGTGCTCTTGGCGCTCCTCATCCTGCTCGGGATGATCACCGTGCACGAATTCGGGCACTACCTCGCGGGGAAGTTTTTTCGGTTCAAGATCAACGAGTTTTCGATCGGCTTCGGTCCCGCTCTCTTTAAAAAACGCAAAAAGGACGGGGAGCTCTTTTCCGTGCGCGCCATTCCCTTGGGCGGCTATTGCGCCTTCGAGGGGGAGGAGGGTGCGGCGGTACACCCCTGTGCGTTCTACAAAAAAAAGCCCTGGCAGCGCATCCTTGTGCTCGTTGCCGGGGCGTTGATGAATTATCTGCTGGCGCTCGTGTTGCTGCTCGTCTCCTTTTTCGGGTTCGGGCAGCTCTTTGTCATGGCGCAGCGTGTGGACGGGGCGGAAACGACGCAGGGCGGCATCCCGCTTGCAGGGTTTTCGCTCGCCGACGGGGATATCCTCCTTGCCTGCGAAGGGCGGGAACTGTACCTGACGGCGGATCTGATGGAGGCGCTCGCCGGAAAAAAGGAGGGCGACCTCGTTACGTTTACGGTATCGCGCCGTACGGAAGAGGGGCGCGCGACCGTGCCGGTCCGCGTCATGCTGCGCGCGGACGCCGCGTTTGCCGACCTCACCGATACCGCCGCGCTCTGGCGCGCGCTCGGCATCGCCGCTGCGCAAACGGAGGGCGGCGCCGTGTACGCGGTCGCGTCCGCGCCCGTACGGTTTGGCTTTTTTGAAACGTTCGGCAGGGGCGTGGCGTATTCCTTCCGCATCGGCGGCAGCATTTTTAAGGTGCTGGGGCAGCTTCTGACGGGCGATCTGGGGCTCTCCGCTTTCGGCGGACCGATCACGACGATCCGCGTCACCTCGCAGGTCGCCTCCCGCGGGGTGCAGCAGTTTTTGGAGATCGCCGCCTATATCGGCGTCAACCTCGCCGTATTCAACCTTTTGCCCGTTCCCGCTTTGGACGGGTCGAAGATCGTGTTCACCCTCATCGAGTGGATCCGCGGAAAGCCCGTCAACCGTCGGGCGGAGGCGATCATCCACGCCGTCGGGTTCGTGCTGCTGCTCGGCTTTGCGGTGCTGGCGGATCTCTTGCAGCTGTTTTGAACTAACGGGAAGGGAAAGGGTCGAACAGCTCTTCCATCGGTACCTGCAGTGCCTTGGCGATCGCGTAAAGTTCCTTGTCCGTCGCCGTTCGCAGCTGCCCTTCCAGCTTGGAATAGCTCGTCGGGTTGATGTCCGCGCCGAGTACTTGCAGCCTGGCGACGAAATCCTTTTGGGAGATATGCCGCTCTTTGCGCAGACGCTCGACGTTTTTGCCGATCATGTTGCTGTTGCCGTATGCCCGTGTGCGTCTCTTCATGCTTTTAATTCCTTTGCGGAATTATAGCATGTGCCATTCTTGACATAATTCCAAAACGGAATTATAATACAGAAAAAAAGGGAAGGTGCGGGGCATGGCAGCGAAAGAGATCGTGGATGTATTGGAAGAGATCCGCCGCGGGCAGGGCATGAGCACGGAGGTGCTTGCAAAGAGGACGGGAAAGAGCCCGGAGGAGATCGCCGCTTTTTTCGGCGGGGCGGCGGAAGAGCCGTTTGCGCGCGCCGTGGCGGAGGCGCTCGGGCTGCGTACGGATCGGTACGAGACGTGCGCGGGCGCCGTTATCGATTATTATAAGAACGGGATCTACTTTTCCTCGGAAGAGATGCAGATGATCCGCTATTTCCGCGGGGCGGACGCGTGCGTGCGGGAACGCCTGCTCGCGCTTTTGGCGGTGCTGTGACGGCGAGGCGAGCGCTATGTGCGGCGGGCGGTCTGCGCCCGCCGCTTTTTTATACCAGCGTTTCGTATTCCTCGTACAGGGCGTCGAGCTCGCGGTGCAGCGCGTCGAGGCGCGCGCAGGTCTCGTTCACCCGTTTGTAATCCGCCGTGACGGCGGGGTCAGCGAGGGCGGCGTTGAGCGCCGCTTCTTCCTCTTCGCGGGCGGCGATCGCCGCCTCGATCTCTTTGACGCGCTGTTTGCGCTTTGCCTCTTCCGCGCGGTCGGCTTTGGAACGGTACGACGCCGCGCCCGTCTTTGTGCGCTCTTCCGCTTTCTCCGCAGTCTTCTGCCTTGCGGCGGCTTGGGCGGCGCGTTTTTTTTGTTCGGCGTATTCCGCGTACCCGCAGGGGTAAAGGGTGAGCCGTCCGTTTGCGGCTTCCAGCACTTTTTGTGCGAGCGCGGCGAGGAACCAGCGGTCGTGCGAAACGAACAGCAGCGTCCCGGGGAAGGCTTTGAGCGCCTCTTCCAGCGCTTCGCGCGCCTGCAGGTCGAGGTGGTTGGTCGGCTCGTCCAAGATGAGCACGTTCGCCCGTTCCGCTTCCAAAAGCACGAGCGCGAGCTTGGCGCGCTCTCCGCCCGAGAGCTGTTTGACCTTTTTGCCGATGTCCTCTTCGCCCAGCTTTGCCCGCGCCAGCATTGCGCGCGCTTCCGTCTGGCTCATGCCGCGGTGTTTGTTCCACAGCGCGCCGAGCACCGTCTCTTCGAGGTCGAGCGCCGCGTTCTCCTGGTCGTAGTACCCGCGTTTCACGTACCTGCCCCAGGCGATCGCGGGGTCGCGCCCGTCCGCCAGGGCGCGGGCGAGGGTGGATTTTCCCGCCCCGTTTTCGCCGACGAGGGCGATCTTCTCTCCGCGGCGGAGGGAGAGCGCTGCGTCGGCAAACAGCACCCGTTCTCCCGCGCACAGCCGCAGCCCTTGCACTTCGAGGGTGCGCTCTTCGCTGTCCGCGTCCGTGGAAAAACGGAACACGGGCGGTGCGGGCGGGGGCAGCGGCTTTTCGAGCAGCTCCATGTTCTCCAGCTTTTTGACGCGTGACTGCGCGCTGCTCGCCGTGGTCGCGCGCACGATGTTGCGCGCCACATAGTCTTTGAGCTCTGCGATCTCGCGCTGCTGTTTTTCATAGGCGCGCGTCTGCGTGAGCACGCGCTCCGTCTTCAACAGTTTGTACTTCGAATAGTTCCCGCGGTACAGGGTCACGCGCCGGTTTTCCAGTTCGTAGATCTTTCCCATCAGCGCATCGAGGAACCAGCGGTCGTGGGAGACGGCGAACACCGCGCCGCGGTAACTTTTGAGGTAGTCTTCCAGCCAAAACTGCGTATCGGCGTCGAGGTGGTTGGTCGGCTCGTCCAAAAGCAGCAGTTCCGGTTCTTCCAAAAGCAGGCGGCACAATTTCAGGCGCGTCTTTTCGCCGCCGCTCATGGTGGAGACGACACGTTCGTAACAGCCGTCGAACCCCATGCCGTTCAGCACGGTGCGGATGCGGACTTCGATGTTGTACCCGTCCGCCGCGGCGATGCGCTTTTCCAGCTTTTCGTGTTGCAGGGCGAGCGTGCGGTATTCGTCGGGGGAGGCGTGCGCGAGCGCGAGCTCCGTTTCGCGCAGTTTGCCGATGGCGGCGTATACGTCCGCAAACACGCTCTGCATCTCCGCGAATACGGTGCGCCCGCTCTCCAGCCCGCCGTTTTGCTCGAACACG
Source organism: uncultured Clostridia bacterium (assembly GCA_944376145.1). Classification (GTDB taxonomy): domain Bacteria; phylum Bacillota; class Clostridia; order Christensenellales; family Borkfalkiaceae; genus Borkfalkia. The sequence continues at coordinate 18,241 of CALWBR010000122.1, read as the reverse complement.
CCGAGGCGCAGCCCGCTCTTTTTGACGATGCTGCCCGCGTCCGGCGTCAGCGCGCCCGAAAGGAGGTGCAAAAGCGTTGTTTTTCCCTCGCCGTTCGCGCCGATAAAGCCCGCCCGCTCTCCTTCGGAGAGGGTCAGGTCCACGTCCTGCAGGATGGGCGTGCCGTCGTATCCGAATGTCACGTTTTCCAGTTGAATGAGCATATTTTCAAAAACTTCCGCAAACTATGCGCATGAAGCGCGACTTGCAAGGGCGCATTGCCGCCCTCGAACAAAAACTTGCCGCGTCTCCGCCGTCGGGGTGTGCGCGCCTTGTCCGCAAGCTCGTAAAGTACAAGCGCGAATTTGCGCGCCTGCCGCCGCGGCGGGGCGTCAAAACAGCGGACCGCGCTCCGAAAAATCGGGGATGAACGCTTCGCTCGCCGCCGTACGTTCCTGGATAAAGGCGCGCTCGATGCCGCTCTGTTCCAAATAGCCGCGTACCCGCCGGTATTCGCGCGCGGTGATGGGGCGGGTGAGTTCAGGGTAGCGCACCGCTTCGCCGCAGGGCGTATACTGCGCCATCAGCGAAAAGTACGCCTCCGAGCGGAGCGCGGCAAAGCTGTCGATGACGCGCAGGCTGTCGTCCGTGCACAGCGGCAGGATCAGGTGCCGCACGATGCACCCGGCGTACATTTTTCCGTCTCGTATATCCGGGCGGCGGCGCGCCATGAAGGCGACGGCGGGGTAAGCGACGGCAAAATAATCTTCCCGCCCCGTATAGCGGGCGGAGAGCTTCGGCGAACAAAATTTGAGGTCGGGCAGCCATACGTCGATATACGGATCCAGCGCCCGCAGCGCCGCCTGCGTTTCGTAGGCGTGCGTGTTGTACACGACGGGGATCTTCGGGCGGTACAGGCGGAACGCTTCCAAAAGCTGCGGCACGAAGTGTGCGGCGGTGACGAGGTTGATGTTTTCCGCGCCCCGCTCTTCCAGTTCGCGGAACACGTCCGCCAATTGCCGCGCGCTCACGCGTTTTCCCGTTTTAGCGCGGGAGAGCGCGTAATTTTGGCAGAAGACGCAGCGCAGCGCACACCCGCCGAAGAAGACCGTGCCCGACCCGTTTTGGCAGGAGAGGCAGGGCTCTTCATAGGGGTGCAGCCCGTATTTCACGAGCAGGATATCCGCGCCCGCCCCGCACGCGCCCGCCTGTAGTTTTCTGTCTGCCCCGCAGCGGAGGGGGCACAGCCTGCAAGATCCCATAGTCGGAATTGTAGCACATTTTAAAAGCATTGACAACCTTTCTGCAATGCGATATAATAAAGCGGCGAAAACAAAAGAAGGTTCTGTATCATGAAAAAGTTTTTTACGAGCGAGAGCGTGACGGAGGGGCATCCCGATAAAGTGTGCGACCAGATCTCGGACGCCGTTCTCGATGCGGTGCTCGCACAAGACAGCACCGCGCGCGCGGCGATCGAATGCTGCGCCACCACGGGCATGGTACTGGTGATGGGCGAGCTCTCCACCGGCTGCTATGTGGATATCCCGCGCATCGTCAAGGATACGGTGAAGGAGATCGGGTATACGCAGGGGCAGGGGTTCTCCTACGATTCGCTCGCCGTCATTACCGCGATCCATGCACAGAGCGCGGATATCGCCATGGGGGTGGATGCCTCCCTCGAACGCAAAGAGGGTGGCGGCGCTTATGACCAGATCGGTGCGGGCGACCAGGGCATGATGTTCGGCTATGCCGTGAACGAGACGCCCGAACTCATGCCGCTGCCGTATATGCTCGCGCAAAAATTGGCGCGCAGGCTTGCCGAAGTGCGCAAGAGCGGGCTGCTGCCTTATCTCCGCCCGGACGGGAAGACGCAGGTCACCGTGGAATACGAGGACGGCAAGCCCGTCCGCGTGGATACCGTGGTCGTCTCCGCCCAGCATGACGAGGCGGTCACCCGGGAACGGCTGCAAAAAGATATCCGCGAGCAGGTCATCCTGCCCGTTGTCGGCGCGGACCTTTTGGACGAGAAGACCAAATATTTCATCAACCCCACGGGCAGGTTCGAGATCGGCGGACCCGCGGGCGACAGCGGGCTGACGGGGCGGAAGATCATTGTCGATACGTACGGGGGGCGGTGCGCGCACGGCGGCGGTTGGTTTTCGGGGAAGGATGCGACCAAAGTCGACCGCAGCGCGGCGTATATGGCGCGCTACATCTGCAAAAACATCGTGGCGGCACGCCTTGCCGACGAATGCGAGATCGAGCTTGCCTACGCGATCGGCGTGGCGAACCCCGTCTCCGTGTATGTCAACACCTACGGCACGGGCAGGGTCTCGGACGAGGCGCTTGCGGGGATCATCCGTGAAAACTTCGATCTGCGCCCGCAGGCGATCATTGAAAAGCTCGGGCTGCGCAGACCCATTTTCCGGCAGACCGCCGCATACGGGCACTTCGGGCGGGAAGAGTTCCCTTGGGAACAGACGGACGCCGCCGAAAATCTCAAAAAATATCTGTGAACAAACGGCGGGGCGCGGCGGCGCCCCGCCGCGCCGTTTTTCGGGAGGGGAGAATGACGGAACGGCTGCGCGCCCTTGCCGCATGGCTGAAGGGGCTGCTTTACAAAGAAAAGTTCACCTGCGCCGTGTGCGGGGCGGAGTTGTACGAAGATGCGTATTTCTGCGCGCGGTGCCGCGCGCAGCTGCCGTACAACACGGGCTGCGTCTGTTCCAAATGCGGCAGGGCAGTGGCGGAGGAAGCGCCCGTCTGCCTGGAATGCAAGGCTCACATGCCTTCGTACGACAGGGCGCGCAGCGCCTTTTGCTATGAAGGCGCGCTCGTGCCGCTCATCAAAAAATTCAAGACGGGCGGCAGGCACCTTGCGGCGGCTTTGGCGGATGCGATGCTGCCCGTTTTGCAGCGCGAATTCGCGGATGCGGACCTGCTCGTCGGCGTGCCCATGACGCGCCGCGCCCGCCGCCGTCGCGGGTACGACCAAAGTCGGCTTTTGGCGGAGGCGCTTTCCGCCCGTTCGGGTATCCCGCTGGAGGCGTCGCTGCTCGTAAAGACGCGGGAGACCGCCGCGCAGAAAAAGCTCTCCCGCCGCGAGCGTGCGGAGAACCTCAAAGGCAGCTTCCGCGTGCACGAGCGCGTAAAGTGCCGCGGCAAACGCATCCTCGTCATAGACGACGTGCTCACCACGGGCGCCACGGCGAGCGCCGTGGCGGAAGCGCTTCTTCGTGCGGGCGCGGCGCGGGTGTGCGTGCTCACGGCGGCGAGCGTGCCGTACGCGCTTTTGCGCGCCGGGGGAGAAAAGGCTGTTTTTTGAGCGAATGCCCGCTCCCCGTTCAACTTTTTTTGCAAAGAGGGAGCTTTTTCTTTTACTTTTTTCTGCAAATATAGTAAAATAAAACCGTTTACGACCAAACCGGCGGTGAGCTTGCACGGCGCATGGCTCCCCGCAGGGCAGGGGCGTGCGCCCCGCCCGTTACAGGAGGTACCCGCATGGGTCTTATCAACTACATTTTCAACAACGACAGCAGGAAGAGCCTGCGCAGCATCGATAAAATGGCGGACCGCGTCATGGCGCTGGAGCCCAAGTACGCCGCCATGAGCGACACCGACCTGCGCGCGCAGACGGGCGCGCTCAAAGCGCGGCTGGAAAAAGGGGAGACACTCGACGACATCCTCTACGACGCCTTTGCCGTCGTGCGCGAGGCAGCCTGGCGCGTTTTAAAGCTCAAGCATTACCATGTGCAGATCGTCGGCGGCATCGCGCTGCACCAGGGGCGCATCGCCGAAATGAAGACAGGCGAAGGCAAAACGCTCGTCGCCACGTTGCCCGCATACCTCAACGCGCTCTCGGGCAAGGGCGTGCACATCGTCACCGTCAACGATTACCTCGCCCGCCGCGACGCCGAATGGATGGGCAAAGTGCATAAGTTTTTGGGGCTCACCGTCGGCGTTGTCGTGCCCGGCATGGACGACGACGCGAAGCGGCAGGCGTACAATTGCGACATTACGTATGCCACGAACAACGAGCTCGGGTTCGACTATCTGCGCGACAATTTGAAGTCCGATTTGAAGCGCATGGTCCAGCGCGGGCTGGATTTTGCGATCGTCGACGAAGTGGACTCCATCCTCATCGACGAAGCGCGTACCCCGCTCATCATTTCGGGCAAGGGGGATAAATCCAGCGAGCTGTACGAGCGCGTGGATAAGTTCGTGCGCACCCTGCAGGGCGGCTTCGATGACGAGGGGCAGCAGGGCGAAGAGGATAAAGACACCAAAAAGAAGAGGAAAAAGCAGCACGAAGAACTCCCCGAAGGGGAAGAAGAGGAGTCTAAATACGGCGATTACGACGACATTGCCAAGGGCGATAAGTACGGCGACTGGGACTATGTGATCGACCGCAAAAACAAGACGGTGCAGATCACCGAACGCGGCGCGGAAAAGGCGGAGCGCTTCTTCAACATCGACAACCTCGGCGACATCGAGCATGCCTCGCTCAACCACCATATCCAGCAGGCGCTTAAAGCGCATAAGCTGTTCCACCGCGACGAGGATTACATTGTCAACGACGGAGAAGTCATTATCGTCGCCGAATTCACCGGGCGCTTGATGATCGGCCGCCGCTATTCGGACGGGCTGCACCAGGCGATCGAAGCCAAGGAAAACGTGAAGGTACGCAACGAGAACAAGACGTACGCGACCATCACGTTCCAGAACTTTTTCCGTCTTTACCGCAAACTTTCGGGTATGACGGGTACGGCAAAGACAGAGGAGGGTGAGTTCCGCACCATCTATTCGTTGGACGTTTTGGAGATCCCGACTAACCGCCCCGTCATCCGCAAAGACCTGCCCGACGCCGTTTACCCCACCGAGGAGGGCAAAAAGCAAGCCCTGCTCGAGGAGATCGCACGGCGGCATGAAGCGGGGCAGCCCGTGCTCATCGGTACGGTCACCGTCGAAAAATCGGAGGAGGTCGCGCGCCTGCTCCGTAAAAACGGCATCAAATACAACATCCTCAACGCCAAAAACCACGAGCGCGAGGCAGAGATCGTCGCGCAGGCAGGCAGGCTCGGGGCGGTCACGATCGCCACGAACATGGCGGGCCGCGGCACGGACATCCTGCTCGGCGGTAACCCCGAATACCTTGCCAAAAAGCGCATGCGCGAGGAAGGCGTCGAGCACGAGAACATCGAACTTGCCACCTCGTATGCCGAGCTCGAGGGCGAAGCGGAGGAGGAGCGCAAAAAATACCGCGCCATGTACGACGAGCTGTACGCCAAGTACAAGCAGGAAACGGATGCGGAAAAGGAGCAAGTCGTCGCGGCGGGGGGCTTGTGTATCCTCGGAACCGAACGGCACGAGAGCCGCCGTATCGACAACCAGCTGCGCGGGCGTTCCGGGCGCCAGGGCGACCCGGGCGTGTCCCTCTTCTTTATCTCGTTGGAAGACGATCTCATCAAACGCTTCGGCGGCGAGCGCATGAAGCATATTTACAGCACCTTCATCAAGGATGAAAACACGTGCCTGCAATCGAAAGTCCTCTCCCGCGGGATCGAGAACGCACAGAAGGCGATCGAAGGCAGGAACTTCGGCATCCGTAAAAACGTGCTGCAATACGACGACGTCATGAACAAACAGCGCGAGGTCATCTACGCCGAGCGCATGAAGGTCTTAAAGGGCGAAGACGTACACGAGCAGGTCATCAAATACATCCCCGATTTCGTGCGCAAAGTCGTTTCGGAGGCGGTCAACATTGAGGAAATGCCCGAAAAGTGGGATGCCGACGTGTTGAACCGTGCGCTGGAAAATCGTCTTCTGCCCGAGGGGAGCCACTTCATCACCCCCGAAAAACTTGCCAAATGGGATACCGATTACGCCCTTTCGCGCATCACCAAGGCGACGGAAAAGGCGTATGCGGAGCGCGTCGAACAGGTCAAAAACGAGCTCGGCATTGATTACTCCGACATTGAGCGCAAATTCCTTTTGATGAACGTTGACCGCAACTGGATCGACCAGATCGACGCGATGGACCAGCTGCGCAAGGGCATCGGCTTGCGGGCATACGGCAATTCCGACCCCGTCATCGCCTACAAGCAGGAAGGGTATGAAATGTTCGATGAAATGATCGAACGCATCCAAAACACGACCATCGCCATGCTTTTGAAGGTGCGCATCGAGGTCAACCGCCCCGCCGTGCGCCCCGTCGAAATGACGCCGCAGACCACCAACGAGGCGGAGTTGACGACCAACGCCCCCGCAGGCGGCGGCGCCAAGCCCGTGCCGAGCGCCGCGCCCAAAGTCGGGCGGAACGATCCTTGCCCCTGCGGCAGCGGCAAAAAGTATAAAAATTGCTGCGGCAAGGAACAGTAAGCGTTCTGATTGTTAAAACAACAGTGACCCAAAAAGCCTTCCCCCTCGTGGGGGAAGGTGTTTTTTTGCGGTTTTGACCGCAAAAAAACGGATGAGGGGCGTAGGGCGCTCGCCCCCAAGCCTTCCCCCTCGCGGGGAAGGTGCCCCGAAGGGGCGGATGAGGGGCGCAGGTTGATAGGAGAGTTCACCTCATCCACCGCAAGCGGTCCCCCTTCCCCGTCAAGGGGAAGGCGAAATAAGGATGTTATCTCCCGAAGGGGGGAAGACAAATGGGTGAAAAAAATTTACATAATTTTGAACGAAACGATTGACGGGGGGGGGTACGTTTGTGCTATAATGCATACATAAAAATTTGCCTTCATGGGGCAAAAGGAGAGGGACATGCAAGAGAAGGGCAAGCATTTGCGTAGGGCGATCGCCGTATCGGCGTTGTCGCTTGTATTGTGCATGGGGGCGTTGACGGGCGCCACGTTCGCGTGGTTCACGGATACGATCACCAACACGGGCAACGTGATCGTGGCAGGGGATCTGTCGATCACGGCGACAGTCGCGGAAGTGGATACGGCAGCGGAAGCGCCGCAGTATACGGTTGAAAACGAAGAGGAGAGCTATTCCGTCGCCTTCGGAGAGTCGAAGGACATCGAAACGCTGGAAGGCGGGATCATTAAGGAGAGCAACTGGGAGCCGGGCTCGAAGAACGCGAAGCTGCTGGAAGTGACGAACAACGGCAGCCTGAACGCGGCGGTGAAGGTAGACTTCGTGACGGAGGACGGCGGGCTCGCGGGCGCGCTGTGGTTCGATTTCGTACAGGTGCAGGATGGCGCGGTAACGGGCACATTCATGCGCAGGGAGATGAGTACGTTGGAGACGTTTGCGCAGGCGTTGGAATTTGAGCTTGCGCCTGAGGAGAGCTTGCGGTTCATTCTGCTGTACGGCATGCAGGAGAGTGCAGGCAACGAATATAAGAGCACAAGTTTTACGGCGGACGTGTACATCCTCGCGCGGCAGACAAACGAGGACGCCGTGTACGATGAGCCTGTGTCAAAGGTATCTTCAGCCGAGGAATTGAAGGAAAAGATTCGCAATGACGCGACGATCCGGATGGAAGACGATCTTGTCGGGCTTACGGAGCGCGTTAACTTTGCCGGTGTCAGCAACACCCGTTTGGATATGAACGGGAAGGAGCTCCGGGCGCAGCCCGGGATCTTTACGGCAGTTGTTATGGCAAACAGTCAAAACGTAGAGGTCTCCAACGGAACCATGACGGCAAGTGCGTATTGCGCTTTCGCAGTGCAGGAAGCTTCCGCATCCTTGAAGGACATGACGCTTATGTCGGACCTGTTCAACGATTCCGTTGTAAAAGTGTTTAAAGAAGGTACGCTTTCGATGGAAGGTTGCGACGTGCAGGCGACCAACATCGGGGGTGTTTGGGCTTTTCAGACGGCTGAGGTCAATATAACCGACACAAAGATCGTACAGAAAGGTTTAGAAGGTGGGTTTGCTTCTTGGTTGTATTCTGCCGCCAGTGTGTCAAACTTGTCAGAAATGAACCTTTACGGCAACAATTATTTTGAAGCAGAGGGGCAGTGCCTGTATATTTTTAACACCGGTAATGCCATCAATGTGTACGACGGAACGTATATCGGTGCCCGCTCCGTGTTGCAGGCGGACAAAGGAACGATCTCCGTTTACGGCGGGAGCTTTGACGGGGCAATAAAGATTTCCTCCAACGCAGCTTTGTATATCGAAGCCGGAACGTTTGCCAACAGTGGGTTGACTCTTGAAGAGTTTCGCACATACGTGGCGCCCGGGAGTACCGTTACGGAAGAAAACGGGGCATACATTGTTACAAAAAATTGATCGTGAAAATGGGACCGCCCCGCGCAATTTTGCGCGGGGCGGTCTTTTTTATGAGCAGGGGAACGGTTTGCGCTTGTACCGTCATTGCTGCGGCGGGGCATAGCGCATTTTGCGGTAACGGTCGGGGGTGGCGGAGAACAGTTTTTTGAAGGTCGTGTAAAATTGCATGGGGTTGGAGTAGCCGATCGTATAGGCGATCTCGGCGACGGTCATGTTTGTGGTCAAAAGCAGTTTTGAGGCGTAGTTGAATTTTTGGTCGATGAGATATTCGTGCGGCGAAATGCCGAAGTGCTTGCGGAACATCGTGTTCAGCTGCACGCGCGAATAGCCGAGTTTGTGGCAGAGGTCGTTCACGTTGCAAGCCAAAAGTTCGTTGTTCTGCACAAGCCTGTTCAGCCGTTCCAGCACGGGCGGCACTTTGAAAGGAGAGGTGGTCAGGTGTTGCAGCGCCGCAGAGATCAGCTGCAAAAATGCCGCACAGATGAGGCGGTCGTTTTCTTTGTACTGTTCGGGGCTGGAGTAGTTGACTTGCAGCAGGATCTGTTCGATCTCCTTGATCTTGTCGCTTTGCAGCATGAGGGAAAAGCTGCCCGAGCGCAGGTACGCCAAAAGCCCCGGGGCGATCTGTTCGAGCGTGTTTTGCAGATACGCTTCTTTGACCATGATGTTGATGTAGCGCACGGGTGCGTCGTCCGCCGCGAGCAGGCGGTGCACGTCTCCCGTGGTCGCCGAAAAAGCCGTGTTCGCGCCGTATGTCCGCACCTGTCCGTTGCAGCAGTTGTCAATGCGCCCGTCGGTGACGATCGTGAATTCCCAATAGTCGGCGTGCCCGTGTTCGATGGGCCAGTCAAACAAATTGATGTGGTAGAGGAAGTTCGTCTCCTCAATGTGGCGGCGCATGTTCAGCGCCGCGCTTTGGTAAAAGTAGTACCCCGCCACTGCGTTCTCCTCCTTTGATAACAAAAGTATATGATAATTCCCCTGTTATGTCAATAAACCCACGAAAAATTTATCAAAACTATAGAATTTGCATACAATTGGATATTGAAAACCCGCCGCGGGTGGTCTACAATAAAAGAGGAAACAGGCTGCATACTGCGCTATTGTGCCAAAAAGCCGTAAAGAACCGAAGGGATATCCCTTCTTTTGGTCGTTGCCGACCAAAAGAAGGCGCCTTTGAAAGGGTGATCGTAAAAGAGGTAACGCCATGGAAGAGCGTACGGCATCGTTGCCGCAAGAAGAATTTTCGCCGCGGGGACCGCTGCGGCAAAGGCTGCCCAACCATAAAAAACGGCAGGAGAATTTGTTTGTCGCCAGCATCCTGGCGCTCCCCATCGCCTGTTTTTTGGTGTTTTGGGTGTACGTCAATTTCGATTCGCTGCTGCTCTCCTTCCAGCAAGAGCGCTACGGCGTGGACGGCGCCGCCATGGAGCTCGTCTTCACGCTGGATAATTTCGCGCGCGTGTTTGCGGAGCTGGCGTCGGACGGCTCGCTGCTGATCGCCTTGCGCAACACGGTGCTGTTCTATGCGGTCGGGCTGGTCATCGTGCTGCCCGTCTCCGTTTTGATGGCGTATTTTGTCTACAAAAAGATCCCCGGGCACAAGGTGTTCCGCACGGTCACGTACCTGCCCAACATCATCTGCAGCTCGGCGCTGGTCATCCTCTTTCAATACACGTTCATGTCCGGCAGCCCGTACGAGGCGCTGATGAACGCCCTCGGTTCCCCGTATGAAAACCCGCTCGTCACCGATTCGGCGATCGTTTTGCTGCTCGTGTATAACGTGATCTTCGGCTTCGGGCCGAACATGGTCGTTTTGGGCGGCGCGATGAACGCCATCAGCGGCGAGGTGCTCGAAGCCGGCGAGATCGACGGCTGTACCTGGTTTAAAGAGCTCGTCTACCTGATCGTCCCCATGATCTGGCCGACCATCTCCACCATCCTCATCCTCAGCATGGCGGGCATCCTCGGCTCTACGGGACCCATCCTCGCGATGACGGGCGGCGAGCACAACACGCAGTCTTTGGCGTTTTTGCTGTATGCCTACGCCACGGGCGTGGTGGGCACCATCCCGCAGGATATCTATTACGCGTCCGCGCTCGGGCTGGTCATGACGATCATCACTTTCCCGATCGTGCTGTTGATGCGCTGGCTTTTGAACAGGAGGGAGAGCGTATGACCGAGGCGGAAGGCATGACGCCGGAAGAAGTCAAAAGGTGTATGCGCCGCGGAAAAAACCGCCGCCGCGCATCCGTTTCCCGTATGATCGTGTACGGCGTGGCGGTGGCGCTGTTTACCGTGTACACGCTCATCGTGCTGTACTTTTTTGCGTACGGGATCCTCATTTCTCTCAAAGCGGATCAGAACGTCTTTTTGGACGACCTGCTCGACGTCCGCCTGTTCAGCATCCCGTCGCCGATGAATTTCGGCAACTACCTTATGGCGTTCACCGAATGGACGCAGATCGACGGGAAGAATAGTTACCTGATCATGCTGTGGAACTCCGTCTGGCGGACGACCTCGTCGGCGTTTTTGACGTGGTTCACCACGGCGCTCGTGTGCTATGTGCTCGTGCACTATAAATCGAAATTCACCAACGCGCTGTACCTGCTCGGGCTGTTCATCTCCATGCTGCCGCTGTACGGCGCGCAGGGCGCGACGTACCGCCTGTACAGCCGGATCGGCTTCATCAACAGTCCTGCCATCACCATCGTGAGCATCACGCTGTTCGGCGCGTACTTCTTTTATATGTACGCTTTTTGGAAGGGCATTTCGCATTCCTATGCGGAGGCGGCGGCGATCGACGGCGCCAACCATTACCAGATCCTGTTCCGCGTCATGCTCCCGCAGGTGATGCCGAGCATCATCGCCCTGTTCATCATGCAGTTCATCACGGCATGGAACGACTACGAGAGCACGGCGGCGTATATGAACGAATACCCCAATCTCGCGTACGGCACCTATGCCTTCAACGAGATCTCGAGCTACCAGGGCAACACTCCCGCGTATTTTGCGGGCGTCATGCTCTCGCTCGTGCCCGTGCTCGTGCTCTTTATCGTGTTCCAGAACACGATCATGGAGAAGGTGTACTTCGGCGGGCTGAAAGGCTGAGTTCGGTATTTTTTCGTGCGGCGCGCCGCACGGTGGCAGCAAAACAAATTCCCGAAGGAGGAAAAAAGCATGAAAGGATTGCTAAAAAAGACGCTGGCGGCAGGGCTTTCGCTGCTGTTTTGCATCGGCGCCGTCGCCTGTACGGGCGGCGGGAAGAGCGAACCCGGCGAAAACGGCTATCTGCACATCTCTGCCGTACGGCTCGGCTATGGTACCGATTGGCTGTACGCGTTGGAAGAGGTGTTCGAGGAGAAGTATAAGATCAACATCGATATCTCCACGGTCGTCGGCTCGTCCGGACAGGCGGCGCTGGATACGGAGATCGAATCCCGTGCCAGCGATACGGACCTGTTCTTCAACAAACGCGGCTATTTTGCCGAGGACGTGTATAAGGGCAGCATCTCTGCCGGCGGGCAGACGTATGACTGTCTGTACGCGGATCTGAGCGACGTATGGGTCGCCGCCGCGGACGAGGGCAGCGACAAAACGATCGCCGACAAGATCGACCCGTTGTACGGCGAGGCGTACAACATCGAAGGCAAGTACTACGCGCTCCCGTGGGCGGGCGGCGTGTACGGGATCGTGCGCAATGTCGACGTATGGGAGGGGCTCGGGCTGACCGATGCGGACGTGCCGTGCACGACGGACGAGCTCTTCGCCCTGTGTGACCGCATCAAAGACGATCTCGCCGCGGACGGCGGCAAGGCGTGCTTCATCTATTCGCTGGGCGAAGAGTACTACACGGGCTGGAGCCCCATCTTCTTCGGGCAGTATGAGGGCGTGGAAGCCGCCAAGCAATTCATGGAAGGCAAGGATCCGGACGGCAACGTCACCCAGTACATTTATACCTATGAAGGGCTGGAGCGGGCGATGGAAGTGATGGAGCAGCTGCTCAAACCCGCCAACGGGTACCAGTATTCCCGTTCTTCGTCCATCGACTTTACGCAGATGCAGGGGCTCTTTTTGCGCGGCGAGGCATTGTTCTGCGTCAACGGTTCCTGGCTGGAGAACGAGATGAAGGCGAACATGTCGGACGCCGAAGTGGATATGATCAAAACGCCCGTCGTCTCCTCTCTCGTCGAACGCCTCTCCTTCGGGGATACGCTCGATGCTGCCGCCGCCGACGAAAAGCTGGCGGAGCTTGTCCGCTATGTGGACGCAGTGGCTGCGGGCGAACAGCCCGCCGTGCCTTCCGGCGTGAACGAGGAGGATATCCGCATCGTCACCGAGGCGCGCCATTACGCGTACATGGCGGGCGGCGTCGATCACCAGGCGTATGTGCCCTCTTACAGCAAGCACATCCGTGAGGCGAAGGAGTTTTTGAAGTTCATGTATTCGGACGAGGGGCTGCAGATCTACTACGAGACCCTCAACGGCGCCATGCTCCCCGCCGAGCCGACCGTCGGCTATGACGATGCCGGCATGGAGTTCACGGGCTTCCGCAAGAGCGTCAATGCCGCACAGGAGGAGGGCTTCCTGTACGACCGCGAGGCGAAGGCGCGCTTCTTCGTGCTCCCGTCGGTCAGCGCCTGTTTTGAAAACGGCATCGACCCCGTTCTCGCGCTGAGCGAGGGGAAGACGGCGAGCGACGTCATCTCCGCCAACAATGCGGATATCGAAAAGAAATGGCCGTCCATCCAGGCGATGCTCGGTCTGCGCGGTTAGATCTTTCAGGAGGAAAAGCGATGAAAAAAGGAAGTAAGATCCTCAGCGCCCTGCTCGCCTGCCTGTTGGCGGCGGGGTTGGCAGGCTGTGCGGAGGGCGAACCGCAGCCGTCCGGCGAGGTGACCGAAGCAAAAGTCTGGAGCACGTACGGCACCGCCAAGGTGACGCAGAACGCCAAGGAGAGCGTGCCCTATGCCGTGCAGGATGCCGCGGTCGGCATTCAAATGATGAAGGATGAAACGGAGGGGACGCAGCTCGTCGTCACGGCGGGCAGCGAGGATATCGCCGCGTACGATCTTTCGGTCTCCGCACTTTCGGACGGGAAGGGCAACGCCATCCCCGCCGAACAGATCGCCGTCTACCACCAAAAATATCTGGAAGTGACGCGCAAATCGGACATCCTCAATACCGAGTATCTAGCTGGGGACAGGATCCCCGACATGCTCTTGCCCCTTGCGATCGCCAAAGAGTACGGTGAAAACACGATCGCCGCGGGCGAAAACCAGGGCATCACCGTCGAGGTCACCACGACAAAGAGCACCGTGCCCGGCACCTATACGGGCGTCTTCGTGCTCGATCTGGACGGGCAGAAGCAGGAGATCCCCGTCACCGTCGAGGTGTGGGACATCCTGTACGAAGGGCGGCGCAGCTTTCAGTCCAGCTTCCTTTTGTACCGCAACACGCTGGTCAGCGGGGAGTACGAGGCGTCCGACGAGCTCGTCGAACGGTATACCGACTTTTTGCTCGATTACAACGTCAACACGTATGTGATCAAGGATGCGTACACCGTGGAAGAGGAGGTCGCCGAACTGGTGCGCCTGTTCGAAAACGAAAACTATAACTCCTTCTGCATCCCGCGCATCATGGAGCCCGGGTACACCGCCACGGGCGGGCAGGCGAACGACATCATCGATTACATCGTCGCCGTCGCCGAGATCTCCACGCCCGAAAAGCCGTACGTCGAAAGCCTGTACATCTATCCGACGTACTTTGACGAAGCGGATATGTATGCGCAAAAGTACGAAGACGTCGTGAACGTCTTTAAAGAGGGCGGCGAATGGGACAAGACGCTGGAGCGTGCGCTCGCCGCGGTCAAAGCGACGGATGCGTATAAGAACGCGGACGAAGCGTTCCGCGCGCAGCTCGAGCATGCCGTTGCCAACATCCCCGCCATCCTCACGAACACGACCTTCCGCGGGGATTGGGTAGCGAGTTCGCATGTCACGTTCTGCCCGTACCTGAACCTGTTCGGGGACGACGCGATGCTGCAGCAGTATCAGGACGCCGCCGCGGAAAACAACGACGGCGATCTGTGGGCGTATACCTGCGTGGGTCCGAATTACCCGAACCCGACCTTCCACATCGACGATTACAACCTCGGCACCCGTATCACGGGTTGGATGGCGAAAAAATTCGGCGTCAACGGGTACTTGTATTGGTCCGTCAACATGTATCAGGCGATCAACGCCGATACCTGGCGCGACGTAGACGTATACGAGACGGCGGAGCGCGCCAGCTACTGCGCGGGCGACGGCTTCCTGGTCTACCCCGGCGCCTATTACGGCAGCGAATACCCGTTCGCCAGCATCCGCCTCGCCGCATGGCGCGACGCGATGGACGATTACGACATGCTCACCGTCTACGAGCAGCTCGTGGAAGAGCGCGCAAAGGAGTACGGCGTCACCGTCGACTTTTCTTCCCTGGTGAACGATCTGTACGATTCGCTGTTTGCAGGCACCTACTATTACACGGACGACGCGCTCGTGGTCGCGGCGCGCGCCGCCTTGGCGGAGCGCATCCTTGCCCTGCAGGGAGAGGACGGCATCATCGCCGTGCCCGAACGGGGCGGCGTCACGGTGTACGCTTCGGCAAGCAGCCTGGAGATCGACGGCGAAACCGTGCAGGGCGCGCCCTCGGGCAGCGGGTACAAATACACGGTCGCCAACACGGGCACGGCGGCGAAGGACGTCACCGTGGCGTCCGGCACGGCGCGCTATACCATCCGTGCGGACGCGGCGGGGCTGGTCGCCTCTTTTGCGGGCGGTACGGGCGACGCCGTCGTGACGGAGGGCAGCTCCGTCTCCTATGCGGAAGGGCGTGCCGACGTGACCATTGCGGCGCAGTACCGTTCGGACGACGAGACCATCGACGGCGCGACGCGGCGCTTTACTCCGTACGTGCAATTCGGTGCGGACGGGCTTACGGGCGCGGCGGCGGTGCGCTTTACGATGCAGAACACGGGGGAGGCGGATATCACCTTTACGTTCTACATCGTTACAAAGGACGGCACCGCTTTGCAGGCAGGTACGGGGTATGTGAAGGCGGGCGGTGCGCGCAGCTTCCGCATCGCCATCGAAAAAGACGCTTTCTCTGCGGAAGTTCTCGCCGGGGTCTCCGGCGTGCGCCTGGCGTTCCGCAACGTCAATGAAGCCGGCACGGCGCTCGAACCCGTAAAGAACTTCTCGCTGGGTGATATCTGGTTCGAGATCGATTCGTAAGGAGGGGGACAGCAATGCGTAAAAAATTCTTTTTTATCCTTTTGGCGCTCGCCATGAGCTGCAGCCTCGTGCTTGCCGTCGCCTGTGAAGAGAAGGGCGGCGAAACGCCCGCGCCGGGGCCCGATGATGAGTCCGTCGTCTACGAGGGCGACATGCTCTACAACGGGTTCGAAGACCAGGGCGACTTATACAGGATCAAACAGCTGTTCGATTGGGATTATACCCCGCTCGGCAAGCTCGAGATCGTCGGCGCCGACAACTTTTTGATGCGGGAGGACGCCTCGGAAGAGCAGGCAGCCGCCGACGCCGTCTCTGCAATGATCGCGCAGTTGCCCGCGGCGGGCACCGTCACAGCGTTCTCCCTCTCTCTCAAACAGCAGATCACCGCGGCGCGCTGCGCGTACGGCGCTCTGTCCGATGCGGCAAAGCGGCTGGTCGTCGGGCTCGATGTGCTCGAAGCGCTCGAAGCAAACGGCGCCCTTGCGGGGGTGTACACCCTTGCCGATCTCGGCGGCGACTTCACGGAGGATATCCCCGCCGCGACGCCATGGCTGGGCTACCGCGCGCCGCTTGCCGACCCCATGCGGGGGACGGTCGTCTTCCGCGCGGGCGGCTTTGCCGAGACGGACGGCGCCTTCTACCTCTCCCTCTTCCATGAGGGCAACACCTCCAACGCGGGCGACGGCATCATGCTGTATTTGCGCAACTTTACGGAGGCGAACGGCACGCCGCGCTACGAACTGCGCCCGCAGAATTCGACGGACGAAGGCATTCCGTTCGAAGACGAAAACGGCGATCCCGTCAAACTTTCCGCTTCCGAGACGTATACGTTCACGCTCGGCTATGAAGTGGAAGAAGATTTTTCCGCGCTGACCTTCTCGGTGCGCATGGAGGATGCCGCCGGAAACGTCGTTGCCGAAGGCAGCCAAACGGTCGATTCCTTTACTCTCGCCACAGCCAAAGGGGAGACCTTCCCCTATGACGCCGCGCAGACGGTGGAAAGCTGGCTGGGCGGCGAAGGGGCGTTGGCGGCGCACGCCAACCTGTTCCTTGACGCGGGCAATTCGACGGGCGTGCACATCGAGAGCGCCTGGCAGGTGCCTGCGGCGAGCGACTATGCCGAGCCCTCCGAGGAGGCGGATCCGCACGACCCTGCCGACCTTTCGCCCCGCCAGGGCGAGGGCGCGCTGCGCGTGTATTATGAGCAAGGATCCTTTACGCAGATCCTCGCCCGTTTTGACGATTCCGCGCTCAGCGGCATGCCCGTTGAAAAACTCGGCGGTTTTTCCGTCAGGATCTACAACGATTCCGCCGCGGAAAGGCAGGTCACCCTCGCGCTCATGCGGGAGGAGAACGTCCCCATGGTCGTGGAAGGCGGCGATCTCACGCTCGCTCCCTATGCTTGGACGGAGTGCAAAGTCACGTTCAACCCGTACATTGTCGACGCCTTGGCGGACGAGCTGATCGGGCTGACCCTGCTCTTTGACGAGACGCAGGAGAGCGTGTACTATGTGGACGATTGGCGCGTGCAGTTCGGGCAGACACATACCCCCGAACAGGAGGAGCTGATGGGCGAGGCGTCGTCCCTCGTGGAGGACATCGCGGCACAGCTCGGCGACCGCGTCACGGTGGACGACAAGGAGATGCTTGAAGCGCTGTATGCGCGCTACCTTGCCTTGCCCGAAGAGTGGCATCCGCTCATCACCAACAGCGCCGACCTGTTTGAAGCGATCGACGATTATCTGTACGCGCGCGCCGGTTCCGGCAGCAGCGGCACGGACGCGCTCATCTTTGAAGAGGTCTTCGGGCTGCGGCAGCTGGGCAGCGTCACGGGCGCCGCGGCAAGCTATTCGGAGGAAGAGCATCCCGCGGGGGCGGAAGGCTCGCTGCGGCTGGACTTTGACGGCACGACGGATTGGACGTATGTTCCCGTCACGCCCGTCATGGGGCTGGACTACGACGAGGTGCACGTTTGGGTCAACAACGTTTCGGATAAGGCGCGCGCCTTCTACATCAACTGGCAGATGGCTGACGCGGCATACGGCGCGTGCGTCACGGGCGGCAATGTGCAGAACGGGTACGTCATTCCCGCCAACAGCGGCTGGGTCGAGCTCGTGTACCGCAGCAACACTTTTGCCATCACCGAATTGGAGATGGTCACGCTCAATGCGAACAACGCGGCGACCGCGTCGGAGGGCACGCTGTACATCGGCAACGTCACCCTCACGGGCGCCGTACCCGCGGTGATCGGCGCCATCGACGCGCTGGCGGACTACGAAGCCGGCTATTCGGATGCGGACAAGGCAGCCGTTGCCGCCGCCCGCGCCGCGTACGACGCGCTCACCGAGCAGCAGAAGGCGCAGGTCACCAACATTGCAAAGCTCGTCTCCCTCGAGGCGGATATCTGGCGCGAAGGGTTTGCCGCGCTTCCCGCGACGCCCGCCGAGATGACGGAGTATACAAAGGAATACGCCGCCGCGGTCGAAGGGCTGCAAACGGCGTACGCCGCCCTTGACGAGGCGGTGCAGGCGCTCGTGGCGGAAGAGCATGCGCTGCTCGCGGAATTCGCGGCGCGGCTGGAGGCGCTGTTCGCCGAACTGGCTGCGGAAAACGTGACCGGAATGATCGACGCGCTCGCCGAATACAGCGCAGCCTATACGGATGCCGACAGGGCAGCCGTTGCCGCCGCGCGCGCCGCGTACGACGCGCTCTCCGCCGAGGACAAGGCGGAAGTTTCCAACGCCGCCAAG
>CALWBR010000121.1 GCA_944376145.1 uncultured Clostridia bacterium | reverse complement strand
TCCACGCCTTCAACCCCCTGCAGGCCGAAAACAAGCAGATCGTGCTCACCTCCGACGTGCCACCCAAGGAGATCGCCACCCTCGAAGAACGGCTGCGCACGCGCTTCGAAGGAGGTCTGATCGCGGACATCCAACCGCCCGACACCGAAACAAAGATCGCCATTTTAAAACAAAAGGCATTCGAACGCAAAGTCATCCTCCCCGCGGATGTGGCGGAGTTTTTGGCGCGCGACTCGGGAACGGACGTGCGCACGCTCGAAGGCAGGCTGACAAAAGTCATTTTTGCGAGCAAGCTGCATGAAAAGCCGATCTCCGTCGAGCTCGCCGCCGCCGCCCTCAACGAGGCGGTCAGCGAAGAACACGAAGCGGTCACGGCGGATAAGATCATTTCCGGCGTGTGCTCCCTTTATAAAATGGACAAGGCGAAGCTCCTGCGCAAGAGCAAGAAAAAGGAGCTCGTGCAGCCGCGGCAGATCTGCGCCTTCCTCATGTGCGAGATCTTGAACATCCCGCTCGTTTCCATCGGCAAGGCGATGGGCGACCGCGACCACACGACCATCATCCACTCCCGCGATAAGGTGAACAACCTTTTGAAGATCAACGACCGCGTCGCCAAAGACGTGGAAGATATCCGGAACATCATTTTGAAGCAATAGCGCCCGTTTGTGCTTTACAACGGCGCTGCAAGCAAAACAGGCTCTTTTTCTTCCCCGCCGCACAGCGGCGGGGCAAATTTATCGATACAAGGCACCCCTATGCTCGTCACCAACGAATTTTATACAGACGGATACGACGCCGTGGTCGTCGGCGCGGGGCACGCGGGCTGCGAAGCCGCACTCGCGCTCGCGCGCACGGGCATCCCCACCCTGCTCCTTTCCTTAAATTTAGACAGCATCGCTTTCATGGCGTGCAACCCCTCCGTCGGCGGAACGGCGAAGGGGCAGCTCGTGCGCGAGATCGACGCGCTCGGCGGCGAAATGGGACAAAACGCGGACGCGACCGCGCTGCAAATGCGCATGCTCAACGTCGGCAAAGGCGCAGCGGTGCAGAGCCTGCGCGCCCAGGCGGACAAACATGCCTACCACGCGCGCATGAAGGCGACGCTCGAAAACACCGAAAATTTGACCCTCGCCCAGGGCGAAGCGGCGGAAATACTCGTGCAGAACGGGCGGGTGTGCGGCGTCAAAACGACCTTCGGCGAGATCGTCCGCGCAAAGGCGGTCGTCCTTGCCACGGGCGTCTATTTAAACGGCTCGGTCATTGCGGGAGAATTCCGCCAAAGTTCGGGTCCGAACGGGTTCGCGCCCGCAACAAAGCTGACCGAAAACCTGCTCTCCCTCGGCTTTACGGTGCGCCGCTTCAAGACGGGCACGCCCGCGCGCGTGGACGGGCGCACCATCGATTACTCTCAATGCGAAATACAGGAGGGGGAACGGGACCTCTACCCCTTCTCCTACCTCTCCGACGGCGTACCGCAAAAGCAGCTTCCCTGCTATCTCACCTACACCAACGAACGTACGCACGCGATCATCCGCGCGAACCTGCACCGCTCGCCGCTGTTTTCGGGCATGATCAAAGGAACGGGTCCGCGCTACTGCCCCTCCATCGAGGACAAAGTCGTGCGCTTTGCAGACAAGGAGCGGCACCAGATCTTCCTCGAGCCCGAATGCGAGGGCTCGCACGAAGTGTATGCGCAGGGCACGACCTCTTCGCTCCCCCATGACGTACAGCGGGCGATGTACCGCACCATCCCGGGGCTGGAACACGTAAAGATCATGCGCTACGCCTACGCCATCGAATACGACTGCATCGACACCCTCGACGTATACCCGACCCTCGAATTCAAAAAGATCGGCGGTCTGTACACGGCAGGGCAGATCAACGGCACCAGCGGCTACGAGGAGGCGGCTGCCCAGGGGCTTATCGCCGGGCTGAACGCCTCGCTTTGGCTGCGCGGCAAAGCCCCGCTCATTTTGCGGCGGGATCAGGCATACATCGGCGTGCTCATCGACGACCTTGTGACCAAGGGCACGAACGAACCGTACCGCATGATGACTTCCCGCGCGGAACACCGCATCCACCTGCGGCAGGACAACGCAGACCTGCGTCTGACCGAGCTCGGGCATGACGCCGGCTTGGTCAGCGAGGAACGATACGCCCGCTTTTTGCAGCGAAAGGCAGCGATCGCCCGCATCGCCGAACAGTGGAAGGAACGCGTTTCACCCAAACGGTGTACGGATTTTTTGACCGCGCACGGCTGCCCCGCCCCCGCCGGCGGGCTGAGCTACGCAGACATGCTGCGCCGCGGGATCGACGCCGAGGCGATCATGCAGGAGTTCGGCATCCTGCAAGGCGAACGCCGCGACGACATCGAGACCGCCGCCATCGACATCCGCTACGAAGGGTACCTCAAGCGCGGGCTGGAACAGATCGAAAAAGCAAAAAAGCTGGAAGATAAAAAACTGCCCGAAGACATCGATTACGAGGCGATCGGCGGGCTGCGGCTGGAAGCACGGCAAAAATTGAGCAAGATCCGCCCCGAAAACCTCGGACAGGCGGGGCGCATATCGGGCGTTTCTCCCGCCGACGTGGCGGTGCTGATGGTGTATCTCTCTTCAAAGAAAAAAATTTGAAAGAGACAAATTTTTTTCTTTGATCGGAGGGGACACCCGCCACCCTTGCGGGATAGCAGTTTTCCCCTCTGCGGCGCGCGCCAAATGCTCTCCATGATAAGCGCGCCGCATTCACCTCTTCCGAAAAAGCCGCAAGTTTGCGGCAAATTGAGGGCGCTTGCAAAAAATGTGATTTTTGCGCGCGCAAGAAATTATTAAAAAAACAACCATACAAGCCTTCCCCCTCGCGGGGAAGGTGCCCCGAAGGGGCGGATGAGGGGCGTTCGCCATGAAA
>CALWBR010000120.1 GCA_944376145.1 uncultured Clostridia bacterium | reverse complement strand
GGCGGCGGCACCGTCATCCCGTACGGCGCGACGGATATCCGCGCGGAGGACGTGCTGGTGTGCATAAAACTTTCCCCGCCTGAAAAGCAGGAACCCGCCGCCGGGCAGGAGCCGCCCGAAGCCGCCGCGGGGAGCCTATAAAAACACACAAAACGCCCTGCGGCAGTTTGCCGCAGGGCGCGTTTTTTGGTTTTTCAGCGTGCGTCCACGCCGTCGGGGGTGAAGATGAGCATGCCCCGCTGCAATTCCGCCATGCCGCCGCCAAGCGCATACACGGCGCCGCTGAGGATATCCGTCACGCGGGCGCTCGTCTCCGCGTTCACCTCGTTGAGGTATACGATCACGGTCAGCCCCTCTTTCAGGCGGTCGATGATCTCCTCCACGTCCGCGAAGGAGCGCGGGTGCCGTATCTGCATGGGCGAAGTGCCGCCGCGGTCATAGGCGCGGCGTTCGGGCAGTTCCTCTTCTTCCTCGCCCGGGATGGGGCGCTTTTTTATGTTGTTGTTTTTCGATTTGAAAAAGTCGAACATCGCCGCAGGCTCCGTTTGCGCATTCTTGGGTACAGTATAGCACAATTTGCGCTTTTACACAAGCAATACGCGCAAAAAATTGCGCCGCGGCAGCGGGGTGCTTACCGCCTCGCTCCGAACAGGCACGTTCCCAGGCGGATCATGTTGCTGCCGTTTGCCGCGCACAGCCGCCAGTCTCCGCTCATGCCCATGGAGAGGTACTTGCAGGCGCCGTCTTCGGCGCGCAGCGCATCGAACAGCCCGCGCATCTTTTTGACGAGCGCGGCAAGTTCCGCTTCCTCTCCTTCGAGGGGGAGCATCGCCATCAGTCCGCGCAGGCGGATGCTGCGGTAGCGCTGCCCGATCGCCCGGTAGGCGGCAGCCGCGTCTTCGAAGGCGAACCCGCTTTTGGAGAGTTCGCAGCCGATGTTCACTTCCAACAGGCAGTCCGCCGTCCAGCCCGCCTGTTCCGCCCGTTTTTGCAGTTCGTCGGCAAGTTCGAAGCGGTCTAAGGATTGGATCAGGTCCGTTTTGCCGATGAGGTATTTGACCTTGTTCGTCTGCAAATGCCCGATAAAGTGCCGCCGCGCGCCGTGCACGAAGTCGTACTTTTGCGTGAACTCCTGCACGCGGTTTTCGCCGATATCCGTGATCCCTGCGGCGATCGCCTCGTTGATCTCCTCGGCGGAACGCGTCTTTGTTGCGGCGACAAGCGTGATCTTTTCTCCGAAGGCGTTGCCGCCTTTCAATTCCTGCAAGATCTCTTTTACGTTTTCGGCGATCATACAAAGCCTCCCGCGGGCAGCCGCGCCCGCTGTTTCTGCCGCTATTATACCGCGCTTTTGCGGGGATGTCAACGCCCTGCCCCGCCGCAAAAAATTTTCCGCGGCGGGGCGCGGTTTGCCGCAAACAAAAAAGCGGGCGAGGATCGCTCCCGCCCGCAAAAGGGGTTTTCGCTTAAATGCGTTCGACGATAAGCTTGGTCATTTCGCTGCCCTTGACCTGCGTTTTGCCCTCGCTTAGGATGTCCGCGGTGCGGTAGCCCTCGTCGAGGACTTTGTTCACCGCGTCTTCGATCGCCTTTGCCTCTTCGGGCAGGTCGAAGCTGTCGCGCAGCATCATCGCCGCCGAAAGGATGGTCGCGATGGGGTTGGCAAGGTCCTTTCCCGCAATGTCGGGCGCGCTGCCGTGGATGGGCTCGTACAGCCCGCGCTTGGTCGCGCCCAGCGAGGAGGAGGCGAGCATCCCGATGCTGCCCGTGATCATCGCCGCCTCGTCGGAGAGGATGTCGCCGAAGATGTTCGAGGTGACCACCACGTCGAACTGCGCGGGGTTTTTGACCAGCTGCATCGCCGTGTTGTCTACGAGCATGTCCGTCAGCTCCACGTCGGGGTACTCTTTGGCGACGGCGTGCACGGTCTCTCTCCACAGGCGGGAGGATTCGAGCACGTTCGCCTTATCGATGGAGGTGACGTGCTTTCTGCGCTTGCGGGCAAGCTCGAAGGCGATGCGCGCGATGCGCTCCACTTCGGGCACGCTGTACTTTTCGGTGTCGTACGCGTAGGGCACGCCGTTCTCTTCGCCCCTGCCTCGTTCGCCGAAGTAGGTGCCGCCGATCAATTCGCGCACGACGACCAGGTCGAGGCCGCGCTCGGCGAGGTCACGCCGCAGCGGGCAGGCGCCCGCCAGGGCGGGGAAGAGCTTTGCCGGGCGCAGGTTGGAGTACAGCCCCAGCGCCGCGCGGATCTTCAAAAGCCCCGCTTCGGGGCGCAGGTGCCCGGGCAGGTTGTTGATGCGCGGGTCGTTCACCGCCCCGCCGACGGCGCCCAGCAGCACGCTGTCGGAGGCGAGGCAGCGGTCGATGGTGTGCTGCGGCAGCGGTTCGCCCGTCGCTTCGATGGCGCACACGCCCATCAAGCGGTGCTCGAATGTGAATTCGTGCCCGTATTTTTCGCCGATTTTGTTGAGGACGGCGATCGCGCCGTCCGTGATCTCGGGGCCGATGCCGTCGCCCGCGAGCACTGCAATGTGTTTTTTCATGATCGATCTCCGTAAATAGTAGGATTTTTTGCCCGTCTGCGGGCAGGTTCAGCCGTTCCGCTCCTCCGAAACGAACAAGAGGTTGTGCTCCCGCACGCGCTCCCATGCCTCGTCGCCGCCGCTTTCGCGGTAGTAGGTCCCGCTCAAAAACAAGGTCTTGCCGGTGAGCGCCGCGGCGTCGCATGCGGTAAATTCAAAGATGCGCAGCGGCTTTCCCTGCTGCGCGGCGGCGCGTTTTGCTTCGGCGCGGAGGCGCGCCCGCTCTTTGCGCCCCGCGCCGCGGCGCGGGCGGTCCGCCAGCAAGATCGCTTCGGCAGCCGCGGGGAACGCCTCGGCGTCCGCATCAAAAAACAGGGCGCAGCCGTCCGCCGTTACCACGGCTTGTTCCCAGCCGTTTGCCGTATGCACGGCGGCAAGCCGCGTCGCGCTCAGCAGCGCGCGAAAAAACAGCCCTGCCTCCGCCGCGGCGAACAGCAGGAGCAGCACGGTGAACGCGATCCCGACGGCAATGTCCGTAAACACCCACAGCAGGGCGGTGAGCAGCGCCGCCGCGGCAAACAGCGCGCCGTACAGGATCGCCGTCTTGCGCAAAGCGTCTCGCCGCGTGTCGTGGACGGGCGTGGGGCTCTTCATGTTCAGCCCCGCAGCGACTTGATGAGCCCGCCCTTATCGATGATGTTTTGGATAAACGGAGGGAAGGGCTCGGCTTGGAAGGTCTTGCCCGTTGTCTCGTTCACGATCACGCCCTTGGCAAGGTCGCAGGAGACGACGTCGCCCGCCTTGATGTTTTTGACCGCTTCGGGGCACTCCAAAATGGGCAGCCCGATGTTGATGGCGTTGCGGTAAAAGATGCGGGCGAACGAGTTGGCGATGACGAGCGAAATGCCGCTCGCCTTGATCGCAATGGGCGCATGCTCGCGCGAAGAGCCGCAGCCGAAGTTGTCCTCCGCCACGATGATGTCACCCTTTTTTACGTTTTTGACAAAGTTTTTGTCGATGTCCTCCATGCAGTGGGAGGCAAGCTCCGCTTCGGATGTGGTGTTCAGATAGCGCGCGGGGATGATCACGTCCGTATCCACGTCGCTCTTGTAGCGGAAAACAGTTCCTTTTACAGTCATTTGCATAGCCTCCACAAATTATTTGATCTGATCCGGCGTTGCCAGTTTGCCCGCCACGGCGGAAGCCGCCGCCACGTCCGGGGAGGCGAGGTACACCTCGCTGTCCACATGCCCCATGCGCCCGACGAAGTTGCGGTTGGTCGTCGCCACGGCGCGCTCGCCCGCGGCGAGGATGCCCATGTGCCCGCCCAGGCAGGGTCCGCGAGTCGGGGTAGAGACCGCCGCGCCCGCAGCGAGGAACACGTCGAACAATCCCTCGTGCATCGCCTGCTTCCAAATGGTGTTGGTCGCGGGGATGATGATGCAGCGCACGCCCTTGGCAACGTGTTTGCCTTTGAGGATCTCCGCCGCGATGCGCAGATCCGAAATATGCCCGTTCGTGCAGCTGCCGATGACGACCTGGTCGATCTTCACCTCGCCCCACGCGTCGGGGGTGCGGGTGTTTTCGGGCAGGTGCGGGAAGGCGACCGTCGGTTCGAGTTTGGAGAGGTCGACTTCGATCGTGCGCTCGTACTCCGCGTCCTCCTCCGCTTCAAACACGCGTATCTCGCGCTTGAACCTTCCGTCAAGGTATTCGCGCGTCACGTCGTCCACGGGGAAGATGCCGTTCTTTGCGCCCGCTTCGATCGCCATGTTGCAAATGGTGAAGCGGTCGTCGATGGAGAGGTACTGCACCCCGTCGCCCGTGAACTCCATCGATTTATACAGCGCGCCGTCCACGCCGATCAGCCCGATGATGTGCAGGATGACGTCTTTGCCGCAAATGTAGTTTGCAGGCTTGTTTTTGAGCACGAAGCGGATCGCGGAGGGGACTTTGAACCAGCACTTGTTGCTCATCATGCCCGCCGCCATATCCGTCGAGCCCACGCCGGTCGAAAACGCGCCCAGCGCCCCGTAGGTGCAGGTGTGGCTGTCCGCGCCGATCACCAGATCGCCCGCGCCGACCAACCCTTTTTCGGGCAGAAGCGCGTGTTCGATGCCCATTTCTCCGACGTCGAAAAAGTTCTCCACGCCGTATTTGTGCGCAAAGTTGCGCACCGTCTTCACCTGTTCCGCCGCCTTGATGTCCTTGTTCGGCGTAAAGTGATCCATGACCAAGCTCACATGCTCGGGGCACTTCACGCAAGGGCAGCCCGCCCCTTCAAAGACGTTGACCGCCACGGGCGAGGTGATGTCGTTGCCCAGCACCATGTCCAGCTCGGCGTTGATCAATTGCCCCGCCTTCACGCTGTCCAGCCCCGCGTGGTACGCGAGGATCTTTTGCGACATTGTCATTCCCATAAGCCGCTCTCCTTTTGTGTTCGGATTTTTTTGGTTGACAGCATTATAGCACAGGTGCTATACTCTTGTAAACAATTTATAAAATAGATAATTTTAATCGGTTGCATTCGTTTTTTTGATTGCAAAGGGAGAAAGCGTGAACAGCGAATCGATAAAAACTTTTTTGATGCTCTCCAAACTCAAAAATTTTACGCGGACGGCGGAATGCCTGTATGTGGCGCAGTCCACCGTCACCAACCGCATCGCCGAGCTGGAGGCGGAAACGGGCAAAAAGCTGTTCGTGCGCGAGCGCGGCGGCGTCGAACTCACCGAAGAGGGCGCGCTGTTTTTAAGTTACGCTCGCCGCATCAGCGAGTTGGAGGAGAGCTTCATCCGCGAAGTCAACGCGGCTTCCCGCTTTGCGCGCACATTGCGCGTGGGCGCCATCAACGCCGTGTACGAGAGCGGGCTGTACCCGCCCTTGCGTGATTTTTTCGCCAAAGAACGCACCGTCGCGCTCAAAGTCACGCTCGGGCATTCGGCGGATCTTCTGCGCATGCTGCAAGACGGCATGCTGGATGTCGCTTTTTGCTACCTTCCCCTCAAAAAGGCGGGGTTCGTGTGCCGGCGCTTTTCTACCGACAGGCTCGTGCTCGTCACAAGCCCCGCCCGCAACGAGTTCGCGGGCGGGATCCGCAAAGAGCAGCTCGCCGCGTGCGAATATTTGATGTGCAACTTTGCCTTCGGCGAGGCGGGCGAGTACGTTCGCTCGCTCTTCCCGCCGCGGCACGCCTTTCGGTTCGAGATCGATAACAGCAGCAAATTGGCGCAATATTTGGCGGACGGGCAGGGGTACAGTTTTTTGCCCTATAAAATGGTCGAGCCCGAGCTCGCCGCGGGCAGGCTCACGGTCGTTGAAACGCTCGGCTTCGCCGCGCCGGAGCTCGTGTGCTATTGTTCGTACCGCAAAGGCGACGCTCTTGCCGAAGAGCTTTTGGGCGGCTGAAAACCAAAAAACACCTTCCTTCGGGGCATGCCTTAACGGCATGCCCCGTCTGCGTTTTTAATACAAATACCGATTATTTTTGTTTTTCTATTGAAATGCGGCAAAGCGCATGGTACAATAGAAGCAAGGAGGGGCATGCACAGACGGGCAAAAGACAGGAGGGAAAGAATGAAAACGCAAGAGGAAAAACGCAAAAAAGGAAAGGCAGGCGCGCCGTTCGGCGCGCCCGCTTCTGCGGGAAAGGTACATGCCTATGCAAAAAAAATTGCATTCAGCCCGCTTTTTGCAAACAAGCTCCGTGCGGCAATTTCTTTTTTGACGGCTTTGTGTTTGGCTGTCTGTTTTGTTATGGGAACAATGTGTGCCTTCTCTTCCTTGGAAGAAGTGCTGGCAAAGTACTTGCAGGCAAACAGTGAAAAATTCCCGTACTTTGAGTTGTGGCTCTCGGCTTCCGAAGAGGACGAGCTGTTTAAAAGGTATGACTATTTGCAAAAAAACACGGAGCAATACAGTTCGGGGACTGTGGATGGAGGCTGGGCATGTTTTGATATGGACGCCGAGCGTCTGTCCTCTTTCGGGTTTGAACCGGTGGGCGACGTCCTTCCTCTTTCCGAAGGCGTTTTTTACCACAGCTTGGGCAAAGACGATCGGTTGGAGACGTATACCGGGAGGCGGATCCGATGCAGCACTTTGTTGTTCTCGGAAGAGGTGCTGGAGGGCGGTCTTCGCGATTACTGGATCCTGAACAACGAAGATTTTGTTTTTGGCGGGCAGGTCGTTGCAAAGGGTTGCAACGATCCGCGTTTGCAAACAGAGGATGTCGTGATCGTTGACGGGGAGGAGATCCCGTATTGGGAATACATGCAGGAAAACGGTTTGGTTTGGCAAGACCTTGTGGGGTTGCCGTTCAAATTGTATTCCGTATTTTTGCCGCAATATTTCGTATCGGCGAGGATCCATGCCTATCAGGGTGGATCCGATGACATGATCCTGTTTAAAGACCGCATAGCATTCGGGTTTATCGGAGAAGAGGCGTTGCTTGCGGCAAAGGCGCAGGTGCCCGTTCTCACGCTCGGCGGGCTTGTAAGAACGGGGTTTACGTCCAACCGGATAAGCAGCTATACAGAAGCCATCGACGAATTCCCGCGGGAGGATTATATCCTTTCGGCGGAAACACCGCAGGTAAAGGAACTTCTTTTGGAAGGGCAGGGGGCATTGCGAACGGTCGTGCGGACGGAAAGCGTAAAAGATCTGCCTGCGTTGTTTGTCGCGCTGGAATACGACCTTTCGGGGACGGACAATCTGATCCTCATCGACGCGGAAGGCGGGTACGGGAGTGGTTTTTATCATAATGGCTTTGAGAACGATGATACGTCGTTGGTTTGGAATTTGAAGCAAATGGCGCAGCCGTTGGATACGATGCGCAACGTCGGGCTCGGTGCGAGCGGGGTGCTGGCGGTGCTGTATATGGTGATGACGTCGCTGACGTTTGCCTCGAGTTTTAAAAAGCGCAAGCGGGAGTTTGCGCTGATGCAGGCGGTGGGCGTGCCGCGGCGGAAGGTGCTTTTGTATTGCCTTGCGGCGCTGGGCGTGTTTGCGGGCGTCATATTGGCGGCGGGGATCGTAGCGGCGTGGCCGCTGGAGCAGCTGCTGCGGGTGTTCGTGCACATGGAGTGGCAAGGCACGGTGATGACGCTTGTCACGCTCTCGGGGGAAGCGT
>CALWBR010000119.1 GCA_944376145.1 uncultured Clostridia bacterium | reverse complement strand
GGGCGCAAGCTGGATGAGGTACTGCCCGTCCATTATGGTCGTCATGCCCATGCTCCACCCGGCCTGCAAAGTGTCGGTATTGTACGTGATCAGCATCGGAACGCGATGCCAGTCGCCTTCGCCGTTTTCGTAATTGACGTGATAAAACCCGGGGTCGCGCATGCCGATGTGTTCGCCTTCGCGCTTGGCGGTGACGATGACGGTCCCGTTTTCTCCGCCCTGCGGCACCCAAAGGACGAACGGCATGCTGCCGAGGAAGAGCCCGTCCGCCGTTTCGACGCGTTTGCCCTGCAAAAGCGGGTCGCCCCAGTCCATCCCGTCGTCGGAGAGCTTGTAATAGATGTCGCACTCGGGATAACCGACGATCTCGTACACCATGATGTACTTGCCGTTGCCCATGCGCGTGACGACGGGCATGCCGGGACGCAGAGAGCGATCCGGTACGGTGACGGTGTACTGCACCTCGCTCCACGTTTTGCCGCCGTCTTTCGAGACGCTCAGCCCGAGCGTCTGGTTAAAACGCGGGTCGGTGTGCGGGCGCTCGTCCGTGAGAGCGATGGTCAGATCGCCCGCGGCGTTCAAATAGATACA
The DNA here is from genome assembly GCA_944376145.1 of uncultured Clostridia bacterium. Lineage (GTDB taxonomy): Bacteria > Bacillota > Clostridia > Christensenellales > Borkfalkiaceae > Borkfalkia. The sequence continues at coordinate 2,127 of CALWBR010000119.1, read as the reverse complement.
GGGCTCCCAAACGGGACCGAGCGCGTCAAAATTCTGTTCGACGGGAGGTCCGCCCTTTACGACGGAAGAACGGAATTCCCACGTTTTGCCGTGGTCGCGGCTGATATAAAAGGAGATCTCCGTCGAAGTAAAATCGAGCGGCACCGAATTGCCCGCAAACACGATCGTCCCCGCAGGAAGGTCGCCGCACTGCTGCGGAAGCTCGTACATGACGGGCTGGAAGCGGATGCCGTACCCGTTCTGCGTATCCTCGATCTGCCCGTATTTTTCCCAGGTGACGCCGCCGTCGCTGCTGGACATGATGGGCACAACGGGCGGCTCTTTTAAAGTGGAATGGTCGAACGTCGCCAAAAGCAGCCCGTTCAACTCCCCCGCGTAATGCAGTTCCATGACGCGCGGATACAGCGTGCCGGAGGAATTTTTATACACCTCCTCGTCGCGCGGGGTAAACACCACGCCCATGTTCTCTCTCGTGATCTTGAGTGCCATCACAAACCTCCCGTTATCATTTTCGGCGGCGCAGCAAAAACGTTTGCGCGCCTGTAGTTCCAGTGTACCACACTTTTACGTAAATTTCAACAAGTAAACGAAAAAACAGCCGCGTTTGCCCAAAATATTTGCCGAAAAAACTTTGCACGCCTCCCGCGAGCGGGAGACGCGCAAAGTTTTGTTTTCGTTCAGGCACGGATCCGCCGCAAAAGGAACAGAACGCTGCGAATGCAGCCGCTGTCCTTACGGGCAGACTCCACGGGATCGGGCAACGGCAGCGCAAGATCCGCCCCCATCAGCAGCGCGCCTGTCGCCGTAAACGTTTTATCGCCGGCGCAAACTTCGTACAGCGCGCCGGGCGCCAGACCTTTCAACCGAATGGTCACGGGCGGTTCGCTGGGAGAAAAGGTGAGCGCGTTGACGCAGGCGAGCGCCGCAGAGCCGTCCTTGGCTACGGTGATATACCCCGCCGCATTGGCGCCGCGCAGGCGGTACTGCTGCCCGTATTGCAAGAGCTTCCGGTTGGTTTTATAAAACGCGATCTGCCGCGCGATCGCCGCGCGCTCCTCCTCCGAAAGGGAACAGGGATCGAGCTCGTACCCGAGCACGCCGCCGCAAGCGACGTTGAACCGTGCCGCGAGCGGGTTGCTGTTGCCCGTCTGGTGGTTAGGGCAGGCGGAAACGTGCGCCGCCATCGTGCTCTGCGGATAACCGTACGAAGTGCCCTCCTGGATCGCGATGCGCTCACGCGCGTCGGTATCGTCGCTCGTCCAGATCTGCGGGAAATAGCACAGCATACCGAGGTCGAACCTGCCGCCGCCGCCCGCACAGCCCTCAAACAAGACGGAGGGAAAGCGCTTTTGCAGGCGCTGCAGCACCCGGTACAGCCCGAGCATATAGCGGTGGAAGTATTCGCCGCCGGCGATCCCTTTGCCGTAGCAGTCGGTCATGGCGCGGTTGAAATCCCATTTGACATACGCCGCGCCGCTGCGGGAGAGCACATCGGAGACGGCGCGCAGAACAAAATTCTGCACGCGCTCATCCGCGAGGTTGAGCATGAGCTGATGGCGCTGGCGGAAGGGCTCCCTGCCGGGGATCTTCATGGCGAAATTGGGATGCGCGCGGTACAGCTCGCTGTCCTCGCTGATCATCTCCGGCTCGACCCAGATGCCGAAGGCGAGCCCGCACGCGCGGACGCGCTCGGCAAGCCGTTCCAGCCCGCCGCCCGTCTTTTTTTCATTGGCGAACCAATCCCCCAAAGAGGAGGTATCGTCGTCGCGGTGCCCGAACCAGCCGTCGTCGAGCACGAACAGCTCCGCGCCGAGCTGCGCCGCGGAACGCGCCATCGCCTCGATCTTGTCAGCGTCGAAATCGAAATACGTGCCCTCCCAGTTATTGAAGAGGACGGGGCGCTCCTTCTTTTTCCACTTGCCGCGCACGATATGCTCGGAAACAAAAGCGTGCATGCCCGCGCTGAGCGCATCCTCGTCCGGCGCGCAGCACATGACCGCTTCGGGCGCATAGAAACTCTCTCCGGGGGCAAGCGCCCAATCGAACATAAAATCGTTTATGCCGACGAGCACGCGCGTGCGCCCGTTTTCGCCGCATTCGGCGATCTCCTTATGGTTGCCCGAATAG
>CALWBR010000118.1 GCA_944376145.1 uncultured Clostridia bacterium | reverse complement strand
CGATGTGACCCGCACGCTGTTGGCGGACGGCGCCGTAACGTCCGTTGACTTTATCTATACTTCGCTGGATATGTTTGAAAATCTGAGCGAAATGATGGGGCTCGTCATCGCGGTGCTCGTCATCAGCGCGGGGGCGCTTGCGGCGATCGTGTTGTATAACCTCACCAACATCAACATAGACCAGCGCAAGCGCGAGATCGCCACGCTGCGTGTTTTGGGGTATCGCAAGTTTGAAGTTGCCGGGTATATTTACCGGGAAAGTGCGATCCTGACCATCGTCGGTACGCTGCTGGGCTTGCTGCTCGGGTGGCTGCTGCATTGGTATATCGTAACGAACGTAAACAGCATTTCCATGATGTTCGGCAGGGTGATCGGCGGGCTGAGCTATCTATGGGCGTTCCTGCTCACGATCGCGTTTGCGGTGATCGTCTATGCGTTCATGCTCATAAAACTCAACAAGATCAGCATGACGGATTCCTTAAAGTCGAACGAATAAGCGCAAAGGAGTATACGTATGGACAAAGCGGCTCTGCGCGACGAACTGATGCAGCAGCTCTGGCGCATGAATAAGATGGACCTGATGGTGAACCTTCGCGAGTTTTTGGAAGGGGAGACGGCTGCGCTGAATTATTTGTATTCCTGCGGCGAACAGGCGGTGTCTCCTTCGCAGATCAGCGAAAATATCGGCGTCAGCCGTGCGCGTATGGCAAATATTTTGCGCTCTTTACGGGCAAAAGGGTATATCGAAATGGAGATAGCGGAACAGGACCGCCGCAAGATGGATGTCCGCATGACGCGGGAGGGCGGAACGTTCTGCCGCGAAAAGTACGAATACCTTGTCCGCTATTTTGATTTATACGTCGATGTGCTCGGGGAAGAGGACATCAAAGAGCTGATCCGTCTCATCAAAAAGACGGCGGATAACGAGATCCTGCTGAAAAAATAATCATTACGGAGGCTGAAATGATCGTTAACGAATCGGGTGAAGATTATCTCGAAACCGTGTTGCGGCTGTTGTCGACGGGCAACGACGTGCATGCGGTGGATGTTGCGCGGCAGCTCGGCGTCTCCAAACCCGCCGTCACCAAGGCGATGCGGCTGCTTACGCAAAAGGGGTATGTGGAGATCGCGGACAATCACATCCATCTCACGCCCGCGGGGGAAGAGTACGCGCGCGCCGTATATGACAAGCACCGCATGCTCACGGCATTTTTGGTCAAACTCGGCGTGGGGGCGGAAGCCGCCGAAGCGGATGCCTGTCGCATGGAGCATCTTTTGAGCGAGGAGACGATCTCTGCCATTCGCCGTTTTAATTTAAAAGACTGAATCCGAAGGATCGGATCGTGTGCCCCGCGGCAAACCGCGGGGCACTGTTTGTGCGGGAATGGAACAAGCCGTGCGGCGCATATATTAGCGGTACCGAAAATCGTAAGGAGCAAGGGCTGCGTTTTGATCTGGGATTTTTTGTGCGCGTTGTTCGGCAGGTTCATGTTTTTCACCTCGGCGGTCGGGGGAAAGGGTTCTTTCCCGAAGCCGCTTCCGCCCGAAGAGGAGGCGAAATATCTGCGCCTTGCGCAGGCAGGCGACCGTGCCGCCAAAGATACGCTCGTACGGCACAACATGCGTCTTGTGGCGCACATCGTCAAAAAGTATACGGGCGCGGCGGAGACGGACGACCTTATCTCTGTCGGCAGCATCGGGCTCATCAAGGCGATCGATACCTTTAAGCCATCGCGCGGTACCCAGCTTGCCACATATACGGCGCGCTGCATCGAAAACGAGATCCTCATGCTCATCCGCAGCAACAAAAAGCACCGCAACACCGTCTACTTGTCGGATCCCGTCGGGGTGGATAAAGAGGGGAACGAGCTGACGCTGATGGATCTTTTGTATGAGAAAGAGGACGGCGTTTTCAGTGAAGTCGAAAGCCGTATCGAGCACGAAAAATTCATGCGCGTGCTGCGTTCGTGCCTGAGCGAGCGGGAGTACACCGTGCTCTGCCTGCGCTACGGGTTGAAGGGCGGCGCGCCCATGCCGCAGCGCGAAGTAGCGTTGTTTTTAAAGATCTCCCGTTCGTATATTTCTCGTATCGAAAAGCGCGCCATTGAGCGGGTCCGGGAAGTTTTGCTTCGAACGGAAGGCTCCTGAACAAGCATGCGCGGCGGTGCGGGCAATAAATTCGGATAACACTTTACAGACGCGCCGATCCGTGGTATAATAAGACCGTAAAACGGCGGACAAGCCGGCTGAGGACGGGCATGCTTTGTTATAATTGTAAAAAAAGAGAGGGCGTGCACGCCGTTTCCGATGCACACGGTGAGGAGATCGTGCTGTGCGAGGAGTGCTATGCGCGCCTTGGGGCGGCGGCAGAGTACGCCGCCCTTTCGGGGATCGAAGAAGGGGGGCGCTGTCCCGTATGCGGCAGAACGTATGCGGATTATAGGCGCACCGGTTTGGTCGGGTGTGCCGTATGCTACGATACGTTTCGGGAAGAGCTCCTGCCCGTGATCCGCAGGATGCACGGCAAAACGGTGCACATGGGCGGGCATCCGCTCGGGGACGGCAAGCTGTATGAATTGTTGGATGAACGCAACCGTCTGCGCGCGGAGCTCGAAGGGGCGATCAAACGCAAAGATATGGCGGCGGCGGACAGGCTGAACAAGGATATCCGTGAGATTTCCCGCATCATTTACCGCAGCGATCTCGGGGGCGAAGATGGTCAATAATATCGAGAGCACGGTCGTCACGACCCGTATCCGTCTGGCGCGCAACCTTGCGGATTATCCCTTCCCTTCGGCATTGCAGTCCGTTAAGCAGGCAAAAGAAATCGTGCGCGCCGTCTATGACGCGGCAAGCTCCGTGCGCCCGTTCAAACTCTATTACATGGGCGATATCTCCGATAACGTTGCCCAGGCGCTGTGCGACGACCATCTCATCAGTACCGAGCTTGCCGCCAACAAAAAATACGGCGCCGCGGTCTTGGATGAAGGGGAGGAGGAAGACGGGCAGGGGCAGTTTTCTCTCATGGTCAACGAGGAGGATCACCTGCGCGAACAATACATTGCAGGCGGGCTGTGCCTGCAGCGTGCGTACAATGCGCTTTCCGTCTTGGACGGGCAGCTTTCCAGGCGGCTGCGCTTTGCTTTCGATGCGCAGCTGGGGTATCTTACGGCATGCCCGACCAACCTCGGTACGGGGCTGCGCGCTTCCGTTATGTTGTTTTTGCCGGCGCTGACCCGCTTGCGGAAAATGGGGCAGGTCATTCGCGAGATCTCCCGTCTGGGGCATACCGTGCGCGGTGTATATGGCGAAGGAAGCGCGGCGGAAGGCTTTTTGTATCAGCTCAGCAACGAAGTAACGTTGGGGGTCTCCGAAGAATATATCCTGACGGAAGTGCAGCATGCCGCGTTGGAGGTCGTCAACCTCGAATCGCAGGCGCGCAAAGCCCTGCGGGAAGAGGACGAGATCGGCATAAAGGACGAATGCATGCGTTCGTACGGCATTCTTGCCAACTGTGCCAAGATCGCTTATACGGAGTTTTTGCAGCGCATTTCCGACGTCAAGCTGGGGGCGGCGCTCGGGTTCCTTGCCGTTACGGATTTTTCCGCCCTGAACGCGCTGGTCGCCGCGGCGCGCCCTGCCAACGTCGGGTTGTACAGCGACAAGAAGCTGACAGCGCCGGAGCGGGATGTGCTGCGGGCAGATCTGTGCCGCCGGTCGTTGGCAAAGCTGATGCGCGGAGAAAGCCGCGGATAAAATGAGATTCCTTCGGGTGAACAAAACACATGTACGATTTCAGTAAATATTCTCTCAATCTGCAAAAAGCGATCAATTTTTCCATTGAAGCGGCGCGCCGCTACGGCAGTACGTACGTCGGCAGCGAGCACGTCTTGTTGGGGATCTTGAACGTGCCTGCCTGCCGCGCCTGCGAGTTGTTGCAGCACGCCGGGGTCGATGAAGAGGCGTATCGGCGCGCTTTTGTGCGCACGCTGGATAAAAACGCGAAGATCAGCGGGTTCACGCCCCGCACAAAGAACATGTTCGATAAGGCGCTGGAATACGCCGTCGACCGTGACGGCGCCGGCGCGCGCGTCAACAGCGAGTACATGCTGCTGGCAATCTTATCGGATGAGCATTCCGTTGCCGTGCGCGTATTAAAGATGCTCGGGATCGATGTGGACGGTATGCTCGATCTTCTCGGGGAAATGATCGACGGCGCCGAACCTCCCGTGCCCGAGGAAGAGGAGGCGTACCACGCGCAGCAGCAGAGCGCGAAGGGGCAGGCGCTGCCGGAATACGGTACGGATCTTACGCAGCGCGCGCGGGAAGGGAAGATCGATCCCGTGATCGGCCGTAAAAAGGAGATCGAAAAGATCATCCAGGTCCTTTCCCGCAGGACGAAAAACAACCCCGTGCTCGTCGGGGAGCCCGGCGTCGGGAAGAGCGCTGTCGTCGAAGGGTTGGCGCAGGCGATCGTGCGCGGCGAGGTCCCCGATCTTTTGCGCGGGAAGATCGTCTTTTCTCTCGATCTGCCCGGCATGCTCGCGGGGGCAAAGTATCGCGGCGATTTCGAAGAACGGTTGAAAGAGAGCATCGATGCGGTCCGCCGCCGCGGAAACATCATTTTATTCATCGACGAGATCCACAACATTGTCGGGGCGGGCTCCACGTCGGAGAACAGCATGGATGCCGCGAATATTTTAAAGCCGATGCTGGCACGCGGCGAATTGCAGACCGTCGGCGCGACCACGATCGACGAGTACAGGAAATATATTGAAAAGGATCCTGCGCTCGAGCGCCGTTTTACGCCCGTAAATGTGGAGGAGCCGAGCGTAGAGGAATCCGTGGAGATCTTGCGCGGGCTGCGCGATAAATACGAGGCGCACCACAAAGTCACCATCAGCGACGAGGCGATCCTTGCGGCGGTCAATCTTTCGGATCGATACATCACGGATCGTTTTTTGCCCGATAAGGCGATCGACCTGATCGACGAAGCGGCAAGCCGTGCCCGGCTCGACAGCTTTAAAGGTCCTGCCGGTATCCAAGAATTGGAGGACGAGATCGAGTATCTTGATTCCGAGCGCAAACGTGCCGCGCGCAAGAGCCGCTATGCCGAAGCGCAGAACTACCTCGATCGGATCGAGGCGGTGAAAAAGCAGATCGAGGATATCCGCGAGGAGTGGGAACGCAAACGCGGCGAGTGCCGCACGAGCATCGGCGAAGAGGATGTCGCCAAGATCGTCGCCGGGTGGACGGGGATCCCCGTCGTCAGGCTGACGGAAGAGGAGAGCGAGCGCCTTCTTCGTTTGGAGGAGGAGCTGCATGCCCGGGTGATCGGGCAGGATGACGCCGTATCCGCGGTGGCAAAGGCGATCCGCCGTGCGCGGGCGGGGCTCAAAGACCCCGGCAAGCCCATCGGTTCCTTTATTTTCGTCGGTCCGACGGGCGTCGGAAAAACGGAACTTTCCAAAGCGCTCGCGGCGGCGTTGTTCGGCGACGAAAAGTTGATGGTGCGGCTGGATATGAGCGAATTCATGGAAAAGCAGTCCGTCAGCAAAATGATCGGCGCACCTCCCGGATATGTCGGGTTTGATGAAACGGGCGGGCAGCTCACCGAAAAGATCCGTCATAAGCCCTATTCGGTCATTCTTTTCGATGAGATCGAAAAGGCGCATCCGGATGTGTTCAATGTGCTGTTGCAGATCTTGGATGACGGCAGGCTGACGGACAGCAAGGGCAGGGTGGTCAGTTTTAAAAACACGGTCATCATCATGACGTCCAACATCGGCGCGGGCGAGGTGAAGGAGACAAGGCTCGGGTTTGCCGCATCGGAAGAGAATGGTTCCGCCTACGAGCAGATGAAAGAGCGCATCGGCGACGCACTGCGCGCGCAATTCAAGCCCGAATTTTTAAACCGTATCGACGAGATCATTGTTTTCCATAAACTCAGCCGTGAAGACGCCGCAAAGGTGTGCGATCTGTTTCTCTCTTCGTTGCAAAAACGGCTTTCCCGCCGCGGAGTCTCGCTGCAGATCTCGGCAGCGGCAAAAGAAGCGCTCGTGCGGGAAGGATACGATGAGGTGTATGGCGCCCGTCCGTTGCGCCGCGTCATCCAGCGGCGGATCGAAGACGCGCTCAGTGAAGAGATCTTGCAGGCAAAAGTTGCCCCCGGGCAGACAGTCAACGTAGACGTACAGGATGAAAAGTTTGTCTTTTCACCCGTCAAATAAAAGTATCGGAGGATGCATATGCGTATCGAAGTTGTTGAAAAGAACTGTAAAGCAAGCGAAAAACTGCTTGCGGTCGTGAACAAAAAGGTGACCCGTCTTGAAAAGTATTTTGACGAGGACGCGCTCTGTTCCGTCTATCTCAAATCCGAAAACAGGCTGTGCAAAACGGAGGTCACCATCCTGTATAAGGGGAATATGGTGCGTGCCGAAGTCACCGGCAAAAACTTTTACGACAATATCGACAATGTGTTGCCCAAGCTTGAAAAGCAGATCTACAAACATAAAGGGAAGCTCGAATCCAAGCTCAAACAGGGCGCGTTCATCGATAAGCAGCTGTTTTTTAAAGGCAGCGTAGAAGAAAGCGGCAGCGCGCCCGTCAAGGTGAAGACTTTCGACCTCACGCCCATGACGGTGGAAGAGGCGATCGAACAGCTTGATCTGCTGGGGCACAGCTTTTACATTTTCCAGGATGCGGAAACGGGCGAGGTGCGCGTGGTGTACCTGCGCGGCAACGGCGATGTGGGGCTGCTGATCCCGAAAAAGCATTGAAAGTTTGTATTTTTCCGTAAACCGCGGATGCGGCGGGCGGCGTGCAGCCGCCCGCCGCTTTGCGTTTTTGCCGCGCTGCATTCGATTGTTGTGGATTGCATACAATATCGGTATGGCGAAGGAACGGGTAAACGCGCGTGTGCCGCGGCTGCGTGCGGCGCTCAAAAAGGTGCGTTTTGTATTTTCTTATTTGAACGCAAAAAAATACACCACGCTCGCGGGTACGCTGACCTTTTTTTTGGTCATGTCCGTCGTTCCGTTTTTGTTTTGGCTGACGTTGTTGTTCGGAAGGCTGAACATTGACTTTGAGCAGCTTTTGGATTTTGCGATTTTTGACCAGGTGCGCGACGTGATCTTGTTTTTTCAGGAATCGGCGCGCTCTGCCACGGCGGGGGCGTCGATCGTGCTGCTTGCAACGACGCTGTATTCTTCCACAAACCTCTTTTTTCATATGCGCCGCAGCGGGGAGATCATTTTTGAGTATAAGCGCAAAAAGGGGAGCCTTGTGCTGCGCCTGTCGGCGCTGGTACTCATCTTTGTCGTGATGCTCTTTTTTCTTTCGGGGGTAGGGCTCTTTCTTTTGGGAAGTTTGTTTATCAAGCGGCTGTTTCCTTCGTTTGTGGCAAAGATCTCCCTCTACATTCTGCTCGGGGTGGTCGCCTTTGCCTTTTTGCTTTTGCTGAATCTGTATATCTGTCCGTACCGTTTGCGCGTCAAAGATGCGTTGTGGGGCAGTTTGCTTTCCCTTCTTTTGGGCGGCGTGGCGTCTTTCGGGTTTTCGATCTACGTGCACTTCAGCTCGGCGGAAAAACTATACGGTGCCGCGGTGTTTTTTATCCTTTTCCTTTTGTGGATGTATGTTTTGATGATCTGCTTCGTCGTCGGGGTCATCTTCAATTGTTACCTTGCCGAACGGAGCGGTTTGCAGGCGGCGAGCAAACGTTTTTGATGGCTTTTATCATTTTTTTTGCAATTTTGCGGCTTTGCGGCAAGGAAAATCCCGTTCAAGGGGTTGCAAACGCCGCGCCGATATTGTATAATTAGGAAAACGATTCGGCGCCGTATTTGTCGCCGAAGAGAGGAGAAATAAACGATGTATCAGCTGTTTTGTGATTCAAACTGCGAATTGTGGCATACGGAAGCCAAGGAGCTCGGGTTGCAGGTCATTCGCATGCCGTATGTTTTGGACGGGGAAGAGCATGCTTACGATTTGGGAGAGCATACCGACTTCAAGCATTTTTTCGATCGGATGCGTGAAGGCGCCGTGCCCGTGACCTCGGCGATCAACGAGCAGAACTACATCGACTATTTTGAGCCCGTGCTGAAAGAAGGGAAGGATATCTACTACGTGACTTTCTCGCATAAACTTTCGGCGACGTTCGAGAGCATGGAGCGTGCGATCGAAACGTTGAAAAGCAGCTATCCCGATCGGGTGATCCGTTGGTTCGATACCCGCGCCATCAGCCTCGGTGCAGGCTTCCAGGTTCGCCTCGCCGCAAAAAAATGGCGCGAGGGCGCGTCGATGGACGAGCTGGAAGCATATTTGACCGAGATCCGCGCGCACACGGCAGTGTATTTTATCGTGGACGATTTAAAATATCTCAAGCGCGGCGGCAGGATCTCCGCCGTTACGGCGGCGGTCGGTACGCTGCTCGGCATCAAGCCGCTCATTTCCATTTTGCCGGACGGTTCGCTTGCCAGCATCGGTAAGATCAAAGGGTCAAAACGGGTGATCGCAGAGTTTCTTCGCCTCATGCACGAGCGCGGCTGCAATGTCCGTGACTATCCCGTTGAGGTGTTGCAGGCAGATTGCCCCGAAGTGGGCGATGCGTTCGTTGCGGCGCTGCGTGCAGAGTTCGGTGAAGACATCAAGGTCGATTACCAGCCGGTCGGTCCCGTTATCGGCACGCACTGCGGACCCGGGACGCTCGGGTTGATCTTCTATGCGGAAAAATAAGACGGAGTTTTCCGCCGCGGACAGGTGATCATTGAAAGGAAAACGGTTTATGGCGGTTTTTGCCGCTGCGGCGCTCGCGATCGCGGGCGCCTTGTTTACAGGCTGTGCAAAAGAAGACGCCTTTATCGAATACAGCCTTTCGCGGGAGCTGTATGTGGACGGGCAGCTCTTGTCTTCGTACGAGTACGCAGAACTTTCTGCCGAAGTCGGGAATCTGCTTGCGGAAACGGAATCGTTGTTCGATGCCGAAAGGGCGGAAAGCGATGTCGGGCGGATCAATGCGGCAGGCGCGGGGGAGCCCGTGCAGGTCGATGCGCGTACGTATACGCTTTTGGAGCTCTGTAAAAAATTGTATGGAGAAACGGGCGGTGCGTTTACGCCGGCTTTGTATTCTTTGAGCGAGCTTTGGGGGTTCACGCCCTCGTTCCGCGGCAAGTATTCCGATCCGCGTGTTTCGCCGTCGCAGGAGAGGATATCCGCGGCATTGCGGCATTGCGATTTTTCCGCGATCACGCTTGCGGAAGATCGTTGTGTCATCAAAGCGGATGCCGAGGCAAAGCTCGATCTCGGCGGCGTCGCCAAAGGGTTCATGACCGATCTTGTACGGCAGGTGGTCGAGGCGCGCTATGCGGGGCGTGATGCGGCGTATTCGGTCGAAGTCATGTCGGATCTGCTTTTGGTCGGCGGCAAAAGAGACGGAGAGCTCGTTCGCGGATACAACGTCGGTATTTCCAATCCGCGGCTCGCAACGACGGGCGCCGTGGATTGTCTGTATATGACCGGATTGCAGGATGTTGCGCTGAGCACCAGTTCGGATGCGTACCGCAGCTATGTTTACGAAGGGGAGATCTTTTGCCATATCATCGATCCCGCCGATGGGGCGCCTTCGCGGAACGGTGTGATCAGCATAACGGTCATGGTGCCGCTTTCGGCGCCGTTTGCGGGCGCGCGTGCGGATGCCTATTCAACGGCGGGGTTTTGCATGCCGCTCACCGAAGCTCTTGCGTTTTATGAGAGTTTATATGCCGAATACGGGGTGAGTTGCGTGGTCATCACGCAAGATTGGCGGTATTATACGGTCGGGGACGCGCAAGTCGTCAACAGAAGCGAATATGCGGCGCAGAACGGGCTTGCGGCGGAAGATATTTTTGCGCAGGCGGACCGTACTACTGCGACGGATACCGTAGTTCGCTGCGAACAGGAAGGATCGTATATTGCCTATCTCACGGGGCTGAATTGATGGATAGAAAGCAAAAAGCCGCGTTGGCGCGCAGACAAAAATTTTTTGTGTTCGGCGATCTGTTTGTGTTTGCCGTTCTTCTTGTGCTGCTCGCCGCTGTCACGGCGATCGCTTTTTTGCTTCCGCGGGAAGAAGGGAACAGCTTTACGGTGTATTTTCGCGGCGAGGCGATCTTTTCCGCGCCGCTGGATGAGGACGCCGTCTATGTGTTTACCGTAGAGAGCGGCGCAGTCACCCGTTATGACGAGTCGGCAGATTACCGCGATTACAACATTTTGGCTGTATCGGAGGGAAAGGTGTGCGTGCGTGAAGCGGATTGCCGCTCGCAAGATTGCGTTCGCCATGGCGCGGCGGATTGGGGCGAGATCGTGTGTCTGCCGCATGCGCTGCGAATCGAAGTAGAGGGGGAGGAGGCGCAGCCTCCTACGGATTTTTCATGAAACATGTTTCGGTGAAGAGGATCGCTGCGTTGGGCGTGCTGCTCGCGGCGGCAAGCATCGTGTTTATCGTCGAATCGCTCGTGCCCCCGCTTTTGCCCTTTGCCCCGTATGTCAAGATCGGTCTTTCAAATTGCTTTGTGATGCTGGTCATCGTCTATTTCGGGTTCGCGCAAGGTATCGTCTTTTTGATCGTTAAAAATGCGATCTCGGCGCTGTGGTCCTTTTCCGTGTTCGTGCTGGCGTTTAATGCCGCCGGTAGTTTTGCCGCGTTTTTCGTGATGTATTTGCTGTATCGGTTTATCTTTCCCAAAGTCAGTTTGGTCGCCGTCAGCGTTGCAGGGGCGGTGTTCAGCAATTTTGCCCGCACGGCGCTTGCGGTTTTGTTGATGGAAACCCCTTCGCTGTATGTGCAATTGCCCTTTGTGTGCGCATTCAGCATTGCAGCCGGAGTTTTGGTGGGGATCCTTTCTACGCTTTGTGTAAAATACCTGCCGGAAAGATTGACAAAACTGAAATGACCCGCTATAATAATAAAAGTTGTTGCAGAGATGGCGGAGCGGTCGAACGCGCACGACTCGAAATCGTGTTTACCCCCATAAGGGTAACAAGGGTTCAAATCCCTTTCTCTGCGCCAAACCGAGGATAAGGGCGCATCTCGCGCCCTTTCTTCCTGTCTCGGGCTTCGGTCATTTACGTCTTAGTAAACTCCCTCGTCCTCGCATTCGAAAGTGCGCGATCTGCAACCCTTCTGCTCGGTTTGGGCGGCGGCATTTTATCCACGAAACCCGGTGTGAAAAATACGAATTCTTTTTCGGAGTTCGTATTATTTTTTGCCCGCGATTTCTTTGGAATGGTCGTCTGCTGAAAAAGCATAAAAAATGAGTTTCGGCAAGGAATATCCATATTGAGGCAAAGGCGTTTACCGCATCTGTACAGAGATAGGGATAGAGCGCCGAACATACTTTGTATGAATTCCATTCAAACGAGCAGATCGCAAAATTCAACAGCATAACCGGGCTTGTTCGTCCTTATGAGTATACGATCGATAAAACTTCGGAAAATTGGTCGAACATGTCACCGTATGCCCAGAGCTTGTATGAATTGTATGTCGAAGACCCGAACGTGACACTGCTCTTCGGGCAGACAAAATTGTCGATCGATAATGCGGAGTACGAGATGGATACGGCTGCAGCCGCGTGCAGATGGAAAAAGCCGTTTTGCAGGCAACCGAGGCGGTCTGCCGGGAAAAAGGGCTGCCCGTCATTCCCGTCGGCGACTTGATCGCCCGTCTGCGTGCGCATGCTTTTTTTGACCCTTCGTGCGGCGGGTTGAGCCTTTCTCGGGACGGGTTTCATTTGAGCTTGAATTTTGGAAGATGCGCCGCGGCGGCGGTTTGGGCAAAGTATTTTACGGGGGAGATCCCTGCATTTTTCCGGAGGGAAGATCTTTCCGTTGGCTATCGCCTGATCGCGGACGAACTTAAAAAAATGCCGTAAAACGCCTTTTTTAAAGACGCTTTACGGCGGTGCTGTTTTACGATGGGCTTGCCGATCAAGGTAAGCCTGTTTTTTTGCCGCTTAGGGCACAGAAATTTTGTTTGGATCGTTTGTTCGGTTTTCGGGGACGGGCAGGAGCTTTTCGACAAATGCCTGCGTGATCTCCGTTACGGAATAGTGGCGGTACGGTACCCCCGCAAGTTCCATGGCGCTGATCTGTTTTTCCGTGGCGGCGGTATAGGGATAGATGCCGAACAGGAAGGGGTAAAATGCATAGAGAAAGTGCGTTGCCTCTTCTTGCGAAAGCGGCGTGCAGTGCCGCCGGAGGCAGCTTATGACCGCCTGCATGGAGGCGTTGTACACTTTTTTGAAGGCGACAAGGTTTTCTATGCGGCTGCCGGCTTCCATATCGTATAAATTCATCGACAGAAGTTTGAGCATGCAGCGGTGATTTTCAAGCAAGGCTGCAAAAGCGGCGGAAAAAGCATCGTGCGGCATAGGGGGGCTGTTTGCCAGGCGGAGCAGGTCGTCGGTCCAGTTTCGGTATTCCCGTTCCAACAGTGCCAAAAATATTTCCTCTTTTGTATGGAAATAATTGTAGATGGACGTACGCGTGAAGGAGGTCTTCGCGCCGATCGCGCCCAACGTGATCTCTTTGAAGGGTACCGTTTCATAAAGCTGCGCGCAGGCGTCTACGATCTCATCTTTTCGCGCGTTTGTCCGCTCCCGTGAGCTTTTCAGCATAGTGTTTTCTCCTGCCGTCAAAGCGCCTGCAGAACGGCTTTCGCCCATGCCGCCGCGCCGCTGTTGACGAGTTTTCCCTGTTTCCATATCGCGGCGGGGCAGTGTTCGCGCAAACTTTTTTCCGCTTTGGCGATGCCGCTCCCGCCCGAGGTCGCAAAGGGAATGAGTGTCTTTCCGCCAAAGTCATGACGCTCCAAAAAGGTATCTACGATGCGCGGTTCAACGTACCACCAAACGGGGAAGCCGACAAAGACGGTATCGTACCGTGCCATATCGGGTGCGTGGGCGGCGATGGCGGGGCGGCAAGCGGGGTCCTGCATCTCGCGCGTGCTGCGACTGTGCCGGTCTGTCCAGTCAAGGTCGGCTGTCGTATAGGGCTGCGCGGGTTCGATGGCATACAGGTCGGCGCCGATCGCCGCGGCGATCTCTTTTGCGGCGCTTTCCGTTACGCCGCTTGCGGAAAAGTAGGCGACAAGGATCTTACGTTCCATGTTTGGTTCTCCTTATAAGCTGTTTTTCAGGATCTCGATCACGCCGTCGCGGTCGGGTACATGGTATCCGCTGGGCAGCAGGATCGTGCTTTGGGCAATGCCTTCCAGCATATCGGGCGTCACGCCGAGCTCGGTGATGTTCATGGCGAGCCCCAGCTCTCGCATCCACGCCGCCATGGCGGCGAGCCCTTCTTCGGCGATCTGTTCGTCCGTTTTGCCGCTCGGGTCGACGCCCCACACATTGCAGGCGAACCGTTTGAATTTCGGCAGCCCGTAGGGGAGAACGGAACGGTAATAAGCGAGAGAGACGGCAGCGAGCGTCATTCCGTGCGTGGCGTTGGTATATGCGCCTACGGCTTGTCCGATCATGTGCACCATCCAGTCGGTGGACTTCCCGCGGGAGATGAGCGTGTTCAGCGCCCAGGTCGCCGTCCACATGATGTTGCTGCGCGCTTCATAATTTTGCATGTCGTTGTTGGCGACGCGGCTCGCGTGCAAAAGCGAGTGCATCAAGCCTTCCGCGAGATAGTCGCTTGTGTTGTCGTCGTCGCCAGAGAAGTATTGCTCGCAAATGTGGTTGAAAATATCGTAGATCCCCGCGACCATTTGATAGTGCGGCAACGTCAATGTGTACATCGGGTCGAGGATGGAGAATTTCGGCATGACGGCTTCGTCTTCAAACACATGCCCGATCTTTTGCTTTGTTTTGCGATTTGTGATGACGGCGCCCGCGTTCATTTCCGAGCCGGTGCCTGCCATTGTCAAAACGCAGCCGACGGGTAAAATTGTGCAGGTCGGCTCTTCAAAGCGAATGTAATATTTTTCCCACGGGTCTTCTTCGCAATAGGCGGAGACGGACAGCGCTTTTGTATAGTCGCAGACGGATCCGCCGCCGGCGGCGAGCAAAAGGTCCGCGTTCGCTTTGCGTACGATGGCGATGCCTTCGTACAGCTTTTCCAAGGTGGGGTTTGGCATGACGCCCGCGATCTCCGTCACGGTCTTTCCGTTTTCGCGCAAGATCTTGCAGATCTCGTCATAGATCCCGTTTTTCTTGATCGAGCCGCCGCCGTAGATCAAAACGACGTTCTTTCCGTATTTGGGCAGCTCGTTGCTCAGGTTGCGCAGCGCGCCTTTGCCGAAATAGAGCTTTGTCGGGTTACAATAGGTAAAATTCCCCAGCATTTTTCTGCCTCCTTTGCAGGCAATGTATTCTGACACAATGTCAGTATTTGTATTATAGCACAAAACTGACACTGTGTCAATAATTTTTCGAAGAAAAAATCGCCGCGCAAACGGTTTCGGCGGCGATCTATCGGTGTTCTTTAAAAGGCTGTTTTTCGGGCAAATATTTCCAGTAGCGGGCGGGCATGTATCCCTTCATCTGTTTTTCGTGCGGGCGCTGCGCGATGTTGGCGGCGTCATAATATTCCCGCCACAGCGTTTGTAAGAGTTGTTCGTTGTCGGAAAGGGGGATGTCTACCCGTGCATCCGTACGGATGAAGCAGCGGTCCGTTCCGTGGCAGAGGGCGGCTTTTTGGCGGGCTACGTCGTGAATGGCGAAGGGCTGGTCCGCAAACCGCCGTGCAAAATGCGGCACGATCAGGGTAAGAATGTCGTTGTCCGGTTCGAACGGCGCGTACCAGATCCCGTTTTCGCACTCCATAAACCGTAAAAAACCTTTAAAACGGTGCGCTTCCTGCGTCACTTTTTTGATCTCGCTCACCGCTTCGAGTACGGCAGGGTGTGCCAGCATGTTCCGCACGGGCGCGCGTTTTTCTACGATCAGGCGCAAGTAACCGAGTGCGGTCATTTCCTTTGTGCAGCATCCGCGTCGCAGCAAAAGAGAGAGCTCGCCGAGGGCGCGCTCGTCATACTTGCGCAAAAAGGCTTTCACGCGTTCGCTGCAACGCGCGTCTGTTCGGACTTCTAAAATTTGCATCCCTGCGGCGAGTTGGATGTCGGCGGCGCAGGTCACGATGCAGTCTTTGTCCGTGCAGGCACGGAACGCCGCCGTATAAAATCCTTCTTCGCTTCCGTCTGTCCGATACACATTCATAGTTGTCCGCTCCCGGCGCTCTCCGCAAGTTCCGGCAGGGAAAACAGGGAGAGCTGTTCGTGCTTTTTTTCGGGTACGTCGAGGGAAAGCAGTGTTTTGATCGCCGTGGCGTTGTCTGAGCCGCAGAATTTCCCGCTGCAGGTGATAAAGTGCTTTGCCCGTTTGAGGACGATGCGCATTTTCGCAAGGTCGGCAAAATCCAAGGCGGCATAGCGTCGTGCTTTTAAGATCCTGTATGCGCCCATCGCTCCGATGCCCGGTACGCGCAAAAGCGCTTCCAGCGGCGCCGAATTGACTTCAACGGGGAAGAATTGCATGTTCCGCAGCGCCCAGGCGCATTTCGGGTCGTATTCTTCGGGCAGGTTTTCGCCTTCCGGTGCGATCTCTTCTGCCGTAAAACCGTAAAACCGCAGCAGCCAGTCTGCTTGGTACAGCCTGTGTTCACGCAAAAGTCCCGTGCAGGTGTCGGGCAGGGCGGGGTGCCGTACGGCGGGCACATAGGCGGAATAATAGACGCGTTTGAGAGAAAATTTGCGGTACAGTGCCTCGCTCAGGCGCAGGATCTGCGCGTCGGTCTCGGGGGAAGCGCCGACGATCATTTGCGTTGTCTGCCCGGCGGGGAGAAACCCGCGCCGCTTGGCGTCGTCGCGCTTTTCTTCGGCAAGACGCAGCATGGGCTGCAAAACGCTGTCGCGGCTTTTTTGAGGAGCCAAAAGGTGCAGGCTGCGTTCGGAAGGTAGTTCTATGTTATAGCTCATGCGGTCCGCATACCGCGCTGCCCGTGAGACCAGTTGCTTATCCGCGCCGGGGATGCCTTTCAAGTGGATGTATCCGTTGAAGTTGTACACTTTCCGCAGACGGATGATCGTGTCGGTCATGCGTTCCATCGTATGATCCGGAGATCGCTCTACCGCGGAGGAGAGGAAGAGCCCTTCGATGTAATTTCTTCTGTAAAAAGCGATGACCAGCTCGCACAGTTCCTCGGGCGAAGCAGAGGCGCGCGGTACGTCCGCATCCGCACGATTGGGGCAGTACAGGCAATTGTATATGCAACGGTTGCTGAGTAAGATCTTCAATAGGGAAATGCACCGCCCGTCCGGGGTAAAGGAATGGCAGATGCCGTCGATGCTCGCGTTGCCCAGCCCGTGCTCTTTGTTTGCGCGGGCGGACCCGGAAGAGGAGCAGGAAACATCGTATTTGGCGCTCTCCGTTAAAATTTTGAGCCGTGTTGCGTCGATCATTGCTTCTTCTCCGGGTGTTGTTTTACAAGAATATTATAGCGCGGCGGCATTCAAAAGTCAAACATTTGTTCGTATTTTATTTAAAGAGGGATAGCTGGATTTTTGCGCGGAAAAACAAAAATTTCACTTGCCTTTCATATTACCATGGTTGTATAATAATAATAAAGTTGTATAATCGCTTTACGGAAAATGATAAATCGGTGACAAGGAGAATGCGAATGAAAGTTTTGATCGTGGACGATGAAAAGATGATCCGTGACGTTTTGCGGGAGTACGTTGAATTCGAAGGGAATGAAGCGTACGAAGCGGAAGACGGTTTGCAGGCTGTGCGCATGTGCAAAGAGGCGGACTACGACATCATTCTTATGGATGTTATGATGCCGGGGTTAGACGGGTTTTCCGCCGTAAAGGAGATCCGTAAAACGAAGGATATCCCCGTTATCATGCTCTCTGCCCGCGGAGAAGAGTATGATAAATTGTTTGGGTTTGAAGTCGGTGCGGACGATTATGTGACCAAGCCGTTTTCGCCTAAGGAAGTGATGGCGCGTATTGCCGCCGTTACCAAGCGCCACCGTTCGGGTGGCAAAGAAGAGCGCCCCGTCTATAAATTTGAAGGGCTTGAGATCGACATGAAGGGGCGGAACGTGTACGTCGACGGAGAAAAATTGGAGCTCACGCCGAAGGAATACGAGCTTTTGTTTTATCTTGTCCGCAACAACGGGATCGCTCTTTCGCGGGAAAAATTGCTTTCCGACGTCTGGGGGTTTGATTTCTTCGGTGATGACAGGACGGTGGATACGCACATCAAAATGCTGCGCAGCAGTTTGGGAGAATACCGTAAGTTCATCGTCACGCTGCGCGGGATGGGGTATAAATTCGAAGCATGAGCAAACTGAATACGAAGCGGTTCCATAGCATAAATTTTATCCTGTGGGTATATTTCCTCGTATTTGCCGTGTTTATCCTCTTGTTGACCTGGGTATTCCAAATGGCGCTTCTGCGTGTTTTTTACAGCCGTGAAGCGGAGAGCGATCTGAATTCGATCGGCAGACAGGTGAGCGAACGGATGGGGGCGCTCATGGCGCTGGAGGCCGTTTCCGGCGAACTTTCCGACAGCAGGGAATGGATCACCGGGGAGATCAACGGCTACATCGATCAAATGCAAAA
Organism: uncultured Clostridia bacterium; assembly: GCA_944376145.1. GTDB lineage: Bacteria > Bacillota > Clostridia > Christensenellales > Borkfalkiaceae > Borkfalkia. The sequence continues at coordinate 6,839 of CALWBR010000118.1, read as the reverse complement.
CGAGTATCCGGAAGTCCGGGTGTTGGTTTTTAACGGTACGGGGGAGTTGCTCTATCCGGCATTGGAAGGGGCGGAAGACGCAATTTTGGAAGAGGTCCCCGGGAGGGAGCTGTTTTCCGGCATTCCGGGCTTCGGCGATAAACCGGGAGAGGGCGTCAGCTTTAAGCTGAGCGATGATTTTTATATTTATTCGGCGCGCGTAGATCTCGGCAATGCGGATGCTGCCGGGGAGGGTGCGCGGTACGTTTACATTAGCTATTCCATGGAGCTTGCCAACAGTGCGTTCGGGACGATGCAGTGGGAGCTGATCGTCATTTCCGTGATCGTCATTTTCTTTGCGCTGCTTATTTCGGCGCTGCTTTCTTCGCGGCTCACCAAACCGATCCAACGCATCACGCAGGCGGCGCAGCGCATGGCAAAGGGAGACTTCACCGTCAATTTTAAAGGGGAGTATTCGTATGCGGAAATGGACGCGCTTGCCGAAACGTTGGATTATGCCAAGGAAGAGATCGGCAAATCGGACGAGCTGCAGCGCGAGGTGCTTGCGAACGTTACACACGATCTGAAAACGCCGCTGACTATGATCAAGGCGTATGCCTCCATGATCCAGGAGATCTCCGGTGCGGATCCGGAAAAGCGTGTGCGCCATACGCAAGTCATCATTGACGAGTCGGACAGGCTCACGTCGCTGATCAACGATGTTTTAAACCTTTCCAAGATCCGTTCGGGGATGGACACGCTCAAAGTGCGGGCGTTTGACTTGTCCGATATCGTGTCTACGGTTTTAGAGCGTTTCGGTTATCTCACGGAGACGCAGGGATATACCATTGAGAGCTCGATCGACCGTGATTTATACACGCGTGCCGATCTGGAAAAGATCGAACAGGTCGTGTACAATTTGATCGGGAACGCCGTCAATTACACGGGGAATGACAAAAAGATCGCCGTCGGGCTGCATGCGGAGGGCGGTACGATCCGCTTTACGGTCACCGATACGGGAAGAGGCATTGTTCCCGAAGAGCGGGAAACGATCTGGGATCGGTACTATCGTTCTACCGACGCGCACAAACGTCCCATTAAAGGAACGGGTCTCGGGCTCTCGATCGTAAAAACGATCCTTGTCAAACACGGCTTTGCTTACGGGGTAGAGAGCGAAGTGGGGTGCGGCAGCACGTTCTATGTAGAGTTTCCGCTTGAAACGAGTTTGGATTGAAAGGAATAGGGAGGGCAGGCGCGGAAATGCGCCTGCCCGTTGTAATTTTTTTCGGTTTTTTTTGAAAAACCTCTTTTTTTTGAGCGTCCGATATTGTATAATACAGGTAAAGAAAGTTTGGAAGGGGGAAGGCAATGCAAAAAAACGTCAACCGAAGAGACAGGGAATATTTGCGCCTGATCCGTGAAAAGTACCCGACTGTACAGGCGGCGGCAACGGAAATGATCAACATTGAAGCGATCCTGCGGTTGCCGAAGGGGACGGAACATTTCATGAGTGACTTGCATGGCGAGTACGAGGCGTTTTGCCATATCATGAACAATTGCTCGGGCGTGATCCGCGAAAAAGTGGAACGGCTGTACGGCAATACGATGAGCAAGCGTGAACGGGATGAGTTCGCCACGCTCATTTATTATCCGAGTGCGATCATGGCGGAAAAAAAGGCGCAGCGGGCGGCGGGCAAGGCGTGGTTTTTGGCGCAGCTGCACAGGCTTGTGGAAGTGTGCCGTTCCGTTGCGTCCAAATATACTCGCAGTAAGGTACGCAAGGCGTTGCCGCCTTATTTTGACTACATCATCGATGAGCTCATCAATATGGACCGCGATGACTTTGACAAGGAGGCGTATTACAGCGAGATCTTTACGTCCATCATTGAATTGGGAAGGGCGGAAGCGTTTGTTATTGCCATCACCGATCTGATCAAGCGCCTTGCGGCGGACAGTTTGCATATTGTGGGCGATGTGTACGACCGAGGCGAAAATCCGGATAAGATCATGGATCTTTTGATCGCGCACCACAATGCGGACGTGCAGTGGGGGAACCATGATATCCAGTGGATGGGGGCGCACATGGGCAACGAGGCGAGCATGCTCAGCGTCGTCGACCTCTCCTTAAAATACGATAATGCCGACCTTTTGGAAGAAGGATATGGGATCTCGCTGCGCAAACTTTCTCTCTATGCCGCCGAAGAGATGGATGACGATCCGCGTTTTTATCCCGTCGGTACCGATCCGAAGACGGCGGGGGATTCCGTCCGTTTGCTGGCAAAGATGCGGAAAGCCGCCTTTTTGATGCAGCTCAAAGCCGAGGGGCGCATCATTGAGCGCCGCCCCGAATACGGAATGGAAAGCCGCAACATTTTAAAGAAGGTCGACTTTGCCGCGGGCACCTTCTGCGGGGCGAAGCTTGGCGACGCTTCTTTTCCGAATGTTGACCCCGCGGCGCCGCTTGCGTTTACGAAAACGGAACGCGACGTCATCGATTCGCTCAAACGTTCTTTCCGTTCCAGTGAAAAACTTTCCCGCCACATCGCTTTTCTCATGAGCCATGGTTCGGCGTATAAGATCTGCAACAACAACCTCATTTTTCATGGCTGCGTTCCGTTGGAGCCGGATGGCTCGTATATGAATTTTTGCGGGCATGAGGGGAGGGATCTGCTCGATTATTGCGACCGTACCGTCCGCCGTGCTTATGCGGCGTTTTGCGGCGGCGGTGAAGACGAGGAGGCGTTGGACTTCTTTTTCTACCTTTGGTGCGGGCGCTGTTCGCCGTTGTACGGGCGGGAAAAGATCACAACGTTTGAAAGGCTGTACATCGATGACCCCGCTTTCCATAAGGAACAGGACAACAGTTATTATGTCTATTGCAAGCGCAAAAGTTTTTGCGAACGGGTCTTGAAGGATTTCGGTATCGAAGGGCAGTACAGCCATATCATCAACGGGCACGTGCCCGTGCGTACCAAGCTGGGTGAAAACCCCGTCAAAGCGGAGGGGAAGCTCATCGTGATCGATGGCGGCTTTTGCAAAGCGTATCATGAAAAGACGGGCATTGCAGGGTATACGCTCATTTACAATTCGCACGGGCTGCGCCTGTGCGCGCACGAGCCCTTCGATTCCATTGAAAAGGCGATCGAACAGCGCAGTGATATCCATTCGGAGGTCACCGTTTTCGAAACGCGCGAAAAGCGCTTGCTTGTCAGCGATACGGATACGGGGAGAGAATTGCAGGAACAGTTGGAAGGGTTGCGCTTTTTGATGCAGAGCTTTAAAAAGCAGATGTCGGATTAAAAAGGCGGCGGGCACAGCATTCTGTGCCCGCCGCTTTGCCGGTCGTTTGTGTAAAAAGAGATCCGCATGTGCCGCAGAACGAAAAAGTGTTAACCCGCTCTCGCAGGTGGGTCCGCCGCCTTGCCGCATCAGATTTTCCGTTCAAAAACAGACCTTACCTATCGGCACGGACTTTACAAGCGGTCCCTGAAAAATAATGTGGATTAAGGTATTTCGAACCCCGAACACCGCAGACCTTTTTAAGTCGTGTTATGCTGGGTGCGCCGCACCCGTTTTCTATATTCTATTATATGTCAAAAGGGGTAGGAAGGCAAGCATTTGTGCGGGTTTTTTCGGTTTGGAAATAATTTCACGGAACGTGCCGTTATTTGGCGCCTTTTGCCGCGCGGTCGAGTGCTTGCAAAAAAGCCAGGGTGCAGCTTTCCGAATTCAGCCCGTAGCGCGCTTCCGTGCCGTCTTCTTTCGTTTGCCGGATGGAGGCGGTCGTAAAATCGGCGGCAAGCCGTACGGCGGTATCGGTATCCGTTCCGCGCGCCAGCGCGCCGACAAGGGCGCTTGCATACACGTCGCCTGCACCGTGGAAGGAGCCTTCGATCTTTTCGGTCGCATAGGTCTTGATCGCCCCCGTTTCATCCGTATAGTAGACCGAGCAGATCGTTTTGCCGTCTTTTTGTTCGTCGCATCCGGTGACGGAAGGGCGCGGGCAAAGAGTGCGCAGCTTTTTGAGAAGGCTTTGATAATCGCAGCCGTCTGCATACGGGGTGTCGGTCAAGGCGCACGCTTCCGTGAGGTTCGGTACGATGACGTCGGCTTCGCGGCACAGCCCTTTCATTTGTTCGACGAAGGGTTGATCAAAGTGTACATACAGTTTTCCGTTGTCGCCCATTACGGGGTCTACGATCATCAGCCCGTCCTTTTTTAAAAGCTCGTGCTTGACGGTCTTGACCATTTCGATCTGGTCGATGCTGCCGAGATAGCCGCTGATAATGATGTCGTACCGGAGTCCGAGGGTTTTCCAGTGCGCAATGATTGCCGGAATGTCTTCGGAAAGATCGCGGAACGTATACCCCGTGAATCCTCCGGTATGAGTGGAGAGGATCGCCGTGGGCAGGATGTCGCAAGTAACGCCGCTTGCCGCAATGATGGGAAGGGCAACGGTCAGTGAACATTTTCCGACGCAGGATATATCGTTGATCGCAAGTACACGCATGGTAAGTTCTCCTGATAAATGTTTCCGATTATTATAATATGCGCCCGCCGTAAAGTCAAGTAAAATGGGGCAAAGTGATTTTGGCGGAGGTATTTTTGCGCGCCGCTTTACTTTGCGTTCGTTTTGTGCTACAATAAAAAATATGAAAACGGCAGGGGAAAACAGCTTTATTTTTATTACCGGTGCGTGCGGCGGGCTGGGGCGTGCGTTTGCTTTTGCCTGTGGCGAAAAGGGGAACCTTTTTTTGACGGCGCGCAGCGCGGAACGGCTTGCTTCTCTCAAGCGGGAGCTTTCACAAAAGTATCCGTCGATCCGTATCGAATCCTTCCCCTGCGATCTGACGAGTACGGATTCGCGCGAGGCGCTGTTCCGCCATGTTGAAGAATGCGGCTATACATTTGCGGGGCTGTGCAACGTAGCCGGGGCGGATATACAAAAGGCGTTTGAACGGTATTCGAGGGAAAAGATCGCGTTTCAGTGCCGTGTCAACCTTGAGGGTACACTGTGTGTCACGCACTTTGTGTTGGCGCACAGAGATCCGGCGTTGGAGATCGTTACGGTCGGTAGTTTGTCCGGGGTCTATCCCATGCCGTATTTTGCGATCTACAGCGCTACAAAGGCGGCGCTTGCGAGCTTTTTCTCTTCCCTTCGGCTGGAAATGAAGGGACGAGGCGTAAAAGTGACGGTGGTGCAGCCGGGCGGTATTCCGACCCGTCCCGATATCGTTGCGGATATCAAGGGGCAGGGGCTGTGGGGCAAGCTTTCGGCAAAATCGCCGCAGTATGTCGCCCGCAAAGGTCTTGCCGCCGTCGCCAAGAACAAACGCATTTGTATCCCCGGGTTTTGGAACAAGGCGATCGCCCGCGTGCCGAAGCTTGTGCCGCTTTCCTGGCGGATGCATTTTATTGCGCGCAGGTGGCGCAAGTTGGAAAAGGATGCCTTTTGAGCGCGGAGGAGAAATGAAAAAATACATTGCGGCGCTTGATCAGGGTACGACCAGTTCGCGGGCGCTGCTCTTTGACGGGCGGGGGATGCTTGTTGCTTCCGCGCAGGAAGAGTTTCCGCAGATCTATCCGAGACCGGGCTGGGTCGAGCACGATCCGCGCGCGATCTTGTCTTCGCAGCTGAATGCGCTGCGTGCGGTGCTGAAAGAGAGCGGTGTACGGGCGGAAGAGCTTGCGGCAGTCGGGGTCGCCAATCAACGCGAAACGGTGCTTTTGTGGGATAAATTCACGGGTAAGCCTGTCTACAATGCGATCGTTTGGCAGTGCCGTCGCACCGCATCGTTTTGCGAACAGCTTGCTTGCACGCATAAAGAATTTATTTACGATCGCACCGGGCTGCGCACGGATGCCTATTTTTCGGCGTCGAAGCTGAAATGGCTGTTGGACAACGTGCCTTTTGCGCGCGAGCGCGCCGAACGCGGGGATCTGTTGTTCGGCACGGTCGATACCTATCTTATTTGGTATCTTACGAGCGGAAAGGTCCATGCGACCGACTATACCAATGCCTCCCGAACAATGTTGTTTAACATCCATACGCGGGAGTGGGATGAGGGGCTGTGTAAGTTGTTCGGGATACCGATGGGTATTTTGCCGAAGGTGCTGCCGTCCGGTGCGGATTTTGGCAGGATGGATGCGCAGTTTATCGGGGCGGAGGTGCCGATCTGTGCGGCGGTCGGCGACCAGCAGGGGGCGCTGTTCGGGCATCTTTGTACGGAAGAAGGGGCAGGGAAAACGACGTACGGAACGGGTTGTTTTTTGCTTGTGAACACGGGCAGCCGTGCCGTTCGTTCGGAAAACGGGCTGATCACGACATTGGCGGCGTCCTTGCAAGAGCCGCGGTATGCGCTTGAAGGAAGCGTGTTTGTGGGCGGTGCAGCCGTGCAGTGGCTTCGAGACGGGCTCGGGCTCGTTTCTTCCGCAAAAGAGACCGAGGCGATCGCAAGGTCGGTGCCCGATACGGGCGGCGTGAGTTTTGTGCCTGCGTTTGTAGGGCTGGGCGCGCCGCATTGGGACGCCGAGTGCAGGGGGACGATCTGCGGCATCACGCGCGGCACAACGGCGGCGCATATCGTGCGTGCGGCGCTGGAATCGATCGCGTTGCAGGTTTTTGATATCGTGCATGCCATGGAACAGGATCTTCGCACCGTGATCGCACGGCTGTGCGTAGACGGCGGGGCAAGCGCCAATGATTTTTTGATGCAGTTTCAAGCGGATATTCTCGGCGCGGAAGTTGTGCGCCCTGCCTGTGCGGAGACGACCGCGCGCGGCGCCGCGTATCTTGCCGGGCTGTATTGCGGGACCTACCGTGATGTTGCGGCGCTGCGAGAACAGGCGGAGGAAGCGAC
>CALWBR010000117.1 GCA_944376145.1 uncultured Clostridia bacterium | reverse complement strand
ACCGAGGATTTTTTTTACATCTTTTTACAATTTTATTACAAGATACGCGAAGGGTTTATATTTCCGGGCGTTATACTGAAAGCACAAATTCGAAAGGAGTAATATAGTACATGAAGAAGATCTTCATGGCAATCGCAAGCCTTGCGCTTGCATGCGGGATCGGCGTTGCGGCAGTCGGCTGCGGCGGCGGTGATGCGATCAATGTGTACAACCGTGAGTCCGGTTCGGGCACGCGGGATGCGTTCCTCGAGCTGCTCGGGATCAAGGATACCGACCTGGTATCCGCCGGGGCGGGGCTGAGCACCACGGGCGCGGTTTTGAACGCGGTCATGGATGACCCCAACGGCATCGGCTACATTTCCCTCGGCTCGCTGGATGACAGCGTGAAGGCGGTGTCGATCGACGGCGTCGAGCCTACGGTGGCGAACGTTGTTTCCAAGGAATACACGGTCTGGCGTCCGTTTGAGATGATGTACCAGAAGGCGACGTACGAATCGAACGACCTCTTGCGCGAATTCGTGGAATTTTTGGAGAGCAAAGAGGCGCAGGACGCCATCACGGTGTACGGCTATGTTTCGACGAAAACGGACGCGGCGGCGTATACCGTTCCCGACAGCCTGACCGTTACGGAGCTGGATATCGGCGGTTCCACGTCCGTGCAGTCTCTGATGAGCCAAGACAGCGACGCCGGCGATCCTTGCCTGATCACGGTGTTCGAAGAGCTCTTGGCGGCAAAGGACATCACCGTTGACATCAGTTACGAAGGCACGGGCTCGGGCACGGGCAGGCAGAACGCGGTGAACGGCACCTACGATATCGGCTTTGCTTCCTCCGAGGTCTCCGAAGAGGACATGAAGAAAGAAGAGGGCGACGGGCATACGTGGGACGGCACGATCTACCAGCTCTGCGCCGACGGGATCGCGATCATCGTCAACACGGAGAACACCGTTACGAACCTGACGACCGAGCAGCTCAAAAACATCTACACGGGCGTCGTGGAGAACTGGTCGGATCTCAATGCCTGAACCGAACGATAGAACAACAGGATAAAACGAAAGTGCGGGGTTGGGTCTACCAAGCCCGCACTCTGTGAGTAAAAAAGATCTTAACAAGAGGAGAAATTATGCAACAGCAAGCGCAAGCCGCCGCCGAAGAGAGCGTCGCCAAGATCCATGTCGGCGCGGCTGTCCGCGAGGTCGGGATGAAAGTGATCTTTGCGATCGCGGCGGTCATCTTTGTGGCGGCGGTCCTGGTCATTTGTATCTATTTGTTTGCGCGCGCGATCCCGGGCGTTTCCGAGATCGGCTGGATCAACTTCTTCTTCGGAGAAGATTGGGCGCTCGGCATGGATCTGTTCGGCATCGGCACTTTGATCGTCGGCACCTGCCTGTCCACGGTCGGCGCGCTCGTCGTCGGCGTGCCCATCGGGCTTCTGACGGCGGTATTCATGGCGTTCTACTGCCCGCGGTGGCTGTATAAGTTTTTGAAGCCGCTCACCAACATTTTGGCGGGCATCCCGTCCATCGTGTACGGGTATTTCGGCTTGAAGGTCGTCATCCCGCTCGTCCGCAACGCGTTCGGCGGGGCGGGGTTCAACCTGATCACAAGCTCGCTCGTGCTCGGCGTCATGATCCTGCCCACCATCATCAGCATCACCGAAAATTCGCTGCGCGCCGTGCCCAAAAGCTATTACGAAGGCTCGCTGGCGCTGGGCGCCACCAAGGAGCGCGCCATCTTCCGCACCATGTTCCCCGCGGCAAGCTCGGGCGTCATGACGGCGATCATTTTGGGCGTCGGGCGCGCCATCGGCGAAACGGCGGCGATCACCCTTCTGTGCGGCAACATCGCGCAGTTCCCCACTTCGCTGACCGACCCGTTCGTCACGCTCGCGTCGGCGATCTCCTCGGGCATGGGCTACTCTTCCGGGCTTCGGCTGGAAGCGCTCGTCGGCTGTGCGGCGGTGTTGTTCGTGTTCGTTTTGATCATCACCGTTTTGATCATGCTGTTGAAAAAGAAGGCGAGGTAAGGAGGGGACCATGGCAAAAGAATTGGTTTTACGCGAAGGGGAAGTGGATGTTTCCCAAATCGTTCCCATCAACCGGCAGCGCGTGAGCGATAAATTCCACGCATACTGCAAAAAACCGGGCTCGTTCACGATGCTCATCCTGATTTTGCTGGCAACGGCGATCACGCTCGGGGCGGTGCTGTGGATCCTGCTGTATACGGCGATCCAGGGTTTTGCGAACTTCCGTTTCGAACTGTTCGCCTGGGAGCACACGTCGAGCAACGTGTCCATGATGCCGGCGCTCATCAATACGCTCACGATCGCGTTCTTCTCTTTGATCATGGCGGGCGTTGTCGGCATCTTTGCGGCGATCTTCATGGTCGAGTACGCAAAATCGACGAACGTCTTCGTCAAGATCGTGCGCATCGCCGCCGAAACGCTCGCGGGTATCCCGTCCATCGTCTACGGGATCTTCGGTATGATCTTTTTTGTCCGCATGCTCGGCTGGGGCAACACGCTGCTCGGCGGTGCGATCACGATGGCGATGATGATCATGCCGCTGATCATGCGCACCACCGAGGAGGCGCTCAAAGCCGTGCCCGACTCCTTCCGCGAAGGCTCCTTCGCGCTCGGCGCGGGCAAGCTGCGCACCATCTTCCGCATCATCCTGCCCGCGGCGGTACCCGGCATCATATCGGGCATCATCTTAGGTCTTGGCCGCGTGGTCGGGGAAACGATGGCGCTCGTGTATACGGCAGGCGCCACGCTCGACCCGGCGTATCCTTCGGGGCTGATGCAGAGCGGCAGCACGCTCACGGTGTATCTGTACGCGCTGATCAACGAGGGCAACGACTTCCTCGGCGAGGCGTGGGCGGTCGCTACGGTCCTCATCATCCTCACCGTCATCATCAACGGGTTGGCGGAGTTTATCGGGAACAAGCTGAAAAAGGAGTACTAAACAGTGAAGTTCGATCTTTTTAAAAAGAAAAATGCCGCCGCGCCGCAGGAGGCGCCCGCCGCCGAGGCAGAGGCGGCGCCCGCCGACGCGTTTGCAAAGAGCGGCATCAAAGTCGAGAGCGCCGGGCACGCTTTCAAAACGGCGCGCACGGGAACGGAGCATGCCGCCGTCGGCGCGGACGGGGAGGAGAAGCCCGTCAAGTTCAAAGTGAACGAGCTCAATCTCTATTACGGCAAATTCTGGGCGCTCAAAAACATCGGCATGGAGATCCGCGAAAAGGAGATCACCGCGTTCATCGGTCCTTCCGGCTGCGGCAAATCCACCTTTTTGAAGACGCTCAACCGTATGAACGACCTCATCCCCGACTGCAAGATCACGGGTGAGGTGCTCATCGACGGCGTGGATCTGTACGGGAAAGTGGATATCAACACGCTGCGCAAGCGCGTGGGCATGGTTTTCCAAAAGCCCAACCCCTTCCCCATGAGCGTGTACGACAACATCGCCTACGGGCCGCGCACGCACGGCATCCGCAAAAAGGCGGAGCTGGACGAGATCGTCGAGCGCTCGCTGCGGCAGGCGGCGATCTGGGACGAGCTCAAAGACAGGCTGAAAAAGAGCGCGCTCGGGCTTTCGGGCGGGCAGCAGCAGCGCCTTTGCATCGCGCGAACCCTCGCCGTCGAGCCCGAAGTGGTGCTGATGGACGAGCCGACTTCCGCGCTCGACCCGATCTCCACGTCCAAGATCGAGGAGCTGGCGCAGGATCTGAAAAAGGATTATACCATCGTCATCGTCACGCACAACATGCAGCAGGCGGCGCGCATTTCGGATAAGACGGCGTTCTTCCTTTTGGGCGATCTCATCGAGTACGGCAAAACGGACGACGTGTTCAACCGCCCTGCCGACAAGCGCACCGAAGACTATATCACGGGGAGGTTCGGTTGATATGACCAGAAGACAATTCGACGAACAGCTTGCCGAGTTGAAGGAACTGCTCACCGAAATGGGCAGGCTCAATTGCCGCGCGATCGCAGACGCAGCCGTCGCGCTCGAACAGCAGAATACGTCGCTCGCCGGCGAGATCAAAAACCTGGAATCCGCCGTCGACGAAAAGGAGGCGGAGATCGAGCGCCTCTGCCTCAAGATCATTTTGAAGCAGCAGCCCGTGGCGAGCGATCTGCTGTTCGTGACCTCCGCCATGAAAATGGTCACGGACATGGAGCGCATTGCCGACCAGGCGGTGGACATCGGCGAACTCGTCGTCAAAATGAGCCAGCTTCCCTATGCCGACATCCCGACGGAGATCTACGACATGGCGGAGCGCGTCAAGGACATGGTCGCCTCCGCTGCCGAAAGTTTCGTGGAGCGCAACATGGAGCTCGCCAAGGAGACCTGCCGCGCCGACGACGCCGTGGACGATCTGTTCGACGAAGTCAAAAAGAAGCTTACGCACATCGTCTACAAGGAGATCGATGACGACGAGAACGGCGAACAGGCGCTGGATATGCTCATGATCGCAAAGTATCTTGAAAAGATCGGCGATCACGCCACCAACATCGCCGAGTGGGTGTTGTTCATGCTCACGGGCGAGCACAAGAAGCTGAACTGAGGGGTTCACGAAAAGGTTCACGAAAAAAGTTTTGAGCTGACAAAACTTTTTTCCGTGAGTTTGAGAGAGACACCGCCGTTCGCCGCGAAGGCGGCTCGGCGGCGTTTTCTCCCTCGCCGCGGCATCTTTCAGGGCACACCGTTATCAAAATGCCGCGGCTTCACCCACTTCCGCCACACCGCCCGCGCGGCGCAAGGTGCAAAAGCAAAAAGCGCGGTTTTTGCTTTTGCAGAAAATTATATCAATACAAGCCTTCCCCCTCGTGGGGAAGGTGCCCCGAAGGGGCGGATGAGGGGCGTAAATGAGGTAGAGAAATCACCTCATCCACCGCAAGCGGTCCCCCTTCCCCGTCAAGGGGAAGGCGAAAAAGGACGAAACCAAGCCTTCCCCCCTTCGCAGGGAAGGTGAAGACAGCGGCGGCAAATTGTATAATACAACTCGGTGAAGGGTGTATTTTCCTTCTTAGAAAAATATTACAAATTTATTACAAATTTTACAAGTGTATTATACAACTTTCCTTTACAATGGCAACAGAGGCATTTTTTTGCAGAGAGAGAAAAAAGCTATTGCAAAGGAGAAGTTTGTATGAGCATGGGGCAACTGCTGGCAGCAGGGGCACTGGAATTTGTCGACATGGGCGCGATGGACTATATCCTCGCCGTCGTGGCGCTGCTCGGCGGCTTGGGCGCGTTCTTGTTCGGGTTCAAGGTCCTTTCCGACAACATTGAAAAGATGGCGACCAACCGCCTGCGCGGCTGGTTCGATAAAACGGGCAAAAACCGCTTTATCGGCGTGGGCATCGGCGCGGGCGTCACGGCGATCATCCAAAGCTCGTCGGCAACGACCGTCATGGTCGTCGGTTTCGTCAACGCGGGGCTGATGTCTCTCTTTTCGGCGACGGCGATCATCATGGGTGCGAACATCGGTACCACCATCACCGCCTATTTTTCGGTCATCGCCGATATTCCGTTCATCGAGTTCATCACCGTTTTTGCCTGCGTGGGCATTTTCATGAACATGCTCGCCAAAAAGGAAAAGACCAAAAACATCGGTCTTTTGCTGGCGGGGCTAGGGCTGGTGTTCCTCGGCTTGGAGTACATGGGCATGGCGATGGACGATTTTGCCAAGTCGGAGGCGCTGCGCAGCTTTTTGCAGAGCGTGGATCTGCGCATCGTGCTGCTTTTGGCGGGCGTGGTCATCACGGCGATCGTGCAGTCCAGCTCCGCCGTTACGACCATTATCGTGCAGATGGCGGCGGCAGGGCTTGCGATCGGCAACCCCGCCAACAGCGGCGTGCTGTTTTTGGTGTTGGGCACCAACATCGGCACCTGCGTCACCGCGCTGCTTTCCTCCATCGGCGCAAACACGAACGCCAAGCGCGCGGCGCTCATCCACCTCATGTTCAACGTGTTCGGCACCGTCATTTTCTCCGTGTTCCTGCTGTGCTGGCCGGGATTTTTGAACGCGACGCTCGGCTCGTGGTTCCCCGATAAGCCCGGGTTGCAGATCGCGCTCTTCCACACCTTCTTCAATGTGGTGTGCACGGCGCTGTTCCTGCCGTTTATCAAAGTGTTCGTGTCGGTTGCGACCAAGCTCATCCGCGACAAAAAGGGCGCGGTCGCGCAGGAAGGGGAAGCCTCGCCCGAAAAGCTTTTGGACGATCGCTTTATCGCCTCGCCCACGATCGCCGTCGGGCAGGCGAACAAAGCCGTTGCGCGCATGGCGGATACGGCAATGGAGGCGCTGAAAACGGCGTTCGGCGGGTTCATCGACCGCAACGAGGGGGCGGCGGAAGAAGTTGCTTCTCTCAACGCGAACGTCGCCGATATGGAGCGCAGGATCGTTGCGTACCTGATCAAAGTTTCCTCCGAGGATACGTCCGAGGCGGACGAGCGCACGATCTACGCGCTGCACCACGCCACGGGCGACATCGCGCGTATCAGCGAGCTTGCGGATAACATCACCAAGTATACCCGTTCCTGCTGCAAAAAGGGGATCGCCTTTTCTCCCATCGTCGTCAAATCGCTGCGGGAGATGTATGAAAAGATCGAGCAATTGTACGGCAAAACGATGGAGGTGTTCGCCCAAAAGGATATCACCGCCGTCCGCGCCGTCGACAGTGTGGAGTCTGAGATAGACGCCGCCCGCAAAGAGATGGTCAACGACCACATCGAACGCCTGAACGAGGGCAAATGCAAGCCCGAATCGAGCGGGGTGTTCATCAACCTCGTCTGCAATTTGGAGCGCGCGGCGGACCATCTCACCTATGTGGCGCACGCTTTTGACTGAGCTTTTTTGAAAAACTTGCGCGTGCGCGGCGTTCTGTGTTATAATAAACGCGGGGAGCGTTCGCTCTCCGCGCGGGAGGATCGTTGTGGATAAACGCGTGTTTTTATTGGAAGATGA
>CALWBR010000116.1 GCA_944376145.1 uncultured Clostridia bacterium | reverse complement strand
GGTAGAGGAACGAGCGGAACGGAATGCCGCCTTTTTTAAAGGCGGTGCTTTGGATACGGATTGCAACGTACAGTTCGGCGAAGGCGGAGCGGGAACGTTTTCGGACGGGAAGCTGAATACGCAAACGAAGGATCCGCGCAACCGTGAGGTTTTGGATACGTTTGTGCGGTTCGGAGCGCCGGAAGAGATCGCGTATTTGAGCAAACCGCATATCGGCAGCGACAAATTGCGCGGGGTGCTCGTCGCCATGCGTGAGCATCTTTTGCGCGGCGGCGCAAATTTTTTGTTTCATACCCGCATGGAAGATATTTTTGCGGAAAACGGTGCCGCGCGGGCGGTGCGGTTGCGTGATCTGAAAAAAGACGCTGTGTATGAATTGCCCGTAAGCGAAGTGGTTTTGGCGATCGGTCACAGCAGCCGCGATACGTTTGCGATGCTTGCGCGGCGAGGGTTTGCCATGGAAGCGCGCCCCTTCGCAGTCGGTGCGCGTATCGAGCACCTGCAGCAGCGCATTGATGCGGCGCAATACGGGGATGCTGCCGCTTTTCTTCCTCCTGCCGACTATAAACTTTCCGAACGGGTAGGGGATCGGACGGCGTTTACGTTTTGCATGTGTCCGGGCGGCGTCGTGATCCCTGCGGCAAGCGAAGAGGGCGGCGTAGTCACCAACGGTATGAGCGATCACGCAAGGGCGGGGGTCAACGCGAACAGCGCGCTGCTTGTCGGCGTGGGGCTGGAAGATTATTACAGAGGGGACGTGCTGGACGGGGTGCGGTTTCAACGGAGCTTAGAGTGCCGTGCATATTTGGCGGCAGGCGGCAGCTATGCCGCGCCGGTGCAGCGTGTCGAAGATTTTTTGGAGCGCCGCGAAAGCAGAGCGTTCGGAGAGGTGCTGCCTACCTATTCCGCGGGAACAGCGTTTTGCGATCTTGGCAAATTGCTGCCCGCCGCGGTCGAGGAGGGGATGCGTGCCGCGATCGGTTCCATGAACAAAAAGCTGTGCGGGTTCAGTGCCCCCGATGCATTGTTGACGGGAGTTGAAACGCGTTTTTCTTCGCCGGTGCGGATACTGCGCGGGGCAACCTTGGAAAGCGTGCGCCTGCAGGGCGTATATCCGTGCGGAGAGGGGTGCGGGTATTCGGGCGGGATCACGAGTTCCGCCGCGGACGGGGTCGCCGTAGCGGAGCGTATTTGTGCAAAATATTCGCAATAAAATTTTTGTATTGTTCATGTTTTTTTCATAAAACAAACATAAACAGGCGCTATAATAAAGGCACAAACAAGGTCGTCCACCCAAAAACTTTTTTCATATTCTCTCACTATAATACGGCGAGCCATGCAAGTGGTGCGCCGTATTATAGTTTTATATGGCAGAGAAAAAGCCGTTCCGGTAATGGAACGGCTGTCGCTTTTTGGGTATCGGATCAGATCTGAACGATGTTGATGACGTTGGAGTTGCCCGATTTTCCGTTCGGGTTCCCGCCCGTAATGACGATGCGGTCGCCTTTTTTTACCAAGCCGGAGGAGATCGCCGCTTGCTTGGCATAGTAGAAAAGTACGTCCATCGAATCAAATTCTTCCGCAAGCATCGGGATGACGCCCCAGGAAAGGGCGAGCTTGCGGTAGGACATGGGCTCGATCGTCATGCCGATGATATCGATGTTGGGGCGGAAGCGGGAAACAAGTCTTGCCGTGCCGCCGGAACGGGAGCACACGACGATCGCTTTGGCTCCGATATCTTCCGCCAAAACGCAGGCGGAATGGGAAAGAGCGTCCGTAGGGCTTTGAATGGTGGGGCGTTCTTCGTCGTAGCGGGTCTTTAAATGCTTTTCCGTCTCCGTACAGATCCGCGCCATGGCTTCGACTGCTTGTACGGGATATTTGCCTCCGGCAGTCTCTCCCGAGAGCATCACGGCGCTTGTCCCGTCGTAAACGGCGTTGGCGACGTCGGAGATCTCGGCGCGGGTGGGGCGGGGCTGGTTGATCATGGATTCCAGCATTTCCGTGGCGGTGATGCAGCGTTTGCTTGCCAGGCGGCACTTGTCAATGAGCATTTTTTGGATCTGCGGCAGTTCTTCGTACGGAACTTCCACACCCAGGTCGCCGCGCGCGACCATGATGCCGTTGGCAACGCCTAAGATCTCATCGATATTGTTGACGCCGCTGCGGCTTTCGATCTTAGCGATAAGGTCGATATCGGGGTTGCCGTTCTCTTCCAAAAGTTGGCGGATATCCAAGATGTCTTGCGCTTTGGAAGTAAAGGAGCAGGCAATAAAATCGATGCCTTGTTCGATACCGAAGAGGATATCGTTCTTGTCCTGTTCGCTCAGGTACTTTAAACTGAGCGTTTTACCGGGGAAGAACATGCTCTTTTTGTCTGAAAGATCGCCGCCGACGAGGACTTCCGTATGAACATCGGTTGAGGTTACTTCCGTGACTTTGAATACGAGCAGTCCGTTGTTGAGAAGGATCGTGTCGCCCGGCTCAAGGTCATCTACGATCTCTTTATAGGAGACGGAGACTTTGCTTTGGTCGCCTTCAATGTCGTCTGTGGTAAAGGTAAACGGGTCGCCTTCTTTCAAGGTGATCTTATGGTCTTTGAATGTTTTGATGCGCAGCTCGGGGCCTTTCGTGTCCAGCATGATCGGGAGCGGGATGTTCAGCTTTTCGCGGACTTTTTTGATAAGGTCAATGTTCTTTTTGTGTTCTTCGTAATCCCCGTGTGAAAAGTTGAGGCGGGCAACGTTCATGCCTGCAAGCGCCATTTTTGTAAGGGTTGCTTCGTTGCGGCAAGCGGGTCCCATGGTGCAGACAATTTTGGTCTTTTTCATGCTGGATCGATCCTCCGACTGTTTTTTGTATGCGGCGATCCCGCCGACAGATACAAATCTATTTTAGTACACTTTTGATAAAAAAACAAGTGTTTGTGCAAAATACTTTTCTTGCTTTTATTGACAGAATGCGTTGCTTGTTGTATAATGCGTCTGTTCCGAGCCGATCGTACGGTCGCGCAGTGAAAGCTGTGAGGAAAGTCCGAGCACCATAGAGCAGGACGCCGGATAACGTCCGGTGGAGGTGACTCCAAGGAAAGTGCAACAGAAACAGACCGCAGAGCGATCTGCAAGGATGGAAAGGGGAGGTAAGAGCTCACCGGCGCCGCGGTAACGCGGTGCGCTGTGTAAACCCCGTTCGGTGCAAGATTGGGCAATCGCTATAGGGGCTGCTCGTCCGGCGGTTGCCGTGAATATCGCTTGAGTTCGCCGGCGACGGCGATCCCAGATAGATGACCGTACACGACAGAACTCGGCTTACAGATCGATCTCGGAACAACATTTTCAAAGAGACTCCTTGTCGGAGCCTCTTTTTTGTTTTATGTGAAGTACTATGTGTGACATTATTTACGGATAAACATGGTTTGCGAGCGGTTAGCTGCTCGTCCGCAGACAAGCCCGTACAGATCTGCGGCAAGGACGTCTTTTTCATAAACCTCTTTTGCCGTCGCGGAAAGGGCGGAAAGATCGCCTTTGCGTGCTACCATGGGGAAGGCGGCTCTTCCGAAGGAAGACAATAGTTCGTCGGCACGGTCGTTGTTTACGGCAAGCAGCTTCAGGTACAGCGGCGCGCGCAGGGCTTTGCGTACAAGGTCTTCCGAGATATCCAAAGCGGCAGCCGCCAATATGCGGCGGATCCGCGAAGAGATGTAGCGCTTTGTCGTCGTTTTTTCGACCAAAGCATCGTAATCAGGGTTGTCCTTTGCCAGCGCTTTGATGCGGTTTTCTAATCCTTCCGAGCAATCGAGGATGCGGGCAAACTGTTCCGCGCTTTTTGAAAGAGCGCAATAAACAGCGATTTTTTTAAAGACGGTTCCGTCGGTTGCCGAAGAAAACAGATCGTCGGCAACAAAGTCGGGTACGTTTTTCCGAACGGCGCGTTCTTTCCCTTCCAGTACCGCATTGCGGATCGCTGTTGCCGAAGAAAAGTTTTTGTACAGTTCTTCGTCGGCGTAGTCGGCGCCGGTGCGTTTGATCGGAAGGATCTGTGCCAGGCTGCCGCAGGCGAGCAATGCTTTTTGGTATTCGTCTCCCAGGATATTGTTGGGCGGTTGCAAGAGTGCCGCCGCGTCTGCGGCGCCCGTATCCAACAGGGTATCGGTGCGCGCACGGGTGTAGCTTTTTCCTTCTTTTAAATGAAAGCGCAAGATCCGTTTGAAGCCTCGATTTTCTTCCGTCGTTATCGTTGCCGCCGCCAAAAAGCGCTCGCGGTCCGCGGTTTCGCAGCCAAAAGCAAGGGTGTTGAATTCGGGGATGGCGTTGAGCAGGCGTACGCCCCCTTTGGCAAAGATCTCTGCGGGGGCGAGAGCAAATACCGTCGGCAATTCGATAACGGCATCCGCGCCCGCCAAGATCGCATGCCCTGCACGGGTATATTTATCAAGCACGGCGGCTTCTCCGCGTTGGGTAAAGTTCCCGCTCATGACGCAGACGACGGCATCGCAGCCGCTTTCGGCTTTGGCTTTTTCAATAAGATAGGAATGCCCGTTGTGCAGAGGATTGTATTCGCAAATTATGCCGCAAATTTTCATTTTTTTTCTCAAAACCTTTACTTTTTAAAGCGATTGTTATATAATTAAAAAGGATGCCGCATACGAACTTTCGGCGCTTTTATTATAGCGTACTTGCGGCAAAAAATAAAGCGATTGAGGTAAAATGTTGTATGGCAGGCTTTTTTGACAAACTGAAAGAAAAGATCAACGAAGTCAATGATTCGCTGGAGCGGCGCATGAATGAAAACCCGGTAATGCGCGATATCAAAAAGAGAGCGGCGGAACTGAACAAGACGATCGTTTTGTGTGAAGGGGAAGATGCGCGTGTTGTGAAAGCGGCTGCCGATGCAACGGAACAGGGGATCGCAAAAATCGTTTTGCTTGGCAACCCCGAGCAGATCGCCAAGGATAACCCGAACGTCGATCTTACCGGCGTTACGATCATCGACCCTGCTACGAGCGAGAAGCGTGCAGAGTATGCCGCGCTTTTGTACGCGCTGCGCAAAGCCAAAGGCATGACGGAAGAGGAGGCGGACAAGCTCTCCTACGATAATACGTATTTCGGTGTGCTCATGCTCAAGGCGGGGGATGCAGACGGGCTCGTTTCGGGGGCTTGCCATTCTACGGCAAACACGCTTCGTCCCGGATTGCAGATCGTGAAGGCTGCACCCGGTGTGCCGCTGGTATCCAG
Source organism: uncultured Clostridia bacterium (assembly GCA_944376145.1). Classification (GTDB taxonomy): domain Bacteria; phylum Bacillota; class Clostridia; order Christensenellales; family Borkfalkiaceae; genus Borkfalkia. Next base: position 3,029 of record CALWBR010000116.1, on the reverse strand, counting down.
CTATTTTTTGATGCTTGCGCCTGCGGAAGGCAACGAGTATTGCAAAGACGGTGCTTTTATCTATGCCGATTGCGGGTTGAATGAAAATCCGACCAGCGAACAGCTTGCGGATATCGCCGTTATTTCGGCGAAGACAGCCGAGCAGATCGCGGGTCTCGAGCCGCGTGTGGCGATGCTCTCTTTCTCTACGAAGGGCAGCGCAAAGCATGCGGATATCGATAAAGTTACGGCGGCGCTTGCTCTTGCGAAAGAAAAGGCACCCGACCTTGCTATCGACGGCGAGCTGCAGCTCGATGCGGCGATCGTACCTTCCGTTGCAAAATCGAAGGCGCCCGGTTCAAAGGTCGCGGGGCATGCCAACGTTCTGATCTTCCCCGATTTGGATGCAGGCAATATCGGTTATAAGCTGACCGAGCGCCTCGGCGGCTTCCAGGCGGTCGGTCCGCTTTGCCAAGGGTTTGCCAAGCCGATCAACGATCTTTCCCGCGGCTGCAAGTCGGACGATGTGGTTGCGGCGGTCGCGATCTCCGCATTGCAGACGCAAATCAAATAAGGAAGGAGTAATTTGATATGAAAATTTTGGTCGTAAACGCAGGGAGCTCTTCTTTGAAATATCAATTGATCGATATGGATACGGAGAGCGTGATCGCCAAAGGCGGTTGTGAACGCATCGGTATCCGCGGTTCAAAGCTGACGCACAAAACGAGCCGCGGTGAAACAGATATCGAGCAGGACATGCCAAACCACAAAGTCGCGCTGCAGCTTGTGCTGGATGCGCTCGTGAACGAGAAGTACGGGGCGATCAAGTCCATGAGTGAGATCGATGCCGTCGGGCACCGCGTCGTGCACAGCGCGGAGGATTTCAATCGCTCCGTGTTGTTGACCGATGAGGTCATGGAAAAGTGCCGCGCCAACATTGAGCTTGCCCCGCTGCACATGCCGGCAAACATCCTCGGGATCGAGGCATGCCGCGAAGTTATGCCCAATACGCCCATGGGGCTCGTGTTCGATACGGCATTCCATTCAACGATGCCGCCGCATGCGTATATGTATGCGATCGATTACAACGATTATAAAGAATATAAAGTGCGCCGTTACGGCTTCCACGGCACGAGCCACAAATATGTTTCGCAGGAGGCGATCAAATATTTGGGCCGCCCCGCTGAGGAAACAAAGATCGTTACCTGCCATCTCGGCGGCGGTTCGTCTATCAGCGCTGTTGCGGGCGGTAAATGCATCGATACGAGCATGGGCTTTACGCCGCTTGCGGGCGTTCCGATGGGGACGCGTTCGGGGGATATCGATCCTGCCGTGTTGGAATATCTTGCCGCCAAAAAGCACTACACGATGTTGGATTGCATCAATTATTTGAACAAAGAGTGCGGCGTGGCAGGGATCAGCGGCGTTTCCAGCGACTTCCGCGATCTTACCAAAGCGGCAGCCGAAGGGAACGAGCGCGCAAAACTTGCGATCGATGTGTTCGTGTACAACGTGAAGAAGTACATCGGCTCGTACATAGCCGCCATGAACGGCATTGATTGCCTCGTCTTCACCGCCGGCATAGGTGAGAACACTTGGCAGGTCCGCCGTGCGATCTGTGACGGGATGGACTTTTTCGGCATTACGATCGATGCGCTTAAAAACGAGCAGAAGAACGACGGTTCCATCCACGATATTTCCGGTGCGGATTCGAAAGTCAAAGTGCTCGTGATCCCCACCAACGAAGAGCTTGTCATCGCGCGCGAAACGAAAGAGCTTGTTGAAGCCAAAACGATGTAAACTTTTTCATTTCGCGGTAAAAAAAGTTGACAAACCCGTTGGAATAGGGTATAATCCTGCAAGTCAGTAGTAAAACAAGTCAGAAGAGGTGAACGGAGATGGCTGTACCCAAGTCGAAACAATCCAAACAGAGAACGAATACCAGGTATGCGAGCTTCAAAGCGGCAGCCCCTACGCTCGTAGAGTGCCCGCATTGCCATGAGCTCAAGCAGCCCCATAAGGTCTGCGCAAAGTGCGGCTATTATGACGGCAGGGAAGTTGTTGCCACGGAAGAATCCAAATAATTAGTGTTTGTATTTTAAGCCAAGTACGAGGCGGAAGGAACGTTTGACCCTTCCGCTTCTTTTTTGTGGAGCGATCCGAAAGAATTTTCGGGTCACTTTTTTTCTGTGCGCATATCGCGGCGGGCAAAGCAATATGATATGGTAAACGCCGAGCAAGGAGGGAGGGATGCTGGATTTTCTTCCGGACAGGCTGGCTGCCGCATTGCGGAACGTCAACCGCAATTTTGTGTATGAACTGCGTGTGCGCACGGGTAAGCCGGTCGTGCTCAATTTCGGCGGGAGATATACATACCTTGCCGCCGCGGGCATGACGGACAGGCAGGGTGCGGCGCTCGTGGCGCAGCCTGCCGATATAGAGGAGATCGTTTGCCGCGTGAGCGAGTTTTCTCTCTATTCCGTAACGGAACAATTGCGGCGCGGCTTTTTGACGGGTGCGCAGGGGGAGCGCATCGGGTTGGCGGGGACGTATGTGTACGATAACGGCGCCGTGTTTACGGTCAAGGATATCGCGTCGCTCAACATTCGCGTTCCGCATGCGGTCTTGGGCTGCGGGGAGGCGATCTACAGGACATGCCTTGCCGCCCGACCCGCAAACGTATTGCTGCTCTCCGCACCGGGGCGGGGCAAGACGACCATTTTACGCGATTTGGCGCGGTTGTTTTCTTTGGGGGCGCCGATCAATGTGCTGATCAGTGACGAACGGAACGAGATCACGGCAGGGGGCGCGTTGGATGCCGGGGCGTTTTCCGACGTGATCCGCTATGCCCGCAAACAGGACGCTTTGACGGCGGCCGTGCGCGCCATGCGGCCCGATGTTATCATTACGGATGAATTGGTGTGCGAAGAAGAGTTGGATGCTGCTTCCGCTTGTATTCGCGGCGGGGTAGCGGTGCTTGCTTCGGCGCATTTGCGCGATTTGGATGCGCTTCGTTCCGATAAAATATTTGCGGAGGCGGCAGCGGCTCG
>CALWBR010000115.1 GCA_944376145.1 uncultured Clostridia bacterium | reverse complement strand
CCGATGGGCGGGGCGCCGCACCTTTTGGCGCGCAACGTCAAAGCGTCGGTGATCAACGGCGGGGACGGCATGAACGAGCATCCCACGCAGGCGCTGCTCGATTTTTACACCATGCGCGAGAAGTTCGGTTCTTTTAAAGGGCTGAAAGTCGCCATCCTCGGCGATATCCTGCATTCGCGCGTGGCAAAGAGCAATCTGTTCGGGCTTACAAAGCTCGGGGCGGAGGTCACCATGTTCGCTCCCGCCACCATGATGCCGCAGGGCATCGAAAAGATGGGCGCGCGGGTCGCTAAGAGCAAACAAGAGGCGCTTGCAGGCGCAAACGTCGTCATGGGGCTGCGCATCCAGCTCGAGCGCATGCAGGGCGGGCTGTTCCCGTCGCTTTCGGAGTACAATCGCTATTACGGCGTGAACGAGGCGGATCTTGCCGCTGCGGACAGGGACCGCATCGTCATGCATCCGGGTCCGGTCAACCGCGGCGTGGAATTCACTTCCGCCGTGATCGACGGGGAGAGCAGCCGCATCGAAGAACAGGTCTTGAACGGTGTCGCCGTGCGCATGGCGCTGCTGTTTCTGCTCTGCAAAAACAGACAGGGAGGAGAAAAGGCATGAATGCGATCTTGATCAAGGGCGGTACGGCGGTGCTGCCGGAGGGTGTTGTGCTCTGCGATCTGCTGCTGAAAGACGGCAAGATCGTCCGTATCGGTTCGGCGCTGTCCGCACCCGACGCGCAGGTCATCGACGCGCGGGGTCTGCATGTTTTCCCCGGGCTCATCGATATGCATGTGCACCTGCGGGAGCCGGGGTACGAATACAAAGAGGACATTGCCAGCGGCAGCGCTGCGGCGGTGCACGGCGGGTTTACGCAGGTTTGCTGCATGCCGAACACCGACCCAGTCTGCGATAACGCGGCGGTCGTTTCCTATATCGTAAACCGCGGCAGGGAAGTCGGGTTGTGCAAAGTGCATCCCGTCGGCGCCATGACGGTGGGGGAGAAGGGGGAACGCCTCTCCGAAATGGGGAAGATGAAGGACGCGGGAGCGGTCGCGTTCAGCGATGACGGGCGTCCCGTCGCCGATTCGCGGATCCTGCGCCTCGCCATGGAATACGCTTCCGGGTTCGGAATGCTCACGCTTTCGCATTGTGAGGATAAAAATCTCGTTGACGGCGGCGTGGTCAACGAGGGATATAACAGCACGCTCGCCGGGCTGAAAGGGATCCCGCGGGCGGCGGAGGAGATCGACGTGGCGCGCGTCATCCTCCTTGCCGAAACGCTCGGGTTGCGCGCGCATATCTGCCATGTGTCGACGCGCGGCGCCGTGCAGTTGCTGCGCGAAGCAAAGAGGCGCGGCGTGCGCGTTACGGCGGAGACGTGCCCGCACTACTTTACGCTGACGGATGACGCCGTTACGGGGTTTGACGCGAACACAAAAGTCAACCCGCCCTTGCGGGAAGCGGCGGATGTGGCGGCGATCAAAGAGGGGCTTGCCGACGGTACGCTGGATTGCATCGTCACCGACCATGCGCCGCATCACGCGGACGAAAAGAATGTAGAGTACAATCTCGCCGCGTTCGGCATCAGCGGCATCGAAACTTCGTTTGCCCTCTCGTATACGGCGTTGGTGCGCGGCGGCGTGCTCACGCTCGAACAGCTTGCCGAAAAAATGAGCACGGCGCCGGCGCGCATCCTCGGGTTGGAAGGGGGCGTGCTGCGTGAAGGCGCGGCGGCGGATATCATGCTTGCCGATCTTGCGGCGGCGTGGCGCATCGATCCGAAACAATTTGTATCCAAGGGCAAAAACACGCCCTTTGCGGGGACGCAGGTGTACGGCGAAGTAAAATACACGATCGTGGACGGAGTGATCAAATTTGCGGCTGAAAAGTAATATATTTGCTTGGATCCATAGTACTATGTCACGCATAATCATATAAATCGGAGGAAACCATGACCTATAAACAGGAGTTTATCCGCTTTTTGGCGGATTGCGGTGTGCTGAAATTCGGCACGTTCACGTTGAAGAGCGGCAGAGTCGCGCCCTATTTTTTGAACGCGGGCGAATACAAAACGGGCGCGCAGCTTCGGCAGCTGGGCAAATTCTATGCGGACTGCATCCATGAAAACGGGTTGCAAGCGGACGTGCTGTTCGGACCCGCGTACAAGGGGATCCCGCTTTCGGTGAGCGCGTCCATCGCCCTGTATGAAAAGTTCGGGCAGGACGTCGGCTACTGCTTTGACAGGAAAGAAGTCAAAGACCACGGCGAAGGCGGCATGTTCGTCGGCGCGCCCCTTGCAGACGGTACGAAGGTCGTCATCATCGAGGATGTTATGACCAGCGGCAAGGCGCTCAAAGAGGTGCTGCCCAAATTGCGCGGTGCTGCCAAAGTCGATATCACGGGCATGGTCATCACGGTCGACCGCATGGAAAAGGCGCTCGGCAGCGAAAAGTCGGCGGTCATGCAGGCATACGAGGAGGAAGGCGTCAAGGTCTGCTCGATCGTCAACGTGCTGGATATCATCGCCGCCTTGGATGACGGTGTCATCCCCGGTAAAGAACATGTTCCCGCCATGCGCGCTTATCTTGCGCAATACGGGGCGGAGGAGGCTGCTCAATGATCATTGATACGCTCTTGCAAAAAATAGCAGAAAAAGATAACCCGACCGTCGTCGGGCTGGATACGAGCTTCGATTACTTGCCCGAAGCGATGCGTGCGGGCGTGTCCGACGCCAAGGGCGCGGCGGAAGCGATCGTCGCGTTCAACGAAAAGCTTATCGATGCGGTCGCGGACATCGTTCCCGCGGTGAAGGTGCAGATCGCCTATTATGAGATGTACGGCGTCGAAGGGCTGCGCGCCTTTGCGCGTACGCTTGCGTATGCCAAAGAACGGGGGCTTGTCGTCATCACGGACGCAAAGCGCAACGATATCGGCGCCACGGCGGAGTGCTATGCCAAGGCGTTCCTCGGAGAGACGGCGATCGGCGCATCGTCCGTGCGTGCGTTCGATTCGGATTTTTTGACGGTGAACGGCTACCTCGGTTCGGACGGCATCAAGCCGTTTTTGGATCGCGCGGCGGCAGGGGATAAGGGCATTTTTGTGCTGGTCAAAACGTCGAATCGGTCCAGCGGCGAATTGCAGGATCTGCGGTTGGAGAACGGGAAAACGGTCTACGAATATATGGGCGGGCTCGTGGAAGAATGGGGCAAAGGGCTCGTCGGCGCAAGCGGGTATTCGTGTGTCGGCGCCGTGGTCGGGGCGACGCATCCCGCCCAGGCGGAGATCTTGCGCCGCGAAATGCCGCACACTTTCTTCCTTATCCCCGGTTACGGGGCGCAGGGCGGCACGGCGGAGGACTTGAAGGTCTGTTTTAAGGCGGACGGAACGGGCGGCATCGTCAATTCTTCCCGCGGGATCCTCTGCGCATACCGCAAGGACGCCTACAAAGGGATGCCCTTCGATGCTGCCGCGCGCCGCGCGTGTTTGGATATGAAGGCGGATCTCAACGCCGCGATCAAAGGGTAACAGGGCGCGGCAGACGCGTTTTACGGTAGTACTGCGTTACACAAAAATTGAGGAGTTTTGCAATGAAAGAACTTCGCGTCACGGTGCGTGAAAACGTTCCCGTCGCACAGAACGTGTTTCGGCTGACCTTCTCCCTGCCGGAGCCGGTGGAGGGGCTGCGCTGCGGGCGGTTTGTGGATCTCTCCGTCGGGGACGGAGCGCATCTTTTGCGCCGTCCCATCGCCATCTGTGCATACACGGCGGATTCGGTCACGGTCTGTTATCAATGTAAAGGAGCGGGCACCCGCAGGCTTGCCGCATGCAAAGAGGGAGACGCGCTCACCTGCGTGCTGCCGCTCGGCAACGGGTTCGTGCTTCGGGAGGAGGAGCGCCGCGTGGCTTTGGTCGGCGGCGGGGTCGGGGTCTTCCCCATGATCTCCGTGTTAAAGGAGTACGCGGGCAGCGGCAAAACATTCTATTCGTATATCGGCTTCCGTACAAAGGCTGCCGTCTGCGGTGAAGAAGCGTTCCGTGCGGGCAGTGAACGGGCGGTACTCGTCACCGACGACGGTTCGTTCGGCGAAAAGAAGAACGCGGTCGAGGCGTTTTTTGACGATCTTTCCGCGGCAAAGCCGGACGTGATCCTTTCCTGCGGTCCCGCGCCCATGCTGCGCGCGCTCAAGGCGGGGCTCGCCGAACGCGGGGTGCGGACCCCTTGCTATGTGTCGCTGGAGGAGCGCATGGGCTGCGGCATCGGCGCCTGCCTCGTGTGTGTGTGCGATCTTGAAAACGGCGAACACGCCCGTGTCTGCAAGGACGGACCCGTGTTTGCGATCGGGGAGGTGAAGCTCTGATGGTGGATTTGCGTGTGGAGCTGTGCGGCGTACCCTTTAAAAACCCCGTCATTGCGGCGAGCGGTACGTTCGGGTTTGGCAAAGAGTTCAATGAAATTTATGATATCGGCGTGCTGGGCGGGGTCAGCACTAAGGGGCTGACGCTTGAGCCGCGTCTCGGCAATCCCACGCCCCGCATTGCGGAAGGGTACGGCGTCATTCTCAATGCCGTCGGGCTGCAAAACCCCGGCGTAGAGGAATTTCTTCGGGACGATCTTCCCTTTTTGCGCGAAAAAGATACGGTGATCATAGCCAACGTCGCGGGGCGTACGCTGGACGATTATGCAGCGATCTGCGCGCGCTTGGACGGGCTCGTGGATATGATCGAACTGAACATCTCCTGCCCCAACGTCAAGTGCGGCGGCATGGCGTTCGGCATCCGCCCCGAAAGCGTGCGCGAGGTCACGCGGGCGGCGAAAGGAGCGCTCAAAACCACGCCGCTCATCGTCAAACTTTCGCCGAATGTGGAGAGCATTGCGGCAAATGCCGCGGCGGCGCAGGAGGGGGGTGCCGATTGCCTTTCGCTCATCAATACCCTGACGGGCATGGTCATCGATTTAGAGCGCCGCAGACCGCTTCTTGCCAACAATACGGGCGGCGTTTCGGGGGCGGGCATCCGCCCGATCGCCGTGCGCATGGTGTTTGAAGCGTGCAATGCCGTCACGATCCCCGTGATCGGTATGGGCGGGATCACCTGTGCGGAGGATGCGCTCGAATTCATCATGGCGGGCGCGGCTGCCGTGCAGGTCGGTACGGCTAACTTTACCGATACTCTTGCCATGCCCCGCATCATCGAAGGGCTGCATGCCTGGTTGGATCGTCATAATGTCAGATCCGTTGCCGAATTGCGTGGTACGTTGCGTTTAAACGGCTGATCTGCAAAGTACTATGTGTGATAGAAAGGCGCCAAACGGCGTCTTTTTCAGTCTTCCTCCAATGTTTTGAAACGATAGCCGTGTTTGCGGAAATAGGCGATGATGTGTGGCAGGCAGACGGCTGTCCTTGTCTGGTGCACGCCGTCGTGCTGCAGCAGGATGACGCGCTGCCGCAAGCGGCTGCTTTGCACGGCGTTGCGCAATTGCGCCGCGGCATTCGGCGTCGGCTGTTCCGCATCGCCGGTGGCGGCGTTCCAGTCGTAGGCGCGCAGTCCTTCGCGGCGGACGGCGTCTTTGAGCCGTTCGCTTCGCCCGAAGGAACCGCCGGGGTACCGGTACAGCTCTCCGCGGAAGGCGGGCAGGGCGGTGCGGATGGCTGCGCGGCAGCGGGCGATATCCTGCCGCAGCGCCTCGGGGGAGGCGTAGATCGTTGCGTATTCATGCGAATAGGTGTGGATGCCGATCGCGTGCCCTTCGGCGGCGATCCGCCGTACGATGGCTTCCCGCCCGCGTACCTGTCTGCCGATGAGAAAAAAGGTCGCGTGCACGCCCTCCTTTTTCAGGATGTCCAGCACGAGCGGCGTTACCGAATCCGTCGGTCCGTCGTCAAAAGTCAAAAAGATCTCTCTTTCGCCCGTGTCGGGTTGTTCGTGTTTGGTAGGCAGGCAGCCGAGCAGGAAGGTGGGCAGCAGAATGGCGGGTAGGGCGGCGCAAAGCTTTTTCTTGCCCCTATGCGGTTTGGGCGCCGTCGGGCGTTTCATGCCGGG
>CALWBR010000114.1 GCA_944376145.1 uncultured Clostridia bacterium | reverse complement strand
ATTCCACGTCCTATCTCATCCGCGATAACGAAAAGTGCATCCTCTGCCGCAGGTGCGTAGCCGTCTGCCGTAAGGTGCAGCAGGTCGGCGTCATTGCGCCCGTCCGCCGCGGGTTCTCCACGCACATCGGCAGCGCGTTCGAAGAGCCGTTGGCGGATGCGAGCTGCGTTGCCTGCGGGCAGTGCATCGCCGTCTGCCCCGTCGGCGCCCTGCGCGAGCGCGACGAGATCGAAAACGTGCGCGCCGCCATCGCCGATCCCGAAAAGGTGGTCGTCGTGGCTGCCGCTCCCGCCGTCCGCGCCGCGATCGGCGAGGAATTCGGGTATCCCGTTGGCACGAACACCGAAGGAAAAATGTTCACCGCCATGCGCATGCTCGGCTTTGATAAGGTGTTCGACGTGAACTTCGGCGCCGACCTCACGATCATGGAGGAGGCGAACGAACTTTTGGAGCGCGTGAAGGAGGGCGGCACGCTGCCCATGTTCACGAGCTGCTCTCCGGGCTGGATCCGCTATGTGGAGTACTATTACCCCGAGCTCATCCCCAACCTTTCCTCCTGCAAATCGCCGATGCAGATGTTCGGAGCGACTGTCAAAACGTACTGGGCGCACAAAGAAGGGATCGACCCGAAGAACATTTACGTCGTCGGCGTCATGCCCTGCACGGCGAAGAAGTTTGAAAAGACGCGCCTGCACGAGAGTGCGAGCGGGTATCCCGATATCGACGCCGTGCTCACGACCCGCGAGCTTGCCAAGATGATCAAAAATTCGGGCATCCTGTACAACGAATTGCCCGACGGCACGTTCGACGACCCGCTCGGCGAGTTTACGGGCGCGGGCGTCATCTTCGGGGCGACGGGCGGCGTCATGGAAGCGGCGCTGCGTACCGCGGCGGAAACGCTCACGGGCAAGCCGCTGGACGCGGTCGAATTCAAAGAAGTCCGCGGCATCGAGGGCATCAAAGAGGCGGAGTACGATCTTAGCGGCGTAAAAGTGAAAGTCGCCGTGGCGAGCGGGCTCACCAACGCAAGGCAGCTGTGCGAAAAGATCAAAAAGGGCGAGTGCGACTATACGTTTGTGGAAGTCATGTGCTGCCCCGGCGGCTGCGTCAACGGCGGCGGTCAGCCCATCCAGAGCGCGTTCACGCGCCGGATCGTCGATTTGCGTGCGGAGCGCGCCAAAGCGTTGTATGACGAAGACGCAAAGGCGACGATCCGCAAGAGCCACGAGAACCCCGCCGTGCAAAAGCTGTATAAGGATTTCTTCGGGGCGCCCGGTTCGCATCGCGCGCACGAGATCCTGCATACCAGCTATGTAAACAGGAAGAAGTAAACGTTCCGCAGCGTAGCCGCGCCCCTCGGGGGTGCGGCTGCCTTTTCGGGAGAGGTCATGGAAGGATCCGCAAAAAAACAGAGCGAACAGGCAAAATACGGCGCTGCCGCTCCGCTGCGGCATGAGGGCTGGGGCGTCGCGGGGTTTGTCGTCTCGTTGGCGGCGTGCGTGCTGTATGCGGCGCTGTATCTGCTCGGGCGGTATGCGATCTTGCCGCTCGGAATCGGCATGGTGCTGCTCGGCAAAAAATTCCTGCTCGCGGCGGCAGTGGTCGGCGTTATGACCTCCGCCCTCGGCGTCAAACGTTCTTGCAGCCGCGCGCGGAGCGTGCTTGCCTGGTGCGGGTTGGCGCTCGGCGCCGCGGCGGGCTTGTATGCGCTTGTCTCGCTCGGTTTGGCGGTATGATCTTGTGAGGATTTTTGCAACGCCTCTTGACAAACCGAGGCGTATGCATGTATACTATAACCAGAAAACAACAGGGAGGTAAGTATGAAAAAAGTACTGAGCGTTGTGCTCGCCGTCGTTTTGCTCGGATCTGTGGCTGCGTTGGCGGGCTGTAACGGGCATGAGGATCTCATCCAAGGCAATTTTTCGCAGGAGGCGACGATGGAGCAGCGCGGCGAGATCGCGCGGCAGCTCTCCGCCGAAAAGCAGTGGGGCGACCCCTTCGAGGCGGGCTGGGGCATCAACGTGCGCCAGGTCATGTACGGCGGGATGTATGTCAGTTCGTATGCCGGCGGGGAGGGCATGGATATCGATATCGATTACAACAATGCCGATATCACGCTCTCTTTCCGCAACGACGGAAGCGGCTATACCTATCGGGGCAGCGGCGAGCTGGACTTCGCCACCAAGATGAACATCATGGGCGGTTCGATGGAGATGGCGCTCAAAGGTCCCATTTACAACGATATGGAACGCATCTATATGGATATCGATTACAGCGTCGGCATTTCCGATGCCGGGCAGAGCTATGCGTTCGCCGACAAGATGAAGGTGTATGACGAGATCGGGAACGGGGACGAATACGGGCTGGATTTCGATTTTTCGGAGACGGACGTCGTCAGCTCCCTGATCGATTTTAACGTGATCGAGGCGGCGCTCAACGACGTCGGCGTCAAAACGTACATAGACGATTCGGATGCGGCGGTCCGCAAAGTCAAGATCAGTTGGAGCAAAGAGGGGTTCCTCGAATACTTTGACGACGTCATATACGGGCAGCTGGGTTCCGCTTTGGAGATCGAGATGGCGTCGGATCTTTTGAACGGGCTCTCCTTCGGGTATTGCGACTATATCTTCTCCATCGACAAGGAGACGGAGCGCCTCGTCGGGTTCGGCTCCAAACAAAAGTATGATCTGAACGCTTCGCTTTCCGTCTCCGGCGTGACGGTGACGACCAAGGCGAACGTGGAGCTCGCCACATGGCTCCTTCTGACCGATGCGGTGGCGGAGGAGCTGCCGGCGGATATCGGAAGCTATTCGGACATCGACGCGATCTAAAAACAAGTTCGGTTTTCTCCCGCAGGGATCCGCCCTGCGGGAGTTTTTTGCATAAACGCCGCCTTCATCCCGATATAATAAGAGTGAGCGGGGAGGGAGGAAGATTGGAGATCTGGAAGGCGGCAGTGCTCGGCATCGTGCAGGGCATCACGGAATTTTTGCCCGTATCCTCCAGCGGGCATTTGTTGCTGTTTGAACGGCTGCTCGGGGTGGAGACGGGCGGGGCGGATCTGTTTTTCGGCATCATGCTGCACGCGGGAACGCTGCTTGCGGTCTGCGTCGTATGTTTTCCGCTGTTGGTGCGGCAGCTGCGCACGCCGAAGGGGATCGCGCGCCTGGCG
>CALWBR010000113.1 GCA_944376145.1 uncultured Clostridia bacterium | reverse complement strand
GCGTGCAGCACGAGCCAAGAGCACACAAGCGAGAGCTTCAACACCGCTTGCCGCTTTTGATCGGGTCCGTATCTCTCCCTTACAGTATAGTGATCTACCCGCTTGCGATTGCTACGCACCCTGAAAGGACGCATTTTGCGATGGATTGGGGCGGCGAAGCGGCAATACCCACTGCGGTATTGCAATGAGTCCGCAAGGCGCGCAAAAGGCGCCTTTCAGGGCGGGTCCCTTTTACTTTGACTTGGTTATGCAAAAAGAGGAGGGAAGGCAAATGAATTTTTTGGCGCTGGATGTAGGCACCACGGCGTGCAAGTGCCAGCTCTTTTCGGAGCGGGGCGAAATTTTGTTTTATACCGCCGAAGAATACCCGCTCATCGAGCGGGAAGGGGAGCGGTATGTCGATATCGAGGGCATCGTGCGCCGCGTCTTTTCCATGATGCGCGCGGCGGCGCAGGCGGCGCCGTACGCTTCGGTGTGCATCTCTTCGTTCGGCGAATCGTTCGTGCTGTTGGACGGGGAAGATAACGTCCTCTCGTATCCCATGCTCTATACCGACCCGCGCGGCGAAGAGGAGGCGCGGGAGATAGAAGAGAAGATCGGCAGCGGGCGCATGTTTGCCGTCACGGGCACGGTGCCCGCCGCCCTGTATTCGGTGAGCAAGCTGCTGTGGCTGAAAAAGCACCGCCCCGCGGTGTACGCGAAGGCGGATAAGCTCCTGCTCATCTGCGATCACCTCGGGTATCTCCTCACGGGCGAGCGGGTCATCGACTATTCGTTGGCGGCGCGCACGGGCGTATTCGATATCCGCAAAAAGCAGTTCGCTGCCGAACTTTTGGATGCATTGGATATCCCCGCGGCGCTCTTTTCCCGCCCCTTGCCTACGGGCAGCATCGTGGGGGAATTGAAAGGGGAGGTGAAGGCATCCCTCGGCATTGCGGGCGGCTGTAAGCTGATTTTGGGCAGCCACGACCAGGTGTGCGCCACCCTCGGCGCGGGCGTCGTCGCGGGAGGGGAGGCGGCGGACGGCATGGGCACGGTGGAGTGCATCACCGCCGTGTTCGAAGAGGCGCCCGCCGACATCGCCTTCGGGAAGATGGGCTACTGCGTCGTGCCCTTCCTTTCCGACCTGTACTGCACTTATATGTTCAATTATACCTCCAACGTCATCGTCAACTGGTTCCGGCGAGACATCCTGCACGGGTATCAAGGGGAGGAGGCGGAGCAGTTTTCTTATCTGGAAAAAGCGCTGCCCCCGCAGACGGACGTGCTGCTGCTGCCCTATTTTGCCGGCTGCGCCACCCCCTATCAGGACGGGAACGCCAAGGGGGCGTTCGTCAACCTCACCAAAGACACGTCCGACGGCGACCTGTACCGCGCCGTTTTGGAGGGGACGTCGTTCGAGATGAAGCTGAATTTGCAGGCGGCGGCAGCGTACGGCGTGCACGTCAACGAGCTGACGGCGACGGGCGGCGGCGCCAATTCCGCCCCCTGGCTGCAAATCAAGAGCGACGTTCTGGGCCTGCGCGTGAAGACGCTGCGCTCTTCCGAAGGAGGATTGTGCGGCTGCGCCATGCTCTCCGCCGCCGCTCTCGGCGCATGTGAAAATTTGCAAGAGGCGCGGGGCGTGTTCGTGCGCTACAAAGACGAATTTGTCCCGCAGGCGGGCAGCGCGCAGATGTATGCGCAAAAATATGCGAAGTATAAAAAATTATATCCCATTTTAAAGGAGGTCTTCTGATATGAAATTTGCACTGTATTTCGGCAACCGCGGCTTTATGCCCGGGGAACTCATCGAGGGCGCGCGGCAAGACATGATCGAGGCGGTCACCCGCGCGGGGTATGAGTACCTCGCCATGGACGCATCCCTCACCCGCTACGGCGCGGTGGAAACGCGCGCAGAGGGCAGGCTGTATCACGACTGGCTGAAAAGCCACGAAGGCGAATACGACGGCGTCATTTTATGTATGCCCATCTTCATCGACGAGAACGGCGCGGCAGTGGCGTTGCAGGACGCAAATGTTCCCATCCTCATGCAGGCGTACCCCGACGAGATCGGCAAGATGGACTTCGCCCACCGCCGCGACGCCTTCTGCGGCAAGTTTTCGGTGACGGACGTCTTCTATCAGTATAAAATTCCCTTCACGGTGATGAAGCCGCACGTCGTGCATCCTTTGAGCGAGGCATTCCGCCAAAACCTCGACGACTTCGCCGCCGTCTGCCGCGTGGTGAAGGGGATGAAGCGCTTCAATTTGGGATGCATCGGCGCGCGCACCACCGCCTTCAAGACGGTGCGCTTTGACGAGGTGACCCTGCAAAGGTACGGCATCAACGTGGAGAGCTTCGACCTTTCCGAACTTGTGTATAAAGTTGGGAAGAAGGCGGACGGCGACCCCGCAGTCATCGCCAAGCTGGAGCAGCTGGAAGGCTACGCCGATTTTTCGCGCGTGCCCGCAGCCAACAAGCTGACGCTTGCCAAAATTTCCGCCGTCATCGATGAATATATCGAAGAATATAAATTGGACGCCCTCACCCTCCGCTGCTGGAACGAGATGGAGACCATCCTCCGCGTCTGTCCCTGCGTGCTCATCTCCGAACTCAACGACCGCGGCATCCCCTGCTCGTGCGAGATAGACCTCACCTCCGCCATCACCATGCGGGCGCTGCAGCTGGCAAGCGGCAAGCCTTCCGCCTGCCTCGACTGGAACAACAACTACGGCGAGGACGAAAATAAGGTCATCCTCTTCCACTGCGGGCCGGTGGCGCAGTCGCTCATGGCGGGCAAGGGCACCGTCACCGAGCACAAGATGTTCGCAAAAGGCGACCCCGGCTCGGGCTGGGGCACCAACGAGGGGCGCATCGCCGCCTTCGGCATGACGTTTGCCAACGGCTTCACCGAAGACGGAAAGCTCAAAGTGTACGCCAGCGAGGCGCGCTTCACGGGTGAGCCCATCGAAGGGGCGTTCTTCGGCTGCGGCGGCGTGGCGGAGATCCCCGACCTGCAGAATAAGCTCATCCGCCTGGCAAAGGGCGGCTTCAAGCACCACACCACCGTCGGCGTGGGGCATTGGAAGGCTGTCTTGGAAGAAGCCTTCAAGACCTACCTCGGCTACGAGGTCATCGATATCGACTAAACGGAGGAAATAAAAATGCTTGCAACACTCAAAGAAGTTCTCTCTTACGCCCAAAAGGGGAAGACGGCGATCGGCAGCTTCAACACCCCCAACAGCGAGGGCATCTGGGCGGTGCTGGATGCGGCGGAAAAACTGAACGTGCCCGTCATCATCGCCCACGCCCAGTGCCACGAATACGCAGCGCCTCTCGACAAGGTCGCCCCCCTTATGGTGGCGGCGGCAAAGAGCGCCAAAGTGCCCGTGTGCGTGCACCTCGACCACGGCGAAGACTTCGACTACTGCAAACGCGCCATCGCCCATGGCTTCACCTCGGTGATGATCGACTATTCCACGCTTCCCTATGAAGAAAACGCAGCGGGCACGGCGGAAGTCGTTCGCTATGCCCACGCGCGCGGCGTGGATGTGGAGGCTGAGCTGGGCGCCCTCCCCGCCCGCGAGGGCGGCGTGGGGGAGACGGTTGCCGACCCTGCGGCGCTGTACACCAAGCCCGAACTCGTGCCCGCGTTCCTCGCAAGGACGGGCACGGACGCCCTCGCCATCGCCTTCGGCACGGCGCACGGCATTTATAAAACAAAGCCCGTCTTAAACATGGATATCATCACCAAGGTGCGCGAAAAGACGGAGATCCCCCTCGTCATGCACGGCGGCAGCGGCATCTCTCATGAAGAATACCGCGAAGTCATCCGCCGCGGCATCAATAAGATCAATTATTATTCGTACATGTCGTACGCGGGCTACGCGGCGGCAAAGGCGCGCACCGAACAGGAGAGCACGGGCTTCTATCACGACCTCGCCCTCGACGTAGAGCGGGCCATGTACGAAAACGCCCTCGCCACATTGAAAGTTTTTGCGGGGAAGTGACATGAGCGGCAAAATTTCCAATCCGGCGCAGGTTTGCTCTCTGCGCCGCTATGTGTTGACGGAAGGAAAGGAGAGGGGGTTGAAAGTCATCGACTGCGACAACGGCCGCATCCGTTTCCTCCTCAACGAGAGCAAGGCGCTGGACATGATGCAGCTGTACGACCGCGGCGTGAACCTTTCCTTTATTTCCAAAAACGGCTTCACCGCGCGCGAGCTCCCCTTTGCCAAGCGCTTTGAAGGCGGCATGCTCTACACAGTGGGGCTGGATAGTGCGGGCGCAAGGGAAGGGTATCCGCTGCACGGCACCTTCCACAATATCCCCGCGCGCGTTGTGGAGGCGGCGTGCGATGAAGGCGGCATCCGCGTCGCCGCGGAGATCGAGGATACCGAACTTTTCGGCAAAAACCTCATCATGCGCCGCACGGTGGAGTGCAAGGCGGGCAGCGGCTGCGTTACGGTGACGGACGTGTTGGAAAACCGCGGCACGCGGGCAGAGGACTACTGCCTTTTGTACCACGTCAACCTCGGCTATCCCATGCTCGGCGAAGGGGCGTATTTGATAGACGACGGCGAAGCGGAGCCCCGCACCGCGTGGGCGGCGCGGCACATCGAAAGCAGGAAAGAGATGGGCGCGCCCGCCCCCGATCGGGAGGAGATGTGCTATTTTCTGCAGCTGAAAACGCCGCGCGTTTCCCTTGTCAACAAAAATCTCGGCAGAAAATTTACCCTTTCCTGGTCGGGCGATACCCTGCCGCAGTTTGTGGAGTGGAAGAGCATGGCTTCGGGCGACTACGCCCTGGGGCTGGAGCCGAGCACCACGAAGCTGGACGGCGGGTTTGCCTATTGCAAGCTGCCTGCGGGGGAGCGGCGCAGGTTTTGCATCGCGCTGCATTGCGAAGATATGTAAGCCCCCGCGCGCCGTGGGGGCGCCGGCAAGAACAGCCGGCGGCAAACGGTTGCCTTTTGCGTCGGCGGATGGTATAATAGTTGGGTCAAAGCCGTCCGGGGATGAGTTCCTCGGCTCGGCAACGGGGATCCCCGTTGCTTTTTGCGCAGCAAAAAGCAACTCCCTTGTTCGGCAAAATAAGGAGGAAAGCACATGCTCAACATCGCCATCGTAGAAGACGAGCCCGCCCACGCGGAG
>CALWBR010000112.1 GCA_944376145.1 uncultured Clostridia bacterium | reverse complement strand
GTTCACGTGCCCCTTTTCCTCATAAAAACGGATCCACGCATTGCGCAATTCTTTGGATGTGATCTTCATTCTGCATTACTCCTCTTCGGGGTCGTCCCCTGCCTTTTCCTCATTTTCCGTAAGAGCGGACGGCGCGATCGGTTCGATCGGCTCCGCTTCCGTGATTTTTACCGCCTCTTCGGGGAAAGCGGCGCCCGCCACGGGGAACAGCTCTTCCTCCTTGCAGGCGAATGTTTCGCCCGTCAGCTTTTCCAGCGCGGCTTCGAGCTTATGGACGCGGCATTTGAGCGCGCGGATCTCCTCCGCGTTGGGGTCCACTTTCTCCTGCAAAAGGTCGGGCTTTTCGCCGCGGATGCGCACCACGCGCCCGGGCACGCCGACGACCGTCGCATGCGGAGGGACCTCCTTTAACACGACCGCGCCCGCACCGATCTTGGCGCCCTCGCCCACGGTGAACCCGCCCAAGACCTTTGCGCCCGAGCTGATCACCACGTCGCGTTCGATGGTCGGGTGGCGCTTGCCCTTTTCCTTGCCCGTACCGCCGAGCGTGACGCCCTGGTAGATGACCACGCCGCTCTTGACTTCCGCCGTTTCGCCGATGACCACGCCCATGCCGTGGTCGATGAACACGCCGCCCTCGATCTTTGCGGCGGGGTGGATCTCGATGCCGGTCAAAAATTTTGCGAACTGGCTGGTCAGGCGCGCCAACAGCTTCAAGTGCATGCGGTACAGCCTGTTCGCCCAACGATGCCAGGAGAGGGCGTGCACCCCCGAATAGGTGAGCCAGATCTCGAACTTATTGCGCGCGGCAGGGTCGTTCCGTTTTGCCGCGTTGATGTCTGCTCGCAAACGTTTGAACATGTTTCTTTCCCCCGGCGGGACTGCGCCGCCCTTACAGGATCTGCCGCAGGTTGTACGCGGCGAATGCCTTTTCGATCATTTCGCGGTTGAACACGCGGTACTCGATGAGGTAACGCACCACAACGTCGCGCACGTCCTCGAAGTCATAATATGCGCCGTACATTTTGAAAAGTGTATGGCTGTCCTCCCGCGAGACGCCCAAAAGCAGGCAGAGCTTGAACAGCAGCACCTTTTCGGGTACGAAATACCCGCGCAGGATCTTTTTCCACACATACGGGGCGATGCCCAGCTTTTCGGGCATGGCAGAGGGGGTCTCCCCATACCGCTCGACCAACGCCAAAAGCAGCGCGCCGCCCTTGCTGCGGACACGAAACAGCGACGCCATGCGCTCGCGAAGGGATGCCACGCTAAAATTGTAGGTGAAGCTGCTGTCTACATAGCGCTCCTTCAGCTCGGCAAGCAGCGCCTCCTTTTGGGGCTGGTAGCAGATCTTGCGGCGCTCGTTGACGGATTGCTGCCCTTCCGTGACGCGGTTACCGCTGCGCAGCAGCATGGCGACGGTCACCGGCTCGTAGGAAGGTAGGGCGGTGATAAAGTCAAAATTGCAGTAATTTTTACTGAAAAACGCGTCCAGATCGGAAATGAGATCTTCACTCATCGAGCGCTTGCCTCCCGCAGGGTGATTTTGCCTATCTATTATACAATATTTGCGCGAAAATTCAATGTATTTTGCGTGCGCTCAAAAAATATTTTTGCGAATCGTGAAAAATCTTTACATGAATTGATACTTTTGATTGCTTTTTTTTGTGAAATATGTTATACTGGTGTTCAAGAAATTCTGATTGCGGAGGATACCCTTACGAAACGTACAAGAATAGAAGAGATCGCTTTGCTGATCGAAAAGAACGGGAAAATGAGCCTGGAGGAACTTGCAAAGCAGTTCCCCGACGTATCCGACATGACGCTGCGGCGCGATCTGTTGGAGCTGGAAAAAGAAAACAAAGTCATCCGCGTACGCGGCGGCGCCATGTCTGTGCTCGAAGTGCAAAAACGCTCGGGCGAGGCGTACGCGCAAAAGAGCACCATCAACACGGATGCGAAAAAGGTGATCGCCAAAAAGGCGGCTTCGCTCATCGACGACGGGGTGAGCCTCTTCCTCGACGGCGGCACGACGGCGCTCGCGCTCGCCAAAGAGCTGCCCGACAAACCCTGCCACATCTTTACCAACGGCTTGGTCGTCGCCGAAGAACTGGCGCACAAAAAACAGCCCGAAGTCATCCTTGTCGGCGGGTCGCTGATCAAGGAAAACCTTTCCACCGCGTCGCCTTATTCGAAGGTGTTTTTGGAGAGCTCGAACTTCGAACTCGCGATCATTTCCGCTTCGGCGTTCTCTTTTGAACAGGGATTTTCCTGCGTGTCGCAGGTGGAGAGCGAGCTTTTGAAGTTCATTCTCGCCCGCGCGAAGATGGTGTACATGATGCTCGATACCTCAAAGATCGGCAAGATCATGCCCTACACCTTCGCCACCGCGGAGGATATCGACGTGCTCATTACGGACGACAACTTCCCCGCCGACGTAAAGGAAAAATTCGAAGCGGGCAACATCGTAGTCATTTAAGCCGCTTCCCGTGCGCCGAAAGCGTTCGGCGGATAGAGAAATCACCTCATCCACCGCAAGCGGTCCCCCTTCCCCGTCAAGGGGAAGGGGTTTTGTTCACGAAAAAAGTTTTGAGCTGACAAAACTTTTTTCCGTGAGTTTGAGGGAGCAACCGCCGTTCGCCGCGAAGGCGGCTCGGCGGCGTTTTCTCCCTCGCCGCGGCATCTTTCAGGGCACACCGTTATCAAAATGCCGCGGCTTCACCCTCTTCCGTCACACCGCCCGCGCGGTGCAAGGTGCAAAAGCAAAAAGCGCGGTTTTTGCTTCTGCAAAAAATTATATCCATACAAGCCTCCCCCCCCCTCGTAAGGACAATATTCCCATAGAGATCCCTCGGGAGCTCGGGATGACAGAATGCGGGGTACCGTTCTATCGAATAAGCCCCCTCACGGAACAAGCGAATGCAGGCAAAGACAAGCCTCCCCTTTTGCAAGGGGAGGCGTTTTTTGTTTATAAGATTTTTGTTCCAAAAAAACGTTAATACAACTGTGCGTTCAACGCTGCTATAACGACGATCACAGTCAGCAGGATCCCCAACGCCATAAACACAACGGAGACGATAATACCGGCTTTGGCAAAATTTTGGCTGCGCACGTCCCCTTCCGTTTTGGCATTGTTGTACGCCACAATGCTGATGATCAACCCGACAAGGGTGAACAAAAACGCAAAGATGAACCCGATGATGGACAGCGTGCTCAGCGATTGCTGCTGCGGCTGCTGCCCGTAGTACCCGCCGTTTTGCGGCGGCACTTGCCCGTAGTACCCGTTGTTTTGCGGAGGCACCTGCCCGTAATACCCGTTACCCTGCGGCGGCACCTGCCCGTAGTATCCGCCATTTTGCGGCGGCACCTGCCCATTGTACCCGCCGTTCTGCGGCGGCACCTGCCCTTCGCTTTGCGGGGGAACTTGGTTTTGCGGCGCGCCTTGCTCGGGCGTCTGCTTGTTTTCAAGATCCTGATCCGACATGGTTCTTTTCCCTCCCGTTTGATTTACTGTCTATTATTGTATTCGACAAAACGCGATTTGTCAACCTTCCGTGCAAATTCTATGACGGTCTCGTGAAAAATTTTTCCGTACCGCCCTGCGCCGCCGCCCTTCGGCGAAGCAAACGGCAACTTTTTGACCGCAATTATAAAACGCAGAAAACCGCTCATACTCCTTTTGACGCTCCGGCAAGATCCGCGGCGGAAGCCGACGCGCTTTCCGCCGCTTCCTCGAAACACGCCCTACAGGAGGTTGGTCTGTGCAACAAAAAAAACGGATAAAACGTTCCCCCGCCCTGTACATCGTACTGTTCGCGCTTTGGGCTGCGCTGTGCGGGCTTTTGTGGTGGGTGCTCGCGTACGGGATCGCCGCGCCGCCTTTTTCCGGCGGGGCGGCGCCTTCGCGGGCGATAAAGATCTTTGCGACCGTTTTGTTGGTTTTCAACGGGATCTTTATTTCTTATTTTTGGCTGAACGGCGTAAAGGATTTTTTGTACGTGATCTGGCAGCGCGCCGCAAAGCGGCGCCTTGAAAAGAGCTTTTACGACGTGTTGGAAACGGATATCCGCAATGCGGCGGGGAAAGTGCTGCTGCTCTACTGTACCTGCAACGATTTTGACGGAGACAGCCTGCGCCAATGCATGCGGCAGACTTACGCCGATTGCCAAACGGTGATCTTAGACGATTCGACGCAGAGCGAATACCTCGAACGGATCGACCGCTTTGCCGAAGAACACGGCGTACGCGTCGTGCGCCGAGAGGACCGGAAAGGATTTAAGGCGGGGAACATCAACCACTTTCTGCTTTCGGAGCAGACGCGGCAAAGCGATTACCGATACGCCGTCATCCTCGACTCGGACGAGATCGTCCCCGAAACGTTCGTGGAAGAATGCCTGCGCTACTTCGCTGCCTATGAAAACGTCGGGATCGTGCAGGCAAACCACATCGCCACACGCAACCGCAACTTTTTTATGCGGCTCTTTCACATCGGCGTGAACTCGCACTGGCCCGCGTACCAGACCATGAAACACCGCTACGGCTTTTGCTCCATGCTCGGGCACGGCGCCATGATCCGACGCGACTGTTACGAAGCCGCGGGCGGCTTCCCGCCGCTGGTGGCGGAAGACCTGTGCCTGAGCATCGAACTGCGGAACCTCGGCTACTACGTCGCCTTTGCCCCGCACATCGTCTGCCAGGAAGAATACCCCGTCGACTACGCCGCCTTCAAAAAACGGCATTCCAAGTGGACGCAGGGCAACCTGGAATTCATAAAAAAATACACGGGGAAAATTTTCCGCTCCAAAATGCGCTGGTTCGAAAAGGCGGACATCGTTTTGTTCACCTACAACCTGCCGCTGACCGCCCTGTTCGCCTTTTATATCCTTTTGAACATCATGATCCTGCCTCTGTGCGGCGTGGAGATCGGGCGGCTGTACCCCGTATGGATGCTTGTACCGACGATCCTGTTCTTTTTTTCTCCCATGCTCAACGACGTTTTCACCTGGCTGTTCCGCTTGAACATCTTCCACTTTCTCCTGTACCAGCTGTGCGTGATCGTCTTATACGGTTCCATGCTGATGACCTCGCTGTTCAGCGCCGTATCCGGCATTTTCGGGAAAAAGGCGACCTTTATCGTGACCCCGAAGCAGGCGGAAAAGAGCACCTTTCTCTTTGCGCTGCGGCTGCAATACAAAGAATGCATTTTTTCTGCAGTGCTGCTCGCCGTCTCGCTGCTGTTCAGCCGCAGCGCGCTGCCCGTGCTTTTGATCGCGGTGACGGGGTTCCTCTCCTTCTTCCTCGTCTTCTTTTCCAACCGCCGCTACGACAAAAAAACGATGCGGGCGATCGACCGCAAAACGGCGGGCTTGATCTTGCGGCAGAACGGGGCATACCGACGCGCACGGGCAAAAAAGCAAGCGCCGCCTCTTCTCCCGTGATCGCGCTTTTGCAAAAACCGGGCGCCTTCCCCGCCGTTTCGGGGAAGGCGCCCGGCTCGTTTTTTATACGTCTTGCCGACTTTGCGGAAGGCTGCATGCGCCGTCACTGCGCGGAAAAGACCTCGCCCGAAAGATAGCGCGCCCCCGTATCGGGCAGGATGACGGCAATGCGTTTACCGGCGTTTTCCGCCCGCTGTGCAAGCTGCAGCGCCGCCCATACCGCAGCGCCCGCCGTAATGCCCGCGAACACGCCGTCCTTTTGGGCAAGCGCGCGGCAGAGCGCAAAGGCGTCTTCGTCGGCGACGGGGATGACCGCATCGATCAGGGAACGGTCGAGCACGGCGGGAACGAACCCCGCGCCGATACCCTGCAGCCCGTGCGCGCCCGCCTTGCCGCCGGAGAGCACCGCGGAATTTTTCGGCTCTACCGCAACGGCTTGCAGGCGCGGGTTTTTCTCCTTTAAGTAGCGCGCACAGCCCGTAAACGTGCCGCCCGTGCCGACGCCCGCCACAAAAATATCCAGCCTGCCCGCGCAATCCTCCCACAATTCGGGAGCGGTGGTCGCATAGTGCGCGGCGGGATTGGCGGGATTTTCAAACTGCCCGGCTATGACGCTGCCCGCCGTCTGCGCGCGGATGCGTTCCGCCTCTTCGATCGCACCGCGCATCCCTGCCGCGCCCGGCGTCAAAACGATCTTTGCGCCATAGGCGGCGATCAGCTTGCGCCGTTCGACGCTCATTGTTTCGGGCATGGTCAAAACGAGGGTATACCCCTTGACCGCGCATACGGCGGCGAGCCCGATGCCCGTATTGCCGCTGGTCGGCTCGATGACCGTACCGCCTGCTTTGAGCACGCCGCGGCGCTCCATGTCCTCGACCATGGCGAGGGCGACCCTGTCCTTTACGCTGCCCGTCGGGTTATACGATTCGAGCTTGCCCAAAAGCTCCGCCTTGGCGCCGAATGCGCGCTCGATGCCGTGCAGACGCACCAGCGGCGTTTTGCCGATCAATTCCGTTATCCCGGTATGGATCATGGTTTTATTTCTCCTTTTTCGGATCTGTCCCGATCGTATGCCTGCGCCTGCGCAGCTGAGCCGCCAAAAGCCCCAGCGCCGCGAACAAAACGACGGTGCCGGCAAGCACTGCCGCCATGACGGACGCGCCGACTTCGGTGCCGAAGCAGTTCAGCGTCATGGAAAATTCTCTGCCGATCGCGTCCGCAAACGGCTGCGAAGTGGCGCGTGCGAGCTCTTCGAGCGCGCCGCGCATGATGAAGCTGCGAAACAGCCCCGCCGACCAACTGCCCGGGATGAACAGCGTAAAGTACTGTACGCCGAGCGGAAAGTACGTAACGGGCATGTACGCGCCGATCAAGAATCCGACGACCGTGCCGAGGATGACGTTCAGCCCCGTGAACGCACCCTGCGTGCGCAAAAAACCGACCACGAGCGTGAGCAACGCCGACGAAGAGAGCACGGACAGCAGGACAATGCCGATGCAGGCAAACACGTCCGCCGCGCTCAAAAACCAGCTGCCCGATACGGCGAGCCATACAAAGCTGAACGCGAGCACCGCCCCGCCGATCGCCAGCCCCGACAACAGCGTCGCACAAAAATAGGCGGCAGAGGGCAGCCAGCGCGGGATGGGCGAAGCAAGAAAATCCTGCGAAATACCGCGCGTCTTATCCGTGACCATCACCCCGCACGCGCACAGCGGCACGGTGATGCACGCACACGAAAGCGCGCCCGCGAGCATCCAGCTGTTGCAAAAAGACTGCACCGCCGCCTCGGCTTCCGCCGCGGCGTTCTCCCCCAGCGCCGCCAGCACGCCGTCCACCTGCACCCTGCCCAAAAAGAGCACGTACAGCCCGAGCACGATCAACGGTGCGAGCAGCGCGAAAAATACGTTCGCCTTCTCCTTGAAAAAGACCTTTATATTGCGGCAGGTCAGCCGCCAAAGCGTACCCGTCATGCGCCCTGCCCTCCTCCGAGCCGCTTGCCCGTGACGGCAAGGAACACGTCATCCATGTCTCCCTTGCGGAACTCAAAATCCGCACACAGAGCGGGGTTTTCGGCAAGGAAGGCGCGCGCCTGCGCCGCATCCGCCATGGTGAGGCGCACGCCGCCCGTACATTCCTCACACGCCGCGCCGCACGAACGGCAGCCCGCCATGAGCGTTTGCGTGTCCCCGTACAGATACAGATAATTGCGCGAATGGGCGTTTTTGAGGGCAACGGGCGCGGCGTCTGCCACGACCTGCCCGCCGTCCAGGATGACGACGCGGTCCGAACCGTCCGCTTCCTCCATGTAATGCGTGGTCAAAAAGACGGTCAGCCCCTCCTCCCTTTGCAGCTTGCGCACCAACGCCCATACGCTTTTGCGGGTGTACGGATCCAGCCCCGTCGTCGGTTCGTCCAAAATGAGCAATTCGGGCGCGTTCAACAGCCCGCGCGCGATATCCACCCGCCGCCGCTGTCCACCCGAAAGTTTCCCGAAGGGACGCCGCAGGATCTCGCCGAGCTCCAACATCTGCGTAAGCATGTCGAGCCGTTCGCGCAGCTGCGCGCCCCGCAGCCCGTAAAACGCCGCACGGGTCACGAGATTGTCCTTTACGCTCAAAAGATCGTCCAATACGGTGTTTTGAAAGACCACACCGACCCGTTTTTTGATCTCCTCCGCCCGCTCGTCGAGGTCAAAGCCGCACACGCGCACTTTGCCCTCGTCCTTGCGCAATACGGAACAGAGGATGTTGATCGCCGTGCTCTTGCCCGCCCCGTTGACGCCGAGGAAGGAAAAGAGGCTGCCCTTTTGCACGGTGAACGAAATGCCGCCGAGCGCCTGCACGGTGCCATACCGCTTGGCAAGCCCCTCCACTTCAACTATGTTTTGCATGCGCCGAGCCGCACCTCCTTACGATTCCTCGTTCATTATACACTACCGCTCCGCGCACTGGCAAGCAAAATAAGAAGAACCCCGCCGTTGTACATAAATTTTCCATCTCAGCCGCCGTCCCCGCGGTGGATGAGGTGAACTTTGCTGTTGACCTGCCCCCCTCATCCGTTTTTTTGCAGCCTGCTGCAAAAAAACACCTTCCCCACCAGGGAGAAGGCTTGCTGTGGACCATAAAAAAAGACCGCTTGCAAAGCAAATGCAAACGGTCTTTTTTTCTCCCTGCTTGTTCGGATTTTCCTCCTCTGCTTGGGGGGAAAGCAGGGCGGCGCTGCTTGGCGCCGCCCCGGTTGCTCGGTTTTCTGCTCCCTTATGACGGATATTCCAAAAAGTTTTCCGCCTCCGGATCGCTACTTACACTTTTTAACTTTGCATGACATCCTGTCAGTTAAATGGACGATCCGCGAAAAATTTTCTTTTTTTTTACCGTCTTTTTTTGCCGCTCCCTGCTATGAAACCATTCTCTGTGATGACGCATCTGTGAGGGTGATTTTTTCAATGCTTAGCAACAACATTGTTTGCAACGATTGCGCTGAAGTCGATTTTTTTCGGTCTTACAAATTTACTTAATGCCTTCGGTGTGTGTATTAGCGCAAATTCATGAAACCAAATTTTGACGTTCGTACGCTGCGGCTGCCTTGTGGGTCTGCAAAAAACCTTTTGCCTCGCAAACAGATCCTCTCCTTTACGCCGGTTTCACTTTGCCTATACCCGCCGATCCGCCTTACGGCTTTTCAACGTTCGCAGTCGGTATAAACGCGGTGTACATGGCAGCTTGGTCGGTTTTTTCCGCTTGTTCCGCTTTCTTTTTTTCGGTTCGGGGTATTCCGTTTGCTTTGCTTGTTTTATGTTTACCGCTGAGACTCCGATAAAGATAAAACCCTGTACAGATTTTGCTTGGCAAACTTCCTGCCCGGTCGCTTCAAAAAAGGCTGCGGCTTCGGAGGAAGAAACGTTCCGCCCTGTCCTGCCGACCCCTTTGTGCGGGGGATTCCTTGTTTGTACCTTTATTATACCACGGATTTTTGGTTTGTCAATACCTTTTTTGAAAAAAAATAAAATTTTTTGTGAGATGCGTTCAAGCCGTTCGCTCCCCCGCCCTACACTATTATTGTATGCGCGCGCCCGAAGATCCGTGCCTTTAAAAACTTTTTGCCGCGCAGGATTCGAGGCAGCGGTTGATCGCGGGGAAGTCGGAAGGGGTGAGCACCAAAAGCGCCTTTTCGCCCAGGCTCCCGTCCTCGGTGACGATGACCGCATACAGGTCTTTGCGCGCTTCGAACGCGGCAAACACTTCAAACACGGTGGCGTCCTTGCTCAAGATCGCATAATGCTCCAACAGCGTTGCGTCGAGCACATCCTTGCAGAGCGTGTTTTTAAGGAAGTCCGTCACGCTCTCCCCGGCGGCGGCACGCGCGGCGATGAGGCGGAACACATAATAGGTATTGAGCACGCCCACCGTTTTGCCGTGATCGTAGACGATGATCGATTTCTTTTCAGTGGCGGCAAATTCTTCCACCGCGGTAAGGAGCGGCTTATCCGCAAACACTTTGGCAAGCGGTTTGATCTTGAACGCATCCTCTATGCGCGGCGGATCGCACAACTGCTTGGCGATGAATTCAATGCTCTCGACGACTTCGTCGGACGGGTTGGCGATGAACAATTCGCCGCTGCCCGTGCGGTGCACGATCGCGTTGCGCAGCTTGCCGTAATCCACCAGCTCGTTTTCGTAACGGCGCACGGTGAGGTTTCGGTCCGTGCAGCGTTTGACCAGGTCGGTAAAGTTCTGCGTCGGGCGCTCATGATAGAGCAGCTTGAGCTGGCTCTCGATCTTATTGTAGCTCTTCAAAAAGCGTGCAGCATTGCCGTAATCCATCGGTCGGTACCCCCTTTGGCACCATTATACCACATGATTTTGTAGTCGGCAATACCTGCCCCGCAATTTGTTGTACTTTTTTTGCGGCTGTGGTATGATATCCGTTGTAATACAAGGAGGCGGAGCCCGCCATGGAAAAAACATACAAACTCACCTTTCAACTCGTCCCTTCCGGCTGCTGGTATACGAACCTGCGCAGCGCCCTGCCCAAACCGATGTGGGACAAGCTGCGCCGCGCCGCCTATGCGCGCGCCGGCGGCAAATGCAGCATCTGCGGCGCCGCGGGAAGGCTGGAGGCGCACGAAGTATGGAGCTACGACGACGCGCGCCACATCCAAACGCTCGAAGACGTTATCGCCGTCTGCCCCGCCTGCCACGAAGTCATCCATATCGGCAGGACGGCGCTGCTTGGGCGGGAACCGCAAGCGCAGGAACACTTCAAGCGCGTGAACGGCTGCACGCAGAGCGAATATCATGCGGCGCTCGGCGAAGCGAATCGCCGAAACGCGGAACGCAGCCGCCACGAATGGGTCACCGACCTTTCGCGCCTGCCGCAGCTTGCGGCAGACCTCGGCAAACGCCCGAAAGAAAAACCTTGATTGTCATAATTTTCATGACAAGGTAATAAAAAACCGTGAATAAATTCTTGCCTTTTTGAGGAGAGGATGCTATACTAAACCTAAGAACTTACATGGATTTGCATACACGAGAGAAATATGAACAAGAAAACTGACCGACTGACCGTCGCCCTCACGGGCGCTACGGGGAACATGGGGCAAGCGGTCTTGGAACAGCTCACCGCTTCCGTCCTGCGCCCGCGGCTGCGGGTCTTGATCCTGCCTGCGGATAAAAAACGGGCAAAGCGGCTGCGGCGCACGTATGCCGCACTGTGCAAGAGCGGGGATCTGCACATCGTATACGGCAACCTTGCCGACCCCGCCGCGGTGCGGGAACTGATCGCGGGGGCGGACTACGTAGTCAACCTCGCGGCGGTCATCCCGCCGCTTTCAGACAAGCGACCCGACCTTGCCGTCGAATGCAACCAACGGGGCGCGGACGTGCTCGTTTCCGCTATCGAAAAGGCGGCGCCGCAACCCAAACTCATCCACATCAGCACGGTGGCGCTGTACGGCAACCGTGACGGCAAACACCCCTGGGCGCGCGTCGGCGACCCGCTGCTCGTCAGCCCGTACGACATCTATTCGGCGACCAAGCTGCGCGGCGAACTGCGCGTACTCGAATCCGGCATCGAACAATGGGCGGTGCTGCGGCAGAGCGCGATGCTGCACCGCAACATGCTTTCGGGCAACATTTCGGACGGGCTGCTCTTCCACACCTGCTTCAACGCGCCCCTCGAATGGGTGACCGCGCACGACAGCGGCGTGCTCATCGCGCACATCCTCGAACGGGACGCGGCGGGCACGCTCGGCAACGCGTTTTGGAAGCGGGTGTTCAACATCGGCTCGCTCCCCCAAAACCGCATCACGGGGTATGAGACCTTTGACGACGGGTTCCGCCTCATCGGCGGGAACGTGAAGAGCTTTTTCCGCCCCGACCGCAACGCGGTGCGCAACTTCCACGGCGTGTGGTTCGCGGACGGGCACAAGCTCGAAGACCTGTTCGCCTACCAGACGCAGTCGACCGCCGATTACTGGGCGGAGATCGGGCGGACGCACCGCTATTACGCTTTGGCAAAAGTCTTGCCGAAAGCGCTCATCCGCAAAGCCGTCATCGAACGCCTGTATAAAGACGCGAACGCGCCCGCATACTGGAAAAAGCACGGCGACCAGGGCAAGCTGACCGCCTTTTTCGGCGGAGAAGCGGCATACGACGCACAGCCGCGGGAGTGGAAGGACTTCCCTTTGCTGTGCGAAGACGCGGGCTATGCCGCGCTGCGCGACCCGCAAAACGCCGCGCTGCCCGCACACGGCTTTGACGACGCCAAAGCGGACGCGCAGATCGGCATCGAAGACCTGCGCGCCGTCGCCCGCGCCCACGGCGGCGAGCTTGTGAGCGAACATTTTGAAACGGGCGCGCTGTACACGCCCGTCGAATGGAAGACGCAGGACGGAGACGTGTTCACCGCCCGCCCCTACACGGTGCTGCGCGCGGGGCATTGGTACAACCGCACGTACCGAGAAAACGTTTGGGAGTTCGACAGGCTCGCCCGCAAGGACAAGCTGTACGCACAGCTGTGGCACGACACACACGCCAAAGACGAGGCGTTCGTCTATTCGATGGACGGCGCCCTGCACACGAAGATCGAGAGAGAATAGACGCATGAAAACGGTTATTTACTATTTTTCCGGCACGGGGAACACGCGCAAGGTGGTGAAAGAAGCCGCGCGCGCCCTGAACGGGCTTGGTTGGGAGGCGGACTGCCGCGCCATCGAAGAGGCGGAGCAGGTCCCCGAAACGGTGGCAGCGTGCGGCTGTATCGGGATCGGGTACCCCGTACACGCCTTCAATGCGCCCGTGAGCGTTTTGCGTTTTTGCGAAGAACTGCCCGCACAGAGCGAGCCGAAGCCCTTTTATATTTTTAAAACGTCGGGCGAGCCGCTGGCGCTGAACAACATTTCCTCCGCAAAGCTGCGCGCCGTGTTGGAAAAAAAGAACTATGTGTTCCGCGGCGAATACCACTATGTGATGCCGTACAACATCATCTTCCGCCATACCGACGAAATGGCGTACCGCATGTGGGAGACGGCAAAACGGCTCATCCCCCTCGACTGCGAAGAACTCGCCGCAGGCAAAAACGCGCCCGAAAAAAAGTTCCCCTTCGGCAGCGCGCTGGCGTGGATCATGCGCATGGAGCACTGGGGCGGGCGCTGGAACGGAAAAAAATACAGCGTTGCGGAGAATTGCATACACTGCCTGCGGTGCGTCAAAGAATGCCCGACGCACAACATCACGTACAACGACGGGAAATTCGCCTTCGGCGGAGCGTGCCTGATGTGCATGCGCTGCGCCTTCCGCTGCCCCGAAAACGCGATCCGCATCGGGCTGTTCAACAAATGGAAGGTGAACGGGGAATACAGCTTTTTGCCGCCTTCCGCCGAGGAAGAGCAGCGGCACAAACGCTATTGCAAAAACGCCTATGAAAAATATTTTGCCGCCGCCCGCGCGCGCGTGCTCGCAAACGGCGGAGACTTCCCCGACGCGCTGCTGATGCCCGCCGAGCGGGAAGCCCCCTCCCCCGCCCGCGCCGCAGACTGAACAAAACGGCAGCAAGACACAGGGCGCCGCCTCTTTTCAAAAAGAGGCGGCGCCCTGTGTTTACAACGCTGTTTAACGCGAAATGCCTTCCGCACCCGTCTCGCCCGAAACAGGGAGGGTGTATTCGTAAATATAATCGTCCATCACATACCCCGCGCCGATGTCGGTGACAAGGCTCTGCGTCCGCACGAAGCCGAAACGCTCGTACGCACGGATGGCGCGTTCGTTGCCTTTGTTCACGGTCAGGTACACGCTCTTGAGCCCGAGCCTGCGCGCACATTCGGCGACCTCGGCAAGGGCGCGCTGCCCCAGCCCCCTGCCGCGGTACTTTGCGGCGAGATAGAGTTTGGAGAGGAACAGCCGATCCTCCTCCGGTTTGAGCGCGCAGTACCCCGCCCGCGCCCCGGCTGCCAGCAGGAAAAAGTAAATGTAATTTTCCTCCTCGATCTGGCGGCGGATCGCCTCTTCGCTCTGCACCGTCTGCATCATATACTCCACCTGCGGCTTGCCGAGCAACCCGTCATAGGTGTCGTGCCAAAGCCCGCCGGCAAAGCGCGAGAGCCGCTTCACCTCGTTCGGGCGCATCAAAACCATCATCCTGCCGGTCATACCCCTTCCTCCGCACAACTGATACCGCTATAATGATAGCACGGCGGAGCGCGGATGTCAATCCCCTGCCGCCTTTCGCCGAAAACCGCGCCCTTTCCCCAAAAACAGTGCTTTGCCGCAGCGTTGCGGCGCGCCGCCGCGGCATACCTTTACTCCGTAAGGTTGCGCTGCGGCGCAAACAAGGAGAGGACCATGCCGGAATTTGTCAGCGAACTCATCGGCAAACCGCTTTTGACGCGGAAAGGCGAATACCGAGGCTGCGTCAAAAACGTACAGACGGACGCGCGGCTTCTGCGTATCCGCAATTTGGAATGCTTCGACGCGGAAGAGGAAGAATTTTTGCTGCCCGCCTCCGCCGTGGCGCAATTCGGGCAGGATGCGCTGATCGTCAAAGGCGGCACGCCGCACGCCTGCAAAAACTGCGTGCCGCTGCCCTTTAAATGCAGCGCGTATACGCAAACGGGGGACGCCCTCGGCGTGATCGACGATTTTGCCCGCGACGGGCTGGCGATCACGGGGATCCTCCTCTCGGACGGCGAACTGCGCCCCGCCGCGGGAACGGGCAAGATCGCGGACGCCGCGCTCTTCGGCGCCCGCCCTGCCGCGCGCAAAGCAACGGCGCCCCCTGCCGGCAAGCGGGCGGGGCAGGCACTGCTGACGGGGAAGATCCTGCCCGAAGCGCTCACCGACGTGCGCGGCAACGTGCTCGCGCCCGCGGGCACGCGCGTAACGGCGGAGGTCATCCGCCGGGCGATGGCGCACGGCAAATTGTTTGCCCTGACCCTGCTGTGCACACGGGGCAGATAGCCCTATGCCTGCTGCTGCGGCAGCAGCGCGGCGAGCTGGTTCCCGCGGCCGATCAGGCGCAAGTCTCTGTCGTACGTCTTATCGCTCGCGGGATAATAATAGCCCAAGATCTCGTAGTCGGAATCATACAGCACCAGCCTGCCCGCCGTCGAGACCGCCAAATGCGCGATCAGACGGGCGTTCACGTCATACAATTTTTGCATGGCATCCACCTCCTCCCTCCCAGTATACCGCGGCGGGAGGGGCTTTGCAAGCCTGCCTGCCTTTTCTTTCCGCGCGCCTTTGCCGCGCAAAAGAAAAAATTTCCGCCGCTCAAAAAAAATTTGAAAAACCGTGTAAAAACACTTGCCATTCCCCTCTGATTTTGGTATAGTATATAGGCGGTTCGGACGGAAGTTTAGCTCAGTTGGGAGAGCACCTGCCTTACAAGCAGGGGGTCATAGGTTCGAGCCCTATAACTTCCACCAATATATTTCGTTAAATACAGTGCGGAATTTATGCGGGAATAGCTCAGGGGTAGAGCGCTACCTTGCCAAGGTAGATGTCGCGAGTCCGAATCTCGTTTCCCGCTCCAACATTCCGCACTTATTTTATGGTGCTATAGCCAAGTGGTAAGGCAAGGGTCTGCAAAACCCTGATTCCCCGGTTCAAATCCGGGTAGCACCTCCAAACCGACGCCTTCGCTTCGCTGCGGCGAAGCGAAGGCGTATTTTTTCTCCTCCCCTATGCAGCACATCTTGGAAACGCCGCGCCTTTTTTTGCGCGAACTCACCCCCGCCGACCTGCCCGCGCTCTGCCAAACGCTGCAGGACGAGCGCGCCATGTACGCTTACGAACACGCCTTTTCGGACGAAGAAGCGCAGGCATGGCTTACAAACCAGCTGCGCCGCTACCGCGAAGACGGGTTCGGGCTTTGGGGCGTTATACGGAAGGATGACGGGCAGTTCCTCGGGCAATGCGGGCTGACATGGCAGCCCTTGCCGGACGGTGCGCGCGGCATTGAGGTCGGGTACCTCTTTGCGCGGGCGTATTGGCACAACGGGTACGCAACGGAAGCGGCGGCAGCCTGCAAAGACTATGCCTTCCGCACCCTGCACGCGGAAAAGGTGTATTCGATCATCCGCGAGAACAACGCCCCCTCCCGCCGCGTTGCCGAGCGCAACGGCATGCACGTTTGCGGCAGGCTCATAAAGCACTACCACGGCATAATGATGCCGCACCTCGTGTATTGCGCCCACGCCCCCACCCCCTGACAGCCGCCCTGCGCGGCGCCGAAACAGCTGCCCACAAGGCAGCCCATGCGAGTATGGCAAAATCGGCAGACGCAAGGGGCTTAAAATTTTTGGCAGAAAGAAACTAACAATAAATTCACAAGAAATCTGAAAACTTCACAAAACCTATGCTGGTATGGTGGAATAGGCAGACACAAGAGACTTAAA
The DNA here is from genome assembly GCA_944376145.1 of uncultured Clostridia bacterium. Lineage (GTDB taxonomy): Bacteria > Bacillota > Clostridia > Christensenellales > Borkfalkiaceae > Borkfalkia. The sequence continues at coordinate 119 of CALWBR010000112.1, read as the reverse complement.
ATCCCTTGCATTGTATAAATGTTGAATTTAATTGCATAAATATGCGAGTATGGCGAAATCGGCAGACGCAAGAGACTTAAAATCTCTCGGGAGCGATCCCGTATCGGTTCAAATCCGAT
>CALWBR010000111.1 GCA_944376145.1 uncultured Clostridia bacterium | reverse complement strand
CTCGACCAGGATCTGCCGCACGGAGTACTTGCTGTCCACATACTGGCGGTAGGTCTGCATGAGGATCGCCTGCCCCTGTGCCGCGTAGTCCGTTTTGGCGTCCTCAGTGTCGGGCAGTTCATGCCCGGCGCGCATCACAAAGTCCAGCCGCCCGATCTCCGTCGCGCCGCTCGAGACCCAGATGTACCCGGGGCGCAGTTCGCGCGAAAGGCGGGCGACCCGCGTATAATCGATGATGTTGTCCTGTCGGTCGATGAGAGCCATCGAACCGATCTTGCCGACGAGTTCTACGTCAAATTTCATATTGTCCTCCGCGCATAGGCGCGCCGTTTTTCCGCATACTGTCTGCGGAGTAAAACTTTGTTCTATTATACAGGCAATTTCGGTAAAAAGCAAACAAAAAACGCGCGGCTGACGGTTTTGCATGCGCTTTCGGCACTCCTTTTTGCGTTGCCGCTTTTTATGCTGTCGGCGGCGCTCTGTTTCGCGCTGGTCGCGGCGGGCGGCTGTGCCGTGCAGGAGCTTTCGTCGCTGCGCGCCTTTTCGGGAACGCATACGGGCGTGTACGTATGCGAATATGCGCAATGGAACGGGGAAGACTTCCTCGCCCGCTACGATCGGATCACCCTCGAATTGTGTGCCGACGGCACCTGCCGTCTCCTTGCGGCGAGTGAGGAAGGGGACGTGTCTTCGGAAGGGGCGTATGCCTTTGACGAAGAGGCGGGTGTGCTTGTTTTAAAGGGCACGTTCGCAGGAAAAACGTTCACGAAGCGCTGCGTGTACCGCGGCGGCGCCTTCACGTTGCAGCATACGTCGCCCGGTATGCGTTTTGCCGCGCGCTTTCGCCTGCTGCCTTAGCGGCGCAACACCCCCGCGCATGGAAAAGCGGCTCCGCTTTTGCGGAGCCGCCCTCTTTTTTGATCAGACCTTGTTCAGCGAACGGAATGCCTTTTCGACGACGTTTTCCGCCGTGAAGCCGAACATTTCGAACAGCTTGTTCGCGGGGCCACTTGCGCCGAAGCTCGTCATGGCGATGATCTCGCCCGCATCGCCCGCATACTTGTACCAGGAGTAGGGGGATGCCGCTTCCACGCACACGCGCGCTTTGACTTCGGGCGGCAGCACTTCGTCCTTGTAGCTCTGCGGCTGCTTTTCGAATTCCTCAAAGCACGGCATGGAAACGACGCGCGCGTCCACGCCCTTGGTTTTGAGGATCTCTTTCGCCTGCATGCACTGCTCCACTTCCGAGCCGCTGGCGATCAGCAGCACGTCCGGGGTCTCCTTTTCGCTGTCGGCGAGGATGTACCCGCCTTTGAGCGCGGCAAGCCCCGAGTTTTCGTACTGCGGCAGGTTCTGGCGGGTGAGCACCAAACAGGTCGGCGCGTTCCCTTCCAGGGCGCTGATCCATGCCGCCGTCGTCTCCTTCCCGTCCGCGGGGCGGTATACCTTCATGCCGGGGATGGAGCGCAGCGCGATGAGCTGTTCCACGGGTTCGTGCGTGGGTCCGTCTTCGCCGACGCCGATCGAGTCGTGCGTCAGGATGTAGGTGACGGGCTGGTGCATGAGTGCGGAAAGGCGCATCGCATGCTTCATGTAGTCCGAGAAGATGAAGAAGGTCGAGCAGTAGCACTTCAAACCGCCGTGCAGCTGCATGCCGTTGGTGATCGCCGCCATGGCGTGCTCGCGGATGCCGAAGTGCATGTTCGAGCCGCTCTTATCTTCGGCGGAGAAGTCGCCGCGCTTTTTCATGTTGGCTTTGTTGGAAGGAGCGAGGTCTGCCGAACCGCCGATCAGGTTGGGGATGAGGTCGGCAAGTTTGTTCAATACCTGGAAGCTCGTATTGCGCGTGGCGTCCGCTTTGGAGAATTCAAAGAGCGACGCATTGTTTTTGAGGTCGGGCAGTTCTCCGCTCATGAACAGTTTGTACTGCGCGGCGAGCTCGGGGTACTTTGCTTCGTACTCTTTGAACAGCCTCTTCCACTTGCCCTGGCGGGAAGCGCCCTTGTGCGCGATCGCGCCGCAGTGTTCGGCGACTTCGTCGGGGATCTCGAACGGTGCGCACGTCCAGCCGAGGTTCTCTTTGAGTTTTTGCAGGTTCTCCGTGCCGAGCGGCGAGCCGTGGCATTCATGCGAGCCGGCAAGCGGCGAACCGTAGCCGATGACCGTTTTGCAGATGATGACGGAGGGGCGCTCCGTATCCGCCTTCGCTTTACGGATGGTACGGCGCAGAAGATCCAGGTCGTTGGCATCGTCTACCTTGAGTACCTGCCAGCCCTGCGCCTTGAAGCGCATGGCGACGTCTTCTTTGAACGTGATGTCCGTATCGCCTTCGATGGTGATGTCGTTGTCGTCGTAGAAGAGGATGAGTTTTCCCAGTTTGTGCGTTCCGGCAAAGGAGCACGCCTCATAGCTGATCCCTTCTTCCAGGCATCCGTCGCCGCACAGCACATAGGTGTAGTGATCCACGATGGGGTAGCCTTCGCGGTTGAACGTCGCCGCAAGGTGCGCTTCGGCGACCGCCATGCCGACGGCGTTGGCGATGCCCTGCCCGAGCGGACCCGTCGTCGTTTCGATGCCGGGCGTATGGCCGTATTCGGGGTGCCCGGGCGTCTTGTAGCCGAGCTGGCGGAAGTTCATCATGTCGTCTTTGGAAATGTCGTAGCCGAACAGGTATAAGAGCGAATAGTTGAGCATGGAGCCGTGCCCCGCGGAGAGGATAAACCTGTCGCGGTCATCCCACTTCGGGTCCTTCGGGTTGAACTTCAAAAAGTCCGCGAAGATGGTATACCCGATGGGCGCGCTGCCCAAGGGGAGCCCCGGGTGCCCCGAGTTCGCCTTTTGGATCGCCTCCGCAGAGAGTACGCGGATCGCGTTCACCGTTTGCTGACGTACATCGTTCATTGCATCTATTCTCCTTACAAATAATTTTTTATGGTTCTTCCGCCGCTTGCGCCGCGCGGAAAGATCTCAGAGGTACTTTTTGAGGTTGTCTGTCACGAGGAAGGGGTATTTGCTCAAAAAATCGTACAGCGATCTTGCGATCTTAGCATTCCCGCCCGCTTGGTTGCTCTCGAAGTTGATGGGCATGATCGGTTCGTGCAGGCTCATGCGTACCAGCGCCCAGCCGTCGCCGTGCTCTTTGTCAAAATCGATGCGCACGCCCTCGTAATTGTCGGGCGCAAGCGCAAGCCCTTCCGCCTGCGGCACGTATGCTTTGAGGTCGTCGATCGCCCCGTTGCCCAGTGTTTTAAAGTCTGCCCCCGGCGTAAAAGTCAGCCGTGCTTCGGCGGCTTCGGCGGGTTCGGGCAGGTCGGCGATCAGGTCCGTGACGCTCTTGCCAGCCTTGGCGAGCTTTGCCACGGTGATGAGGATGCGCGTCACCAGGTACGCGCCGTCGTCCAAAAAGTAGTTCTCTTCCAGTGCCGCGTGCCCGCTCGTTTCGATGCCGATGGGGGAGTATTGCCCCGCCGCGCACAGCTCTTTCGCCTTGTCGATGACGTTGCGGTAGCCGCGCTTATAACGGCAGTGTATGCCGCCGCGGTCGCGGATGAATCGCGCCAGCCCGTCCGAGGTGACCGAATCCGTCACGATGGTCGCGCCGGGGTGCTCTTCGAGCAGGATGGCGGAAATGAGCGCGATCAGGCGGTTGCGGTTGATCTCTTCCCCGCTCGCGTCCACCGCGCCGGCGCGGTCCACGTCGGTATCGAAAATGATGCCGAAATCCGCCTTGACGCGCAGCACCTGTTCGCGGATAGAGCGCATCGCATCCTTGTTTTCGGGGTTGGGGATGTGGTTGGGGAACCTGCCGTCCGGCTCCAAAAATTGGCTGCCTTCGGTATCCGCGCCCAGCGGTTTGAGCACTTTGTCTACATAAAACCCGCCGGCGCCGTTGCCCGCGTCCACGATGATCTTTTTGCCCGAGAGCGGTTCCTTCTCCCCCGTCTTTTCGCGCACGAACGCGACGAGGTTTTCGCAATAGCGGTCGATGTAGCTCTCCCGCGTCACCGCGCCCTTGCCGGCGAGGGCTTTGCCCTCGGAAGCTAAGGTAAGAAGTTCGGTGATGTCCTTTCCTTCGAATCCGCCGGAAGGCAAAAAGAATTTCAAGCCGTTTTTGTTATAGGGCAGGTGGCTCGCCGTCACCATGATCGAGGCGTCCGCAAGGGGCGGCTTTTCCTGCAGCAGCATGAACATGCTCGGCGTGGAGGAGAGCCCCGCGAGAAGCACGTTGCAGCCGCTCTCTTCGATCGCCTTTGCCGCGCAGGCGCAGATGCGCCCGGCGGAAAGCCGTGAATCGTGCCCGATCGCAATGGTCAGTTTTTCTTTGTTCAATTTCTTGGCGAGCATGTAGACGAGCGCCCGCACGATCCCGTCGATCGCCTCGTCCGTGAGGTTGACGTGTTCGCCGTCCACGCCTTCCAGCGCGACGCCGCGGACGTCCGTACCGCTCTTGAGCTCCAGCCAGTCTTTCCGCTCCATGGTTCTCCTCCGCAAAGTTCTACAACAACCATTATACTGCAATAATGCGGTATTTTCAAGTACTTTTTGAAAATAACCAGCAATTTATGAAAAAATTCTCCGCAAAGCCCTCGTATCTTTGCCGCGGTGCGGAAAAAGCGAAACGCCTTGCCCGAAAACGGCGCGGAACTCTTTACAAAGTACGGCGGATATGATACAATAACAAGGCTGCCGCTGCGGCGGCTTCCGAGGCGCGGTCTTAGGCTGCTTTTGCAGGGCGGCATCACGGAAAAATTGTGACCCAAACGAGGTTTCATCATGGCAAAGGATAATCAATTCGTCAATCAGATCGCAGACATCGAAACGGACTTTCCCCGTTGGTATACCGACGTCGTGCTCAAAACGCAGTTGGTGGATTACGGTCCCGTCAAAGGGACGATGGTCATCCGCCCGTACGGCTATGCCATCTGGGAGAACATCCAGCGCGAGCTGGATGCCCGTTTTAAGGCAACGGGGCATCAGAATGCGTACTTTCCGCTGCTCATCCCGTACAGCTTCATGACGCGTGAGGCGGAGCACGTCGAGGGCTTCGCGCCCGAAGTCGCCGTCGTCACCGTCGGCGGCGGGGAAGAGCTTGCCGAGCCGCTGGTCATCCGCCCGACGAGTGAAACGATCATAGGCGAAATGTATTCCAAGTGGCTGCAATCCTATCGCGATCTTCCCATCCTCATCAACCAGTGGGCGAACGTCGTCCGCTGGGAAAAGACGACCCGCCCCTTCCTCCGCACGAGCGAGTTTTTGTGGCAGGAAGGGCATACCGTTCACGCCACCGAGGAGGAGGCGATGGAAGAGACGATGAAAATGCTCGGCGTCTATAAAGAATTTGCCGAGACCTGCCTCGCCATCCCCGTGTTCACGGGGCGGAAAACGGAGAAGGAGAAGTTTGCCGGCGCCGTGGCGACCTTCGGCATGGAGGCGATGATGCACGACGGCAAGAGCTTGCAGGCGGGCACTTCGCATTATCTCGGGCAGAATTTTGCCAAAGCGTTCGACATCCGCTTTTTGGATAAAGACGGCACGCACAAATACGGGTACACGACATCCTGGGGCGTTTCCACCCGTCTGATCGGCGCGCTCATCATGGCGCACGGCGATCAACGCGGGCTGGTGCTCCCGCCCGTCGTCGCGCCGGTGCAGGCGATCGTCATCCCCATCGCCGCAAAAAAGGAGGGCGTGCTCGAGGCGGTCGCCGCGCTGCGCGGGCAGCTTGCCGCGGCGGGCATCCGCGCCGAAACGGATACCTCCGATAACAGCCCGGGCTGGAAGTTCAACGAATGGGAGATGAAGGGCGTGCCGCTGCGCATCGAGCTCGGTCCGCGCGACCTTGAGGCGGGCAAGGCGGTGCTCGTCCGCAGGGATACGCACGAAAAGACGGAAGCGTCCTTGCAAAATATAGCCGAGACCGTTCAAAAGCTGCTTGCGGATATCCAGGCGAACCTGCTTGCGCGCGCAAAGGAGCGCAAGGCGGCGCGCGTCGTTCCCGCCGAGAACATGGCGCAGCTTTTGGCGGGCGTGGAGGGCGGCAACTTCGTGGAGGCGGGCTGGTGCGGCTGCCGTGAATGCGAGGACGCCGTCAAGGAGCAGACCGCCGCATCCGCGCGCGTGCTCGTGGAAGACGGGCATGCCGAAACGTGCGTCTGCTGCGGAAAAAAGGCAAAGCACACCGTGCTCTTTGCCCGCGCGTATTGAGAGGAGAACGGACCCGCGCCGCCCGCCGTGGCGGCGCGGGTCGCCGTATGGCGGCGAACCAATCGGAGGAAAAGTATGGAGATCCTGATCGCGGGGTTGGGGCTGATCGGCGGGTCTGCCGCCAAAGCGCTCGCGCGTGCCGGGTACGTCTGTGACGGGTACGACCTGCCCGCCGTCGTGCGGCAGGCGCGTGCGGCGGGCGCGATCCGCGCGGGGGCGGAGAGTTTTGCAACGTACGACGTCGTGCTGATCGCGCTGCCGCCCGATGCGGCGATGCGCCTTTTGGATACGGAAACGTTCAAAGAGGGCGCCGTCGTGGCGGATTTTTGCGGCGTGAAAGGCGCGTTGGAGGCGTGCGTGTACGCTTCCCCGCGCGCTTACCGATACGTCGGGTGCCATCCCATGGCGGGGCGGGAGGTATCGGGGTTCGCCAATTCGCTGGCAACGCTGTTTGACGGCGCAAGCATGATCGTCTGCGAAAACGAACGGACGGACGCCTCCGCCGTACGCCTTTTGGAGGGGCTGTACGCGCAGATGGGCTTTGCGTCGATGCCGCACTGCACGGCGGCGTATCACGACCGGAAGATCGCCTATACGTCGCAGCTTGCGCACATCGTCTCCAACGCCTATGTCAAGAGCGCCGCAGCCGACGGGTTTGCCGGGTTTACGGGCGGCAGCTTCCAGGATATGACGCGCATCGCGGGGGTGGACGAAGAGGTCTGGTCCCGCCTGTATATGCTCGATCTGCCCGCGGCGGCGGAGGAGCTTGCAATGCTGATCGCGCATTTGCAGGAATACCTTTCCGCGCTGCAGGCGAAGGACGAACCGCGGCTCAAAGCGCTTTTGCGCGAAGGACGGCTGCGCAAAGAACATCTCGATCGAGAAAAAAAGATTGATTAGAAGACGAAAAAACGGCGTTTTTGTACGCGTACACGCAGGTTCGGGCTTGCGTGCGCGCGTATTTTTTTATAATTTTTTACAGGAACGCCGCAAATGCCAAAAATAAATTTACAAAAATCTTCTTTTATGGTATACTGTAACCGTTTCGATCCGTCGGGGTGCTTATGCGGGAAAGGTCTGTCATTTTGATCACGGAAGACGAGAGCGGCGCATACAGCGCCGCGGCACGGATCGCGCCCGCTCCGGGCGGGTTCACGGTCCGCACCGAGGGCGGTGCCTATACGGTGACGCGCGAAGGCGGGATCCTCCGCATCCTCGGCGAAGGCGAGCTTTCGTATGTGTTGGAGCTGGACCCCGAGCGGGAGACGGCGGCGGAGATCGTCACGCCGTACGGCACGCTTTCGGCGCGCGTTTCCACGCACGGGTTTTCGTTCGCGGAGAGCGGTCGGTTCGAAGCGGATTACACACTGCATTTTGCGGGAGAGGCATCCCGCTGGAAGATCGGTATCCGATCGGCGCACGATCGCGCCGACGATAAGGAGGGAACATGAAGATCGAGTATCTCGGGCATTCCGCCTTTTTGCTGACGGCAAAGGACGGGACGCGCATCGTCACGGATCCGTATGCGGGCGTGGGGTATCCCATGCCGCGCGTGGCGGCGGAGTACGTCGTTTGCAGCCATGCGCACGGCGATCATGCCAATGTGCGCGGCGTTGCGGGCGTGCGGGACGTTGTTACGGAAGCGGGCGAATACGCCCTCGGCGGGTTCCGCGTGACGGGTATCCCTGCCTGGCATGACGAAGTACAGGGTGCAAAGCGGGGCAGGAGCACTGTGTTTTTGTATGAGGCGGACGGCTTTTGTGTCTGTCATATGGGCGATATCGGGCAGCCGCCCACGGCGGCGCTGCTGGAAGCGATCGGGGCGCCGGATGTGCTGTGCATCCCCGTCGGGGGCGTGTACACGGTGGATGCGGCGGGCGCGGCGGAGTACGTGCGCCTGATCCGCCCGAAGATCGTCGTGCCCATGCATTACGACCTGCCCGGCGGCACGCTCGGCATTGCGCCGCCGGATGCGTTTATCAAGTTGACGAGAGAGCGGGAACAGATCTGTTTGCCCGCGATCGAACTCCCTTGCCGGGAGGCGGAGGGGAAGACCGTTTTGTTGGAGGTGAAGGCATGACGGACGAAGAATTGCTTACATTATACCGTCCCGTTTACGATTATCTGAACGGATACGGCATCTTTGAAGTGCGCAACCTTGCGCGGGCGTTCGGGGTCAAAACGCCCACATACGGGCGCAAGCACGACCTGATCCTGCGGCTCATCGCCGTGGCGAGCGGCGAAGTCCCGGCGGGGCTGCGCAGCAAAAAGGGCGCGCGCGTCAAGGCGGAGGACGCCCCCGAAGAATGCGTTGCGCGCGTGCGCGAACTTGTCGTCGAGTGCAATGCGCGCCGCAACTACGATTTGAGCGGCGCGGCGGCAAACGAGGTGTATTTCCGTGATTCGGGCAAGACCAAGCGCCCGTACGGGGACGGCGACGATCTGCTGCGCGGTGTGCTCGAAGCAGGGGAGAGCGGCGGGTTTTTGCGTGCGCTCGGCTGCGAAGAAGGGGAGGACGATCCCGTCGTCCCCGAAAGCATGATCAAAAAATTCGGGCTGCGCAACGGCGATGTGCTCACGGGCTACGCCGAGCGGATCGAGGGCGTGCATGTGCTCGTTCAGTTGGAAGCGATCAACGGGGTCGCCAAAAGCAAGCAGCAGCGCGCCGCGTTCGAGTCCTTCCCCGCGATCTATCCCGTGCGGAAACTTTCGCTCGGTGCGGGCGGCGATCTCGTGCTGCGCGCCGTCGATCTCCTTTGCCCGATCGGGCGCGGGCAGCGCGGGTTGGTGTTTGCGCCTTGCGGAACGGACGCATCCGCCTTTTTGCGGGCGGTCGCTTCCGCGACGGCGGATCTCTCCGACCTGGATCTTTGTTATATTTCCGTCGGCTGCGGACCGGAAGAGGAAACGGAGCTGCGCACCCGTTTCCCGCGCGCGCACATCGTTGCGTCGCCTTTGGGGAAGCCCGCATCGCACTGCGTGCGCGTGGTGCGGCTCGCGATCGCGCATTGCAAGCGCATTGCCGAAAGCGGCGGCGACGTGCTCGTCTTGCTCGATTCCCTTCCGGCGCTTGCCCGTGCTTTCGGCGAGACCCTTCCTTCCGCGGGGCGGCGCGCCGCGGGCGGAACGGACCTGAACGTTCTCAACGAGTGTGAAAATCTGTTTGCCGCCGCCCGCAAACTGCAGGGCGCCGGATCCGTAACGCTGCTTGCCGCGGCGCCCGAAGGCGGAAGCGCCGCCGCGGAGGATGTGCTGGGCAAATGCCTGCCCGCGGCAAACGCAAGGCTGCGTCTGGCGGCAGACGTGCAGCGGAGCAGCGGCTGCCCCGCTTTGGATCTCTCTCTGTCCCATACCCGCCGGGCGGATCTGCTTTTGAAAGAAGAGGAAGCGGCGTGTTCCCGTGCGCTGCGTACGGCTTTGCCCCGCATCGGTACGGAGGGCGTGCTCCGCGCGCTCGCCGCGGCGGAGGACAACGCGCGGTTCTTGCAGCAGAAGGAGCTTTGGGGGGACGGAAGAGAATGAAAGATAAGTACATTGGCGTCGATTTCGGAGGCATGAGCGTCAAGATCGGTGTATTTGACGCCCGCGGCACGCTTATAGCCAAGCATTCCGCGCCGACTTCCGCTGCGGACGGTTATTCCGCGACCATGCAAAAGATCGCCCGTGCCGTACAGGATGCCTGCACGGCGGCGGGGATCCAGCCGCGGCAGCTGCGCGCCGTCGGCGTCGGCGCGCCCGGCGTGATCGACGGCGCTGCGGGCGTGATCGTGCGCTGGAGCAATTATGGCTGGGAGGACAAGCCCTTTGCCGCCGACCTTTCCGCCTTGCTGCAGCTTTCCGTAACGCTGGCAAACGACGCCAACGCCGCCGCCCTCGGCGAGGCGCGGTTCGGCGCGGGCAAAAAATACAACAGCAGCATCCTGCTCACGCTGGGTACCGGCATCGGCTGCGGCGTTATTTTCGGGGATAAGATCTTCGAAGGGACGGGCGGCGCCGGTACGGAGGCGGGGCACATGGTCATCGAAGCGGGCGGCATTCCCTGCCCGTGCGGAAGGCGCGGCTGCTTTGAGCAGTACGCCTCCGCCACGGCGCTCATCCGCGATACCAAACGCGCTATGTTCGAGAACAAAAACTCCGCGCTTTGGCGCCTTGCCGGCTCGCCCGAGGGGGTAGACGGCAAAACGGCGTTTTCCGCCGCGCGCGAAGGCGATGCCGCCGCGCGGAAAGTCGTGGATGCCTATATCCGCTATCTTTCGGACGGGGTCGCGAATCTGGTCAATCTGTTCCGCCCGGAAGCCGTGCTCATCGGCGGCGGCGTTTCCAACGAAGGCGAGGCGCTCCTTGCGCCGCTGCGCAAATATGTGGGGGAGCGCCTGTATATCGACGCGGCGAAAGTGCCGCTCACGCTCGTGCGCGCCGCTCTCGGCAGCGATGCGGGCATTTACGGCGCCTATGCGCTGGCACGCGGGTAAAGGCGGAAAGACCGATGGCTGTATTCAAAAGAAAACGCAAACTTCTCGGCGCGGCGTTGGGCAGCGGCGGGGCAAAGGGGCTGGCGCATTTAGGCGCGCTGCAGGCGTTTGAAGAGAACGGGATCCGGTTTGACGTGCTCGCGGGCACGTCGGCGGGCGCCATCACGGGGGCGCTGTACGCAAAGGGGTATTCTCCTGCGGACATCGCGGAGCTGTTGGCGCGGGTCGATTACAAGCAGACGCTGCTCTCCGTTTTGCTCGAGCGTTCCGCACAGCCTCTGCACAGGCTCATGGACGATGTTTTGGGCGAGTGCGCTTTTTCCGAGCTGCAAAAGCCGTTTGCGGCGGTCGCCACGGATGTTTCCGACGGGAGCGAGGTCGTGCTGCGCGAAGGCAACGTGGCGCGTGCGGTGCTCGCCTCTTCGGCGATGCCTCCCTTTTTCAAACCGGTGGAGATCGACGGGCGCCGCCTGGCAGACGGCGCGTTTTCGAACGCCGTTCCCGGTGACGTTGCCCGCGCGCTGGGAGCGGGGCTGGTCGTCGGTATTGCGCTCTCTCCCGCCGAAAAGTATGCCGAAGTCGCCTTTGAAACGGAGTCCGGCAGGAAGCTCGTGCTGCGGCAGGAGGGGGTCTCTTCCTGCGATATCCTGCTGGAACCCGACTTGTCCGCATATACCGCGATGAGCGTGTTCGATGCGAATACGATGTTCGATATCGGCTATGCCTGCGCCAAAGAACATATGCCGCAGGTAGAGCGGCTGCTGCACGCCCGCCGTGCGGCTGCCTGCTGAGGCGCGCGTGCGATCCGCCGCGCCGGTCGGGAAAAAGAGGAGCGCCTTGCGCAAATTCCTCTTGCAGCCGCGCACGCTGTTGTGGATGGCGCTCGTGCTGCTCGTTGCGGCATTTTTGATCGCCGACAGCGTGTTCCCGCTGCGCTATGCGGCGTCGTATCGGCAAAGCCGTGCGCTCCCGCCGCGGGCGGAAGGGGAGATGCGCGTGCATTTTTTGGACGTCGGGCAGGGCGATTGCACGGTCATGGAATTCCCGGACGGGAAGGTCATGATGGTGGACGGCGGCGACGGCAGCGCCGCGTCCCGTTCCGCTGTGATCGGGTATTGCATGGCGCTCGGCATAGAACGGTTCGATCACATTTTGCTCACGCACACGGATGCCGATCACGCGGCGGGGCTGGAGAATGTGTTCCGGCAGTTCGGCGCGGATACCGCGTTCCTGCCCTCCGTCCCCGCGGAGGATGCGGAGAGCGCTGCGGCTTACGCGCGCGTACAGCAGGCGGCGCAGGACTGCGGCGCGCGGCTCTGTACGGCGCAGACCTACGAATACCTGCTTTCGTCGGACAGGGAACATTTCTATTACCTGCTCTTTCTCGCTCCCTTGCCTGGAACGGAATTTGCGGACGCCAACGCCGCGTCGGCGATCGTGTGGCTGGAGTATGCAGGGGTCAGCCTGCTGCTCACGGGCGACGCGCCCGAACAGGCGGAAAACGTCCTTGTCCGCAGCTATCTCGAAACGGGCGGCGAAGTGTTCGCCCTTCCCGTACAGGCATACGGCGAAACGCTTTTGCTCGCGCCGCGGCTCTCTTCGCTGACCGTGCTCAAAGCGGGGCATCACGGCAGCAATTCCTCTACGGGTGAGGCACTGCTTTCGCTGTGCACGCCCGAAGCCGTCGTGTTCAGCGCGGGAGCGGGCAATCGGTACGAACACCCCGCGGCGGCGTGCATCGCGCGGATCCGCGCGGTGCTTCCGGACGCGGAATTGTATCGAACGGACGAGCTCGGCACCGTCGTTTTATCGGTTTCGGCAACGGGGGAAAGGAAATTTTTGACTTCGGAGTAAACGTTATGGAACTTATGACCGCCGGCGAATCGCACGGCAAGGCGCTTGTCGCCGTTATCGAGGGTCTTCCCGCGGGGCTTCCCGTTCAAAAAGAGGAGATCGACCGCTACCTCGCCCTGCGGCAGGGCGGTTACGGCAGGGGCGCCCGGCAGAAGATCGAAAAGGATACCGTGAACATCCTGGCAGGCGTGCGGGGCGGGCGGACGCTCGGCAGCCCCGTCTGCCTTTCCGTAGAAAACAAAGATTACGCCAACTGGGAAGCGTATATGGATCCGTGTACGGCGGATCTGTCGGCAAGGCGGGTCACCTGCCTGCGCCCGGGGCACGCCGACCTCACGGGCGTGAAGAAGTTTGCGCAGACGGATGCGCGCAACATTTTGGAGCGCGCGTCCGCACGGGAAACGGCGGTGCGCGTCGCGGCGGGTACCGTTGCGCGCGGGCTGCTGCGCGAGCTCGGCGTGGAAGTGAGCGGGTATGTGCGCTCCGTCGCAGGGGTCACGGATGATAAGGCGTATCCCTTCGAAGCGCTGCAAGGCGTAAAGGAATCTCCTCTGTTCATGCCGGACGCGGCTCTGTGTGCCGAAGCGATGGCGCGGCTGGATGCGATCCGTGAGGAGAAGGATACGGCGGGCGGCGTCGTGGAGGTACGCGTGCACGGGCTCAAGAGCGGGTTCGGCAGCTGCATGACGTACGGGCAGAAGCTGGATGCCGCGCTCGCAGGCGCGCTGATGAGCATTCAGGCGATCAAGGGCGTGGAAGTCGGCATGGGGTTCGCCGCCGCGCTCTCCCGCGGCAGCCGCGTGCACGACGCGATCTATTACGACGAGGCGCATGGTTTTTACCGCAACACAAACAACGCGGGCGGCATCGAGGGCGGCATGAGCAACGGAGAGGAGCTCGTTCTCCGCGCTGCCATGAAGCCGATCCCGACGCTCATGCGCGGGTTGGATACCGTCGATCTCGACACCTTGCAGCCTGCCCGTGCGGCGACCGAGCGCAGCGACGTGTGCGCGGTCTGCGCCTGTGAGATCATCGCGGAGAGCGTCGTCTGCTTTGTCCTGGCGCAGAAGGTGCTCGAGCGCCTCGGCGCGGATACCATGCAGGACGTAAAGGAACGGTACGCTAAGCTGCCGTGACCGGGGAGGGAAGAGAGCAATGGACGTCATACAAGTCAACACGGCTTCCCGCCCGTCAACGGTGTACTGCGGCACGGGCGCGTTCGAAAAGCTGAAAGAGGAAAGCGGCGCGCTGTTCGTGCTCACCGATTGCAATGTGTATAAGCTTTACAAAGAGCATCTTGCCGCGGTTTGCCCGGGGGCGCCCGTTTGCGTCGTGCCGGCGGGGGAGCGTCACAAAAACGTGAGGACGCTCCTGCATATTTTTGACGAAATGCTTGCGGCAAGGCTGCACCGCAACGCCGTGCTCGTCGCCGTCGGCGGCGGCGTCGTCGGCGATATGGGCGGGTTGGCGGCGGCGCTGTATATGCGCGGCATCCGCGTCGTACAGGTGCCGACCACGTTGCTCGCCCAGGTGGATTCCTCCGTCGGGGGGAAGACGGCGATCGACTACGGCGGGGTCAAAAACGTCGTCGGTGCGTTTTGGCAGCCGGAGCGCGTGCTGTGCGACCCGCTCTTTTTGCATACGCTGCCTTCGCGCGAGATCAAGTGCGGGTTGGGCGAGATCTTGAAGACGGGCATTCTGGACGCCGCGATCGGCGCCAAACTGTGGGAAAACAAAGCGCGCCTGTACGAGCTCGCTTTTTTGGAGGAGATCGTGGCGGATTGCGTACGGTTCAAAGCGCGCGTCGTTGCCGAGGACGAAACGGAACAAAGCGGCGTGCGTAAGAGCCTGAACCTCGGGCACACCACCGCCCATGCGCTGGAGCTCGCCTACGGGCGCCGTTCGCACGGCGAATATGTGCTCATCGGCATGTGGCTGGAGAGCTTCATCGCCGAGCGCGAGGGGGTCTGTTCGCCCGCTCACGCGCAATACGTGCGCGACACCGTCGCTCTTGCCGAAAAGCGGATCCCCGTCTTTGCCGGCGCGCGGCAGTGCGTAAAGTATGCGCTGCTCGATAAAAAGAACGCGGCAAAGGACGCCGTGTCCGTCCTGCTCTCGGCGGGAAAAGGCGAATACGCCGAATACACGCTGCCGGCGCAGCGGTATGCCGAATATCTTTCGCTGTTGGAGGCGCGGGCATGAAGATCCTGCCGAAAAATGCGTTTGCCGGGGCGTTTACCGTTCCCGGCGATAAATCCATCACCCACCGTGCCGTTTTGTTCAACGCCGCGGCAGAGGGAGAGGCGTATGTCACGGGCGCGCTTTTGGGCGAGGACTGTCTTTCGACCGCCGCCTGTATGCGCGCGCTCGGGGCAAAGGTCACCGTGGAAGGCGCCGCGGTGCACGTGATCGGCGCGCAGGAGTTTTGCAGCGCCGCATGCGACTGCGGGAACAGCGGTACGACCATGCGCCTGCTGACGGGGCTGCTCGCGGGGCGGAAGGTGCAAGCCACGCTCACGGGCGATCCTTCTCTGAGCGCCCGCCCCATGGAGCGGGTGGCGCGCCCTCTGCGCAGGCTGGGGGCGCGGGTCGCCACAACGGCGGGGCATGCTCCTCTCACCGTTTCGCCCGCCGCGCTGTACGGCTGCACGGTGCAGACGGAGGTCGCCAGCGCACAGGTCAAAAGCGCCGTCATCCTTGCCGCTCTCGGCGCGGAAGGGGAAACGGTCGTGGAAGAACCGCAGCTTTCGCGCGACCATACCGAGCGCATGCTCGCGGCGATGGGCGCGGATATCCGCGCGGAGGGCACGCGCGTCACGGTGCGCAGGAGCGTCCTGCACGCGGCGGATGTGCGCGTTCCCGCCGATATTTCTTCGGCGGCGTACTTTCTCGCCCTCGGTGCGCTGAAGGGGGAAGTCCTCTGCAAAAACGTCGGCGTCAACCCCACCCGCACGGGGCTTTTGCGGGTGTTTGACGCGATGGGCGTGCGGTATGCGCTGGAAAACGCGCACACGGAGTGCGGCGAACCCGTCGCCGACATCCGCGTGTATAGGTCCGCCCTGCGCCCGCTGCGTCTCGGTGCGGAGCTCGTTCCTTCCCTCATCGACGAATTGCCCGTCATTGCCGTGCTGTGCGCCTTTGCGGAAGGGGAGAGCGTCATTTCGGGCGCGGAGGAACTCAAAGTAAAGGAGAGCGACCGCATCGCTTCCACGGCGGGCATGCTGAACGCGCTGGGCGGCGATTGCACGCCCACGGCGGACGGATTTGTCATCCGCGGCAGGCGTACGCTTGTCGGCGGCACGGTGCGCTCGCAAAAGGATCACCGCATCGCCATGAGCGGCGCCGTGGCGCTTTCGGCAAGCGAGACGGGCGGGGAGATCGAGGACGCCGAATGCGTCAACATTTCCTTCCCCGGGTTTTACGGCATGTTGGAAAAAGGAGAATAAACATGTACAAACTGGCGGTCATCGGCAAAGATGTTTCCAAATCCGACAGCGCCAAAATGCATACGTATTGCATGGCGGGGCTGGGCAGCGGCTGCACTTTTGACCTGCTTTCGGTCCCGAAAGAGTCGTTCGACGGGTGCGCCCGCAAGCTGCTTTCGGAGTACGACGGGTTTTGCGTGACCATCCCGTATAAATTGGATATCATGCCCTATCTCTCCCGCATCGAGGGCGATGCGCGTGTGTTCGGCGCGGTCAACGTCGTCAAAGGCGGGGTCGGCTACAATACGGACGGCGTCGGGTTCATGCTCATGCTTGCAAACAACGGCATCGACCCGAACGGAAAAAAGATCCTCGTGCTCGGCGCGGGCGGCGCGGGCAGGAGCGTCATCAAAAAACTGGCGGATGCCGGGGCGGACGTGTACGCCTATGACCTGCGGCGGGAGAATTTGGACGAAGTGTACCGCGAGTTCGGCTGCTTTACGCCGCTGTATGCGCTCGTTCCCGCCGCGTATGACGTCATCATCAACGTGACGGGCGTGGGGATGCACAAAACGGAGGGCGTATCGCCCGTGGGCGAAGACGTGCTGTCTTGCGCGGGCAGGGCGATCGATCTCATTTACTATCCCCGCAAAAGCGAATTTTTGCGCCTTGCCGAAAGCCTCGGCAAACCCATCCTCAACGGCGAAGGCATGCTGTTCTACCAGGCGTATTACGGCGATTGCATCTTTTTGGGGCGCGAGCCGCGCGCGGGGGAGGCAAAGGCGCTGTTTGAGGGGTACAAAAAGATCTATACGGATTGAGCCTGTGCGCGGCTGCCCGAGGGCGGCGGCGCGGCAGAGAATTTCGGGAGGTGAACATGAAACTTCTGTTTTTGAACGGCGTGAACCTGAACAGGACGGGTCTGCGCGAAAAGGGTGTGTACGGCACCGAAACATTGGAGGAGATCAACGCGCAGATCGCCGCCTTCTGCAAAGCGCGCGGCGCGGAGTGCGCCTTTTACCAGACCAACATCGAAGGCGAGCTGTGCACGGCGATCCACGAGGCGGATGCGGACGGGATCGTGCTGAACGCCGGCGCGTTCACCCATTACAGCTACGCCTTGCGCGATGCGATCGCATCCGTCGATATCCCCGTCGTCGAAGTGCACATGTCCAACGTGCATGCGCGTGAACCGTT
Source organism: uncultured Clostridia bacterium (assembly GCA_944376145.1). Classification (GTDB taxonomy): domain Bacteria; phylum Bacillota; class Clostridia; order Christensenellales; family Borkfalkiaceae; genus Borkfalkia. The sequence goes on along the minus strand of CALWBR010000111.1, from coordinate 16,276 downwards.
CCGCCAAAAGTCTGTCATTTCCGAAGTGTGCAAAGGCACCGTGCTCGGGTTCGGGAAAAACAGTTATCTTCTCGCCGCGGAGAGCTTTTTGCTATGAACATCGTTCTCTGCGGTATGATGGGGTGTGGCAAGACCACGATCGGGATCCGTCTTTCCGAGCTGACGGGCATGCAGTGGTTCGACACGGATGACATGATCACCCGCAAATACGGGAAGATCGCCAACATCTTCGAGTTCTACGGCGAGGAGCGTTTCCGGGAGTATGAGTCGGAGATCGTGCGCAGCGTGGCGGGGCAGGAAAACTGCGTCATTTCTACGGGCGGCGGCTGCGTGCTCCGGCCCGAAAACAGCGCGGCGTTCAAGCAGGGCGGAGGAAGGATCGTCTTTTTAAAGGTGGATATCGACGTGCTCTTTGCCCGCACGGGGCACACCGGAGACGATCGCCCGCTGCTCAAAAACACGACGATGGAAAAAATGAAACAGATCCTCGATCACCGTACGCCGATCTACGAAAGCTGTGCCGACCACACCGTGGATACGAACGGAAAGAGCATAGACGAGGTCGCGGAGGAGATCATCCGCGTCTTCTCGCTCGAGCGTAAATAATGGCAACGGTCCTCGTTACGGGCGGTTCCCGCGGTATCGGCAGGGCATGCTGCCTTGCTTTTGCGCGGGCGGGATGGGACGTCGCCTTTTGTTACGCGCAGGACGAGCGAGGCGCCGACGAAACGGAGCGCCTCCTTGCCCAAACGGGCGCGGGTACCGTGCGCATCCGCTGCGACGTGCGCAGCGAAGAGCAGGTGGAGGCGATGGTCTCTTCCCTCCCGGGGCTCGCCGCGCTCGTCAACAACGCAGGCACGGCGCACTTTGCGCAGATCCAGGATACCACCCTCGCGCAATGGAAGGATCTTTTTGCCGTCAACTGCGAGGGCGCGTTTTTGTGTACGCGTGCGGCGATCCCCCGTTTTTTGCGGCGGGGCGGCGGCTGCATCGTCAATGTTTCTTCCGTCTGGGGGGAGGCGGGCGCCTCCTGCGAGGCGGCGTATTCGGCGAGCAAAGCCGCGCTCATCGGGTTCACCAAAGCGGCGGCAAAGGAGCTCGCGCCGTCCGGCATCCGCGTCAACTGCGTCGCCTGCGGCATCGTCGATACCGCGATGAACGCACGTCTTTCCGAGGAAGAGCGGTACGCCTTTGTTCGGGAGATCCCGCTCGGGCGGCAGGGAACGGCGGAAGAAGTTGCCGCCGCGGTGCTCTTTTTGGCAAACAGCCGCTATATCACCGGGGAGATCCTGCGGGTAAACGGCGGGGCGTACCTGTAAGAGAGATTTTGTAAAAAAATCGGAAAAAGAAAAGGGAATTTTGCCTAAACAGAGAATATATATTGCGGAGGGGGAGCGAAATGGAGAGCGAGATCAAGCGAAGGCGCTATGCAATGGAGGAAGCGTTCCTCTCCTCCTATGCCTGCAAGTCGAAGGATACGCGCGGGCGGCAGCGGCAAGAGGAAGCCTGCGGCATGCGCACGGATTTTCAGCGTGACCGCGACCGTATCATTTACAGCAAAGCCTTCCTGCGCATGAAGAACAAAACGCAGGTCTTCTTCTCTCCGGAAGGCGACCATTTCCGCACCCGTATGACGCATACGATCGACGTATCGCAGATCGCGCGCTCCATTGCGCGCTGTCTCGCGCTCAACGAGGATCTTGCCGAGGCGATCGCGCTGGGGCATGACTTGGGGCACACGCCCTTCGGGCACGCGGGCGAACGCTCGCTGAACGCGCTCTGCCCCCTCGGGTTTGCGCACAACGTGCAGTCTTTGCGGGTGGTGGATGTATTGGAAAACGAGGGCAGGGGGCTGAACCTCACCTTCGAGGTGCGCGACGGCATCCTGAACCACAAAAAGGGCGGTACGCCCGCCACGCTGGAAGGGTGTGCCGTCTCCATTGCCGACCGCATCGCCTATGTCAATCATGATATCGAGGACGCGATCCGCGCGGGCGTGCTCAAAGAGGAGGAGCTCCCGCAAGAGGAGATCGCCGTTCTCGGTACGAGCACGCGCGAGCGCATCAACACGATGATCTCCTCCATCTATGAAAACAGCGTCGGCAAAAACGTCGTAAAGATGGGCGAGCGGGAGTCTGCCGCGCTCGAGCGGCTGCGCTCGTTCATGTTCGAACACGTATACATAACCGAACAGACGAAAAAGGAGGAGGAGCGTGCAAAGCGCATGCTTGCGGCGATGTACGAATATTTCGTAACGCATGCGGAAAAGTTGCCCGCCTTCTATCGCTCGCTCGCCGAGCGTTTTCCGCTGGAACAGGCGGTGTGCGATTATCTTTCGTCCATGACCGATAAATTTGCCGTCGCCGTGTTTGAAAATTTGTTCGTGCCGCGCAGCTGGGCGTTGACCGAGCAAGACGTGGAGAGCTGAAAGGGAGGGGCGCGTTGAAAAGACCGGATCCCGATTTCATCGAACAATTGAAGAGCAAAAACGACCTTGTAGACGTCATCGGCGGGTATGTCCATTTGGAAAAGAAGGGGGCGAACTATTGGGCGTGCTGTCCTTTCCACCATGAAAAGACGCCCTCTTTCGCCGTCAACGCGGCGGATCAGTATTATCACTGCTTCGGCTGCGGCGCCAGCGGCGACGTGATCAAGTTCATCCGCGAGATCGAGTCGGTCGATTTCATGGATGCGGTGCGCATCCTCGCCGAGCGCGCAAAGCTGCCCGTTCCCGACTTTTCCTACGATACCGAGCAGGCGGCGCGCACAAAAAAGCTGCGCGACGAGGTGCTCCGCCTTCTGCGCGATACGGCGCATTTTTATCTGGACAACCTCAACGGCGGGCATGCGGACAAGCATGTGGAGTACATCCTCGCCCGCGGCATCCGTTCTTCGATCGTGCGCAAATTCGGGTTGGGGGCGTCCCTCAACTTCCGCGATCTTCCCCGCTATCTGCGTTCCAAAGGCTATTCGGAGGAGGCGATGCTCGAAAGCGGCGCCGTTACGAAGTCCGAGCGCGGCGAATGGATCGATTCCCTCGGCGGGCGGCTGATCTTCCCCATCATCAACGCGATGGGCGACGTCGTTGCTTTCGGCGGGCGGCTGCTCGAAAAGGCGGATTTTGCCAAGTATAAGAACACGAAAGAGACGCTCGTGTTCAACAAGAGCAAGAACCTGTACAACATCAACCTCGTCAAAAAGCGCAAACAGGCGGGCGGGATCTCGGATATCATCGTCGTGGAAGGGTATATGGATGCGCTCGCCCTTTACCAGGCGGGGTTTGAAAACGTCGTGGCGAGCATGGGCACGGCGCTCACCAAGGAGCAGGCGCGCCTTCTCAAACGCTATACCGACCGCGTGCTGATCAGCTACGACGGCGATTTCGCGGGGCAGAAAGGCGCGATGCGCGGGCTGGAGATCCTGCGGGAAGAACAGCTCGGCGTGCGTGTGGTGCCCCTTCCCGAGGGGCTGGACCCCGATGACGTGATCAAGCGGCAGGGTAGGGAAGGGTACCAAGCCTGCCTGGATGCGGCAATGCCGCTCATCGATTTCAAGCTCGCCTCCTTGGCGCGCCGTTACGATCTCAAGGATACGGAGCAGCGACGCACGTATATCGCTCAGGCGCTCAAAGTCATCGCCGAAGCAGACAGCGCCAGCGTCCGCGAAGAACTTTTAAAACAGTTGCGAGACCGTACGGGCACCACGTACGAGTCCTTGCGGCGCGATCTGGAAAAGGCGCCCCGCGAAGCGCCGCCTCCCGAGGAGACGGAGGAAAAACCGCGGGAAGAGGGCGCTGACAAAGTGCAAAAGGCCTGCCGCTTTTTGCTGGCGTCCGTGCTTTTCGGCGCAAAGTACGCAAAAAACTTTGATCTTTCGGGTGTCAGTTTCACCGATCCCGTGCATAATACTATCGCCGAATACATTAAAATGCGGCAAAAAAGCGGCGGACGGGTGCGCCCGAGCGAACTTTTCGAGCTCATCGAAGAGGACGATGCGGAGCTCTCCGCGATCCTTGATCTGAGCCTCGGCGAGGCGCTCGAGGGCGAACGGGCGGAACGCGTTTTTGCGGACAGCGTCAAGGCGCTGGAGCTTGCGCGCACGCAGGAAGAGCTCAACGCGCTCTCCGCCCGGTTCGATGCGGAAACGGATCTCGAAGAGCGCAAGAGCATGACGCGCCGGATCTTGGAACTAACCATCAAGCTGAAAAAGCTGAATACTTAAATTACGGGAGCTAAAGCAAAATGAGCATTTCGGAACAGGGTCTCAACGAATTTTTAAAAAAGACCATCGAAGAATTTCGCCAAAAAGGTTCAATCTCCACAGACGAGCTGTGCGACCGCTTGGAGCGGATCGACACCAGTCCCGACCAGATCGATTACATTTATAAATCCATCGGCGAAGCCGGCATCCAGATCGTGGATGAGGACGAGCGCGACCGCGAACTCTTCGAGCAGGCGCTCAAAGATATCGGGCTGGACGATCCCGTAAAGATGTATTTGAAGGATATCGGCAAGGTGCCCCTTCTTTCCGTCGATGAAGAGATCGAGCTTGCGCAAAAGATGCAGGAGGGAGACGAGGCGGCGAAAAAGCGCCTCTCCGAAGCCAACCTGCGCCTCGTCGTCTCCATTGCAAAGCGGTACGTCGGCAGAGGGATGCTCTTTTTGGACCTCATCCAGGAGGGGAACCTCGGGTTGATGAAGGCGGTGGAAAAATTCGATTACCGCAAAGGTTTCAAATTTTCGACGTACGCGACCTGGTGGATCCGGCAGGCGATCACCCGCGCCATTGCCGATCAGGCGCGCACCATCCGCATCCCCGTGCATATGGTGGAAACGATCAACCGTCTCACCCGCGCTTCGCGCATCCTTTTGCAGCAGCTCGGGCGCGAACCTACCCCGGCGGAGATCGCCAAGGAGCTGAACATGGACGAGGACCGCGTGCGCGAGATCCAAAAGATCGCGCAGGACCCCGTCTCGTTGGAAACGCCGATCGGCGAGGAGGAGGATTCGCATCTGGGCGACTTTATCGAGGACGACCGTGCGACCACGCCTTCCGATTCCGTTGCCTTTACCATGCTCAAAGAGCAGCTTTTGGGCGTTTTGGATACGCTCACCCCGCGGGAGGAAAAAGTTCTCCGCCTGCGTTACGGCATTGACGACGGAAAGCCCCGTACCCTCGAAGAAGTGGGCAAGGAGTTCAACGTCACCCGTGAGCGCATCCGCCAGATCGAGGCGAAAGCGCTGCGCAAACTGCGTCATCCGTCCCGCAGCAAAAAGCTGAAGGACTTTTTGGACTGAGCGCCGTGCGCCGCGCCAAACGCATCCGCGCCATCTGTGCCGCGCTTTTGCCCTGCGAAAGTTTTGCCGACGTCGGCTGCGACCACGGGTATTGTACGCAGTTCATGCTCGAAAACGGGCTGTGCCGCTTTGCGGTCGTTTCGGATATCAGCGCGGGGAGCCTTGCCAAGGCGGAGCGGCTGCTTGCCGCCTACATCCGTGCGGGCAGCGTGCGCAGCGTCTGCTGCGCGGGGCTTGAACACATCCCGCGGGAGATCGAGCAGGTGCTCATCGCGGGCATGGGCGGTGACGAGATCGCCGACATCCTTTCTATCGGCTTTTTGCCTCCCGTCCTTGTTTTGCAGCCCATGCGCAACGCCCGCCGCGTGCGGGAGCTGCTGTTTGGCAGCGGGTATGCGATCACGCTCGACTACACCTTCCGCGACGGAAAGTTCTATGACCTGCTGCGGGCGGAAAAGGCTGCCGCGCCCCGCGCCTACGGGGAGCGGGAGTTGGAGTTCGGGTACGACAACATCCATTCCCCCGGCGCCGATTTCGCGGCTTGGGCGGAGGAAGAGCTTGCAAAGTGCGAACGCCGCCTTGCCGCGGCAGGGCAGGACGTGCCTGCGCTGCGCGCCCGCGCGGCGGCGCTTTCGGAGGTGAAACATGAACTTGCGCGAAGTTTACGATAGGCTGGACGCCGCCGTTCCCAAACGGCTGTCGGACGAATACATAGCCGCGTACGGCGGGCACGACAACAGCGGCGTGCTCATCGATTGCGGCAAGCAGATCACGGGCGCCGTGTTCTCGCTCGATTGTTCGATGGGCGCGCTGGAAGCGGCAGTCCGTTCGGGTAAAAACCTTCTTGTCACGCACCACCCCGCCATCTTTCGTCCCGTGGCGAACCTGCGCGTCACCGATCCGCTCGGTCGGCGTCTTCTTATGGCGGCGGAGCACGGCATTTCGGTCATTTCCATGCATCTGAACGCGGATTGCGTGCCCGGCGGTACGGATGAGCAGCTTGCCCGCGCCTGCGGCGGCAGCGGCGCGCTCCCGCCCGAAGAGCCCGTTTCGGCAGGCGGTTACGGCAGGATCTTTTCGGTGCCGCGGGTAAGTTTTGCGCAGTTTTGCGCACACGTCGGGCAGGAATTGAACACAAAGCGTCTGTTCGAATACGGGAAGGGCGAAGACTTTGTAGAGAAAGTCGCCTCCTTTTGCGGCGCGGGCGCCGACGGCGCCGCCGTTGCGCGGGCGGCGGCTGCGGGTGCGCAGGTGCTCGTTTCGGCGGATATCAAACACAACATCCTCTGCGATGCGCTCGAAAGCGGGTTGAAGATCCTGCAGCTCACGCATTACGCGAGCGAAAATTACGGTTTCAAACATCTATATAAAAAATTATGCGGCGAACTCGGCGTCCCGTGCGAATACCACGAAGACGAGTTCATGCTTTGATCAGAACGGAGGTAACGGAACATGATCGACGAATTGTTGGCTTATCAGGAGGCGGACGGGAAGCTCCGCGCCATCGAGCAGAAGATCTCTGCCACAGAGGAGCGGAAAAAGTATTCCGCCGCCCGCAAATTTTTGGAAAAGGCGCCCGAAAAGCTGGACGCATTGGATGCGCGCGCGGCTGAGCTGAAGCATATGTTCGCCCGTCTGCAAAAAAAGAGCGAAGAACTTGCCGAAACCATCAAAGAGTATGAAAACCTCGGTGAAATGATCGGGCAGCAGGGCGGGGAGATCGCGTTTTACAAAAAGAACGCCGCGCACATTGCGGACGCGCTGCGCGGGCTGAAGGCGGAGATCGCCCGTCTGCGTCAAAGCGTGGAGGAGGCGGCGAAGGAGTACGCCGCAGCCAAAAAGCAGACGATCGCCATGCAGCGCCAGTACAAGGAATACAAGGATAAGTACGGCGAGGTCAAGCAGACGTACGCGGAGGAGATCAAGGCGGCGGAGGCGGAGCTTGCCAAACTTGCCGAAAAGGTCCCCAAAGACGCGCTGCAAAAATACATGGCGAAGCGGAAGGAAAAGCTCTTCCCCGTCGTGTGCGAAGTCAAGGGGAAGGACAACCGCTGCCCGCAGTGCGGCATGGAACTCTCCATCGCGGAACTTTCAAAGCTGGAAGGGGGCGGTTTTATCGAATGCGACAGCTGCCGCCGCATCCTCTTCCGCGGCAAATAAAAAACGGCAAAGCCGCTCCCGACGGGGGCGGCTTTTCGCGTGCCGGCGGCATTTGGCGCGAATTTTAGAATCGGCTTTACAGTTCGCGCAAATTGTAGTATAATGGTTGCGTAATACGGACGGCGGCTGTTTTTTGCCGCAAAGGAGCGTGAGGTGAAGGTTCTTGTGATCGGCGGCGTTGCCGCGGGAACGAAAGCGGCGGCAAAACTCAAGCGGGAGGACCGCTCTCTCGAAGTGAAGATCCTCACCAAAAGTGCGGATATCTCCTATGCGGGCTGCGGATTGCCGTACTATGTGGGCGGGGCGATCGCTTCCCGTGAGGAGCTGATCGTCAACACGCCGCAAAAATACACGGGGCTGACGGGGGCGGAGGTCGTCACCGGCTGCGAAGTCGTGGCGGTGGATCTTGCCGCAAAGACGGTGAAGGCGGTCAAAGACGGCGCCGCGTTCGAAGAGGCGTACGATAAGCTGATCATTGCCACGGGCGCCGTGCCCTTCGTGCCCGAACTTGCCGGCAGGGAAAAGGAGGGCGTATTCTGCATGCGCACGCCCGACGATGCGATCGGGCTGCGCGCCTATATCGCGGCGCACGCCTGCCGCAGCGCCGTCGTGGCGGGCGCGGGATTTATCGGGCTGGAGATCGCGGAAAATTTGAAGGCGGACGGTTTGGACGTGACCGTGGCGGAAGCCGCCGCGCAGATCCTGCCGGGCGCGTTCGATGCGGAGATGGCGGAGTATGCCCGCCGCAGGCTGCAAGAAGCGGGCATCCGCGTACAGACGGGCGCAAAGGTGCTCTCCGTTTTGGGAGAGGAGCGTGCGGCGGGAGTGAAGACCGAGCGCGGCGAAGTCAAAGCGGATGTCGTGGTGCTTGCGCTCGGCATCCGACCCGCAACGGCGTTCCTTGCCGAAAGCGGGTTGGAGATGCAGCGCGGTGCGATCGTCACCGACGCGGCGCTGCGGACGAACGTGGCGGACGTGTATGCCGTCGGCGACTGCGCGCTGGTCAAAAACAGGCTGAGCGGCAAGCCGATGCAGTCTGCCATGGGCTCGACGGCGAACATCGCCGCGCGCGTCCTCGCCAAGGGGATCGCGGGAGAACAGGCTGCCTATGCCGGCGCGTTCGGGACGGGGGTGGCAAAACTTTTGCAGCAGCTCAATGCGGGGCGCACCGGGTTTACCGAAGCGCAGGCGCGCGAAGAGGGGTACGACCCCGTTTCTGCCGTGTGCGTTACCGACGACAAGGCGCACTATTATCCGGGCGCATCCTTTTTTGTGACGAAGCTCGTGTGCGATAAGGCAACGCACCGTCTGCTCGGGATGCAGGTCTTCGGAGCGGGCGCCGTGGATAAGATGGTCGATATCGCCGTGACGGGGCTTTCTTTCGGCTGCACGGTCGAGGATTTCGATACGCTCGATCTCGCCTATGCGCCGCCGTTTTCTACGGCGATCCATCCCTTTGTGCAGGCATGCTATGTTTTGGAAAACAAGCTGTGCGGCGCGTTGGAGAGCTTTACGCCTGCCGAGTACGCCGCGGGCGCGGCAAAAGGGTACCGCGTGATCGACGCGCTGCCCGCGCCCACGATCGCGGGAGCGACGTGGGTGGATCTTTCCAAAGTGAACGGACCTATTGCGGGGCTCGGTAAGGAGGAGAAGCTGCTCCTCGTCTGCGCACGCGGCAAGCGCGGGTATTTTTTGCAGAATCGGCTCAAGTTTTACGGGTATACCCACACAAAGGTGCTCGAAGGCGGGCTCACCGTCAACGTCGTGCGTGTTGCCGAGGAGGGCAAGGCGCTGCCCGCGGAGGAGATCAAGCGTGTCAAGGGCTTGGGCTGCCTGCAGGATAAGCGTTATCCCGATCGTTTCAACGTGCGCATCATCACGCGCAACGGTAAGCTCACGAGCGAAGAACAGCGCACCGTCGCCGAGGCGGCGGAGAGGTTCGGCTCCGGAGAAGTGACCATGACGACTCGTCTGACGCTGGAAGTGCAGTGCGTGCCGTATGCCAAGCTCGACGAACTGTTCGCCTTTTTGCACGAGCACGGGCTGGATACGGGCGGAACGGGCTCCAAAGTGCGTCCCGTTGTCTCCTGCAAGGGTACGACCTGCCAATACGGGCTGTGCGATACCTTTGCGCTGAGCGAAAAACTGCATACGCTCTTCTACATCGGGTACCACGACGTGACGCTGCCGCATAAATTCAAGATCGCCGTCGGCGGCTGCCCCAACAACTGCGTTAAACCCAACCTCAACGACATCGGCATCATCGGGCAGCGCGTGCCCGAGCCCGACCTTTCCAAATGCCGCGGCTGTAAGATCTGCGCCGTTGAAAAGGCGTGCCCTATCCACGCGGCGGCGTTGAAGGACGGCAAGCTGCTCATCGACCCCGCGCTCTGCAACCACTGCGGGCGGTGTGTGACGAAGTGCCCGTTCCACGCCAACGACGAAGGCTTATACGGTTATAAGGTGTACATCGGCGGCAGATGGGGCAAGCGCGTGGCGGAGGGGCGCCCGCTCTCCAAGATCTTCCGTTCGGAAGAGGAGGTCGTAGCTCTCGTCGAACGGGCGATCCTGTTCTTCCGTGACGAAGGCGTCACGGGCGAGCGGTTTTCGGATACCATTGCGCGGCTTGGCTTCGAGGATGTCGAGGAGAAACTGCTGTACGGCAGCTTCGATAAAGAAGCCGCGATGAAAAAGACGGTCATCGGCGGGGCGACCTGCTGAGCGATCGTATAAAACAACGGAAAACAGAACGGTCTGCCATGCCGTATGCGGGCAAAGGGCTTTAAAAGATCTCTGTTGCATAGATACCGAAGAGGGCGCACGCACGCCCTTTTCGGCGATGCGTGAAAGGAGATCGGTATGCAAAAAAAGATCGCGGCGGTATGGATGGCATTGGTTCTTGCCTGCGGCATGTTGCTGGCGGGCTGCGGCGGTGCCGCGCAAGGCGGAGACGGCGGGGAACAGCCGCTGTATACCTTTACCGATTCGGAGGGGGATACGGTCGAGCTGTATACACAGCCCCGAAACGTCGCCGTCCTTTTTTCGTCGTATGCGGAAGTCTGGGCGCTTGCGGGCGGGGAGATCGCCGTCACCGTGGGGGACAGCATCGAACGCGGCTTTGCCGCCGAGGGCACGCCGCTCGTGGATGACGGATCGGGCATCCGCATCGACAACGAGCGGCTGCTCGCGCTGGAGCCGGACTTCGTCATCGCTTCGGCGGAGTTTTCCGCCCAGCTGGATACCTGCCGCCGTCTGCGCGCGGCGGGCATTCCCTGCGCGGCGTTTCGGGAGGAGAACTTCGGCGATTACCTCGCCATGCTGAAGATCTTTACGGAGATCAACGGCACACCGCATTTGTATGCGCGCTACGGCACGGAAGTGCAGGCGCACATCGAGGGCATCCTTGCCCGCGCAGAGGAGCGCGCCGCCGTACTTGCCGATCCTGTCTCCGTGCTCTTCGTGCGCGCGGGAACGGGCGGCAGCTCCACACGTGCAAAAACGGCGGAAAATCATTTTGTCGGCGTCATGCTCAAAGAGCTCGGCACGTTCAACATTGCAGACGAGGCAAAACAGCTCTCCGAGTCGCTCTCTCTCGAACACGTCCTGCTCAGCCGCCCCGATATCATCTTCTACACCGTACAGGGCGAAGAAGAAGCGGCGCGCGCGTACATGGAGTCCGTGTTCGCGCAGCCGGGGTGGCAGGGCGTCACGGCGGTGCAGACGGGGCAGGTGTACTTCCTCGCCAAAGACCTGTTCAATTTCAAACCGAACGCCCGCTGGGCGGACGCGTATGCGATGCTCGCGGAGATCCTGTACCCGCAGGAGGCGGCGGCATGAAACGCAAAAAACTCTCGCTTGCCCTCGTCTTTTCCGTGCTCGGCGTTCTGCTGTTTCTGAGTTTGTTGGCGGGCGTTTTGTTCGGCAGCGCACGGTTCGGCATAGGGGAAGCCTTTTCCGCCCTCTTTTCCGAGGACGGGGACGCGACGGTGCGCCTCATCCTGTTGCAGCTGCGCCTGCCGCGCGTTGCGGCGGCGGCATTGGCGGGGGCGGGGCTCGCCGTCTCCGGGCTTTTGTTGCAGACGGCGACGGACAACGACCTGTGCAGCCCGAACGTGATCGGCGTCAATTCGGGCGCGGGGTTCGCGGTCATGCTGTGTATGTGTCTTTTGCCGGCGGCGTTCGCCTTTTTGCCGCTGGCGGCGTTTTTGGGCGCGGCGCTCACGACCCTGCTCGTGCTCGGCATCTCCTTTTCCGCCGCGGGGAAGGGCGTACGCACCAAGGTCGTGCTCGCGGGGGTCGCTGTGGGAGCGCTGCTCAGCGCGGGCATTTCGCTGCTTTCGCACCTGTACCCGGAGGTGCTCTCTTCGTATGCCTCTTTTTCCGCGGGCGGGTTTGCGGATATCTATGCGGAGGAACTGTTTATTCCCGGCGCAATGATTCTGTTCGGGTTGGCTGCCGCGGCAGTGCTCTCGCCGCGGCTCAACCTGCTCTGTCTGGGTGACGACATCGCGGCGGGGCTGGGGGTACGCGTGCGCCTGCTGCGCTTTGTTTCGCTGCTGCTGGCGAGCCTGCTGTGCGGGGCGGTCGTCTCTTTTGCGGGGCTTTTGGGGTTTGCGGGGCTCATCGTTCCGCACCTTGCGCGGCGGCTGGTCGGGCATGACGTGCGCATCCTCGTGCCCGTCAGCATCCTTTGCGGCGCCGTTCTTGTCCTTCTTGCCGACCTCGCCGCAAGGACGCTCTTTTCCCCGGCGGAACTGCCCGCGGGCATCCTCATGGCGGCGCTGGGCGCTCCCTTCTTTTTGTATCTTCTGTTTCGGAGGCGGCGAGCATGAACAGACGGGGTTTGCCCGCTTCGCTCCCTGCGGACGAGGCGTTGGCGGTGGCATGCCGCGGCGTGTGCCTTTCCTATAAAAAGAAGCAGGTCCTGTGCGGGGCGGCGCTTTCCGTACCGCGGGGCACGGTGACCGTGCTGCTCGGCAAAAACGGCAGCGGCAAGACCACGCTGCTTCGCTGCATCGCGGGCTTGCGCAAAGCGTCGGCAGGGGAGATCTTCCTCTTCGGAACGCCCGTTTCGGCGCTTTCCCCGCGCGAGCGGGCAAAGCGCGTCGCCGTCATGCCGCAGACGCTGCCCCTTTTGCACCGCACCGTGGCGGAGCTCATTGCCATGGGGCGCAGCCCGTACCTCGGCGTGTTGGGCGGCGCGGGCGAACGGGACAGGCAGATCGCGGCGCGCGCCGCGGCGCAAACGGACATGACGGCGCATTTGCAGGACGCCATCTGCACCCTTTCGGGTGGGGAGCGCCAGCTTGCCTATTTTGCCATGGCGCTTGCACAGGATACGAAACTTTTGTTGTTGGACGAGCCGACTGCCAGCCTCGACGCCGAATACAGCCGCAGGGTCTACGATGCGATCCGTACGCTCAGCGGCGAGGGATACACTTTTTTGCTCACCTTGCACGACTTGGACGACGCCGTCGCCATCGCCGACCGCATTGCCGTGCTCGACGGCGGGCGCACCGTGTTCGAAGGCGACCCTGCCGCGTTTACGGCGAGCGGCGTGCCGGAGCGGGTGTTCTCCCTTGCGCCCGTGCATGCCGTTTCGGACGCGGGCGAGCGTTTTACCCTTTTTCGCCCGCTGCCGTGATAAAAAAAGACCGCGCCCGAAGGAATTCCTTCGGGTGCGGTCAGCGCTTTTTGTATTCATCGGTCGGGGCTGTCTGCCCAAGTAAAGTTCTCTTTCCCCGCGCCGCATTCGAAAAAGTATTTGGCGATCCCTAAGTCGAGTTCGGTATAAAAGCCCGCCTTTGCCTGTGCGCGCACCGTGTTGCCCGTCAGGCTGAACAGGAACCGCTGTTGGTTCATGGCGGTGGGGGCGAGCAGAGCGCATTCCATGCCCTTCCAAAACCATGCGGGCGCGTCTTCGGAGGCGTCGCACACGGCGGAAAGCGGTTTGGACCGATGCGGCACGCCCTGCGTCTGCCCGTAGCCGACCGCAAGGATGCACACGAGCTTTTGCTCGCCCGCGAGCAGCCGTTTCGCCTCCCGCTTTTTGTACGTCAGCGCCACAAAACAGGTGTTCAGCCCCAGCATCTGCGCTTCCAGCGCGAGCTTTGCGCCGCAGTGACCCAGCCGCTCCTGTAAATCGGGGGCGGGGGCGCCTGCAAGGGTGATGTAATTTTTTACGCCGTAGAATTTTCCGTAACGCGCCATCATCCCGCGGAACACCCTTTCGTCGTTCACGGCAAGCTGCATGTGCACGCCGTAGCGTGCGTTGCAGGCGGCGATGCTCTCGTTCAGCGCGTCGATCGCCGCCTGCGGGAGGGGCGCATCGGTATAGCTGCGCACGGAATGCCGTGCGCGCATGGCGGCAAAGAGCGCGCTTTCCCCCTCTTCCGCATCGTCGCTGCTGCAAGTGGCGGGCAGGGGAACGGGCGGCACATCGTGCTCCGTGGGCTCAGTTATAGGCTCTTCCGCAAGCTCTTCCGCGGGTCCTTCCTTGGGTTCTTTAACAGGTTCTTCCAAAGGCTCTTCAGCGGACACTTCTGCGGGTTCTTCCATGGGTTCTTCCACGGACTCTTCCGCGGGCTCTGTTACAAGCTCTTCCGCAGGCTCTTCCCCCACGGCGGCTACGGCGCTCATATCCAAGCCGCTGCGGGCGGCGTGTTCCTGCAACAGGCGCAGCTGTTCGCGCAGCCGCTCCGCCTCGGCGCGGTCCGCGGCTGCCTGCGCGCGCTCCGCATCCAGCTCGGCTTGCGTTGTTGCCGCCGCGGCGGCTTTTTCTTTTTTGTAGGCGCTCACCTGTTTGATGAGGTTCGCCGCGCCAAAGCCCAGCAGCAGGGCAAAGGGCAGCAGGATCAGCAGCACATATCCCCACGGCGTGCGCAAAAATTCAAAAAAGTACCCCGCACCCGGCAGGCGGAACAGGTATGTGCCGATCACGTTGTTCGCCGGCACGGGCGTCGGGTCGTCGGAATCGGTCACGATGCCGTACGTGATGTACGCGGGCATGCCGTTGTACTCCGTCTGTTCGCGGATGCAGTGCGTGACGGTTTCGCCGTAATTGTGCGGGTCGATGGAGATATAGGAGACGATCGTTCCCGGTTCCAGCCCTTCGGCGCCGTCGCACGCTTTTACGACGATGATGTCCCCTGCGGAAAAGACGCCGTGCATGGAATCCGATTCCACGATATACAGGCGGCAGCCGAACAGGGTCGCGTCGTCCTTTCCGACGGTCGTGATGCTGATGATCGTAAACAGCACCATGATGACGGTAAAGGCGACGATCAGGATCGTGAGGACGTTCAACAGGATGTGAACGGTCTTTTTCAAGGCAGACAACCTGCCCTCCTTTCCGTGCCGAAGCACGGCAGTAAATTTGCGCCGCGGGGCATACGCCCGCGGCGCAGTGCAAAATCGTTTATGGGGGAGTTCTTCTCTCCGTGTTTCGCCTCTGCGGGCGGGCTGTGCCGAATGCGGCTTCGGCACAGCCCGCCCGCAGGCGGCATATGCCCCGCCCGCGTGGGGCGGGAGTTCAAAATTTGCAAGCGGTGTGTGGTCTGGTCCGGCTCGTCGGGCTTCCGCTCGTTTGTCCTTGTTTCCCAAGCCCCGCCCGCGTGGGCGGGGCTTGGAAACAGGGGAAATTCTGTACGCCGCGCGGCGTACAAGGCTGAAGAGATCTGTTTTAAGCGATTGGCGTGACTTTCGTGTTGTCGCCGTTGTCGCCCTGCACGATGAAGGCGATGCTCGTTTCCGCGATTTGGAACACGGTGTCCGCGTCATAGGTTAGCGACGCGCCGAGCCCTTCGCCCGTGTTGCCGTACAGGTAAACGGTCATGCAGTCTTGTGCGATCATGCCGGCGGGCGCGTCGGCGTCCGCCATGGCAAAGGTGCAGGCTACGATGCAATTTTCCAGCGTGCAGCTTGCGGGGTACTGGTAGGAAGTGCCTCTGTTGCCGATGAGCAGCGTCGCCAAAGGCACGCCGTTGCCCGATACCCAATCTTTGTCATAATATCTGTATGTATCCGAATACCCGGTAGGGGCGACTTCCCGCAGCAGGGTAGAATCCTTGATCGTGGCGGTGCCGCCGCGCACCATGACGGCTGCAACTTCTCCGGAGATGGTGGAGCCTTCGATGTACAGGTTCCCCGGAACGTTGATCATGACGCCGATGTTTGTCCAGCCGTCGCTTTCCGGGCTGCGGAGTTCGGAGTCGATGATGCGGATGTTGACGCCGTGGTTGTCTTCCGACGAAGCATTCGTACCGACGCAGTAGGTCGGGGCGCTCACCGTTGAATGGACGATCTCAACGGTGGAGCCTTGCCCTTGCACATACACGCCCGTGTTGTCGCTGGTGTATTCGACGTTGGAAAGGACGATCTTGCCGCCGCTTGTGGCGGAGATGGCGGAGGGGGCAGCCGGTGCGAACGCGTTGTAACCGCTCATATCGATTGTGCCGTTGGAGATGGTGAGCGACTTCCCTTCCGTTGCCGCAAGCGCCGCGAAGGCGTTCCCGTCAGGGTTTGCCACGGCGGAAGCGGAGAGCGTTTTGCCGTTGAGGGAGATGGCTGCGTCCGCATTCGTAACGGTGACGGGCTCCGTGAGGGCGATGTCCGCATTCAGCTGCGCCACGCCGCCGCGGTCGAGCGCCGTCATCAATTCATCGGCGGTGCCGACTTTGTACGTCGCCATGATGTCATAATCGGGGTTGCCGAAGCCGTCCTCTTCGCCCGTCGCCTGCGTCGCAAAGACGGTCACGTCCGCCGTAAAGGAAGTGTTCTGGTATTCGTTGCCCGCCGTCGTCTTCATGCCGTATACGAAC
>CALWBR010000110.1 GCA_944376145.1 uncultured Clostridia bacterium | reverse complement strand
GTTGCGCGCGGCAACGGACTGCGGCGCGGCGGGCGTAACGGCGGAGAGGCGCTCGGCAGCTTCCTCCTACGCGCCGCGGCGCAGCGCGGCGAGACCTTCGCCGATCTCCTCGGTGCAATCCACCTTTTCGGGCGGCCAGACAAGGCGAAGGCGCGGACGGGAATCGTTTGCGGGCTCCGCATCCGGACCTTCGCCGTCGGGATAGTACTCCATACCCTCCGTATCGTCGCCGAAGTCGCCCAAACGCTCGCGCTCCAGCCGCAAAAGCCCGTAGTAATATCCTTCCAGCGCCTCGTTGCCGAGGTGAAAATAGCAATTGTACAGCCCTTCGTACGCCTCGACGCGCTCGTCCTCGTCGCACACGTCCAAAAACAGGAACCACTGATCGGCGGAGAGTTCGTACAGCTCGAGATCGTCATAGGCGTCCGCAAGCGCGGCGTATTCGTCGGGTCCGGCGCCGTAGAGCTCGATCTGCTTATGCAGATAGCGCAGCCCCGCCAAATAGTCTCCCTCTTCGAATTTTTTATCCGCAAGCCGCGCGAGCCTGTCCTCACTCAGATCGAAGGATATCGTCTTCCGCTCCATTCCTCTCCTCGCTGCGCGCGGCAAGCATGCGCCGCACGTCTTCTTCGGTGAACACATAATCCGTATTGCAGTAATGGCAGTGCACACTGATCCTGCCCTGCTCGCGCAAAATGGAAGCCAATTCTTCCTCCCCCATGGCGGCGAGCAGCCCCTCTATATAATCTCTGCTGCAATTGCACTTATATACGGGCGTTTGCGCGTAAAAAACTTCCTCGCCGAAATACGTATGCCAGACTTCTTCGGCGGTATGCTCTTCCATGAGCGAGCTGACGGCGGAAAAGGAGGCGATCGCCTGCTCCGCACGCGCGATGCTCGCCTCGCTCGCGCCGGGCATGGGCTGCAAAAACACGCCGCCCGCACCCAGGCACTTGCCATCCGTACCGATCTTCACGCCGACGGCGACCGCCGTGGGGCGCTGTTCGCTGTATGCAAAATACGCGGCAAGATCTTCGCCGATCTCCCCGCTGACAAGCTCGGTCGTGCCCACAAAGGGAACGGCTTCGCCGTCGTCGCGCACGACGGTGAGCGTGCCCGTGTGCCCGACACACCCGCCGACATCCAATTTCCCCTGCGCGTTGGGCGGAAGATCCGCATGCGGATCGTCGATATACCCGCGCATATGCAGCTGTTTGTCCCCGCTCACGCAAATACTGCCGCCGACGCCGTCCCCCTTGATCGTAACCGAGAGCGCGCCGCGCTCTTCTTTGAGCGAAGAACACATGTATGCCGCCGCGGTGAGCGTACGACCGAGCGCCGCCGCCGAAAGCGGCGAAAGACCGTGGATGCGGATCGCTTCGTTGACCAGCCGCGTCGTATCGGCGACGGCGAGCGACACCTCGCCGTTATAGATCAAGCCGCGCAAAATGACGTCTTGCTTCATTTGTTCCCTCCGGATCTGCCGCGCACACAGGTGAACCCGATGCGCGAACCGAGTTTTCCGCCGCAGGGGATGCAGCCGCTCTCCAAAACGGTGAACCCTGCCTCCTCCGCCGCGCCGCACAAAAACGCCTGTTCGTGCATATATTGCGTATGGTGCTCTTCGCCGCGCCGGTACTTGCCGTCCTCTTCGCGGACAAAGAGGGTGATATCCATTTCCACACGGTCCGCAAAGAGCGTGTTGAACCAAAGATAGGCAAGCTCGTCTCTCTCTTCGCAGAAGGTGTTGCCGCCGATCTCTTCCCGCAGTTTTTGCGGAGAAGAGACGTCGAACAGGAACGCGCCGCCCTGCCGCAAACAACGCGCCGCATGCCGGAACGCGGCGGGGATATCCCGCGGCGGGATGTAGTTGAGGCAATCGTTGACGCACAGCGCAAAGTCCGCACGGCGGGGCACGCACAGCCTGCGCGCATCCGCCTGTACATACAGCGGGCGGGAAGGCATGCCGCGCGAAAGCTCCTCCGCCTTCGCAAGCATTTCGCCGCTCACATCGAACCCGGTCATGCGGTACCCGTATGCGGCGAACCGCCGCGTGAACGCGCCGCTGCCGCAGCCGATATCCAGCCCTTCGCCGCGCCCGATCCCCAGCCCGCGCAGCCGCTCATACAAGTACTGCGACCATGAATCATAGTCGCAGTCTTGGTTGAGATATTCAAAATACCCGGCGAGCCGAGAGTACGCCTCTCTCACTTTTCGGAACCGCCGTTGTTCTTTTTCTTCTTCTTACCGCCCTTTTTTCCCTCTTTTTCCGCCTTTTCCTCTTCTTCGTACTGCTCGAAACGGGCATTGTAGACGACGTACTTTTCATCGCCCTTGTGCTCTTCGGCGTACTTTTCGGTATCCTCCACGATCGCCTCTTTGGAAGCGCGCAGCTTTTTCAGATCGTCGCGGGAGAAGGAATCGGGCAGCTCGTATACCGTCAGATCGTCGGTAATGGGTTTGATGGGGCGGGATGCAAGATCGGATTTGATCTTGGCGGCTTCCTCCGCCGCCTGTTCGTACTGCTGCACCGCCTTGCTCTGCTCGCCGCCTTTGCCCGCTTTCGGGTAAATGCCGCGGTTGACCTTTCCGCCTTCGCGCTTGGATTCGAAGTACTTATCGAACACCCACTGCGAATAATCCAGCCACACGAGCAGCGCGTACGACAACCCGAACAAAATGAGGATGATGTAGCCGAACATGGCGAAGAAGGAGCCCAGCAAAACGAGGATGAGCGGGATCGCCATCAACGCCACGAACAGAATGTTGTGGAAGATCATGCCGAAGGGCATCAGGAAGGCGTTTTTGAGCAAGCGGAAAAACTTCAGCTTATAGTTCGCCCCCATAGACAGCATCCACAGGTACATCATCGTCAAAAGCGCAATGGCGATATAACAGAACACCTGCGATATGACCATCAGCGTATTGTTGCCGCTGCCCGTGGCGATGACCACGGACGCCGCGTCGATCGAGATCGTGAAAAAGTAGAGCAAAATGCCGTAAAAAAGGGTGGACTGTATCACGACGACGGCATTGATCTTGATCCCGCGCCAAAAATCGTTGGCGACGAAGATGCCCTCCGTCCAGACCATGTTGCGGATCACGTAGATGCCGCCCGCGATGCCGATGCCCGCGATCAATGCGGCGACGACCAGGAGCGCACCCCACAAGAGATTTGTGGAGAGGATCATCTGCTGTTCCAGACCCGCGATATCCGGCACGGCGGGCCACGCCACGCCCAGCGTGTTCGAAGGGAGCAGCGTCCCCTGCCCGACAAGCATCATGTACCGCAAAAAATACACCGCGATAAACGGGATACAAAACACGACCATCAGCAGGTTCACGATGACAAGTTTGGAAAACCTGCCCTTGAAAATATCCCAAAAGAGGCTCCAGCGCCCCGTCGGCAGGGTACTGCGCGCATACGCTTCGTCGCGCTCTTTGCCTTCGAGCATGCGTGCGATGAAGCCTTTCTTTTCACCCTGTGCCATAGATCCTCCGTACAAAGCCGCAACGCGACTGCCGTTACGCCGCCATTTTTTTGACGGCTATACCTCATTATACCGCAAACGGCGAAAATTTTCAATGATTTTATACACATTGCGGAAAAAAAGTCTTTGACAAATGTGTGTACTTGTGATAAAATCCATATGCTGCATAGAGGAGCGGGCGAGCATGAGTAGCTGTGCCGATGCGCGGGGCGGTCCCCCGCGGCACAAAGAAAGGGCATCCCCGCCGAGGCGCGTGCAAAAGACCGCTTTGCCGCCGCCGGGCGTACGGGAGAAGACCCGTACGACTGTCACCGCCTGCGTGGAGAACTATTGTCGGCGCGTTCCGCTTTCCGCGGATGTGCCCGCGGCAACTTGTTTTTTTGGCTTCACGGTGCGGTGCCCTTCGGCAGCGCGCCTTTTTTATTGCTAAAATAAGACAAAAATTTTCAGGAGAGATACAGTCATGAAAGAGTACAACGTTGCCGTGATCGGCGCAACGGGCATGGTCGGGCAGCGCTTTTTGCTGCTTTTGGAAAACCACCCCTGGTTCCACGTAAAGGCGCTCGCCGCATCCCCCTCCTCTGCGGGGAAAACGTACCGCGACGCCGTCGCGGGGCGCTGGGCAATGACGGCGCCCATCCCCGAAAAATTTGCGGACATGGTCGTTTACAACGCCGAAGCGGACGTAGAGAAGATCGCCGCCGTCGCGGACTTCGTGTTCTGCGCCGTCAACATGAAGAAGGAGGAGATCCGCGCCCTCGAAGAGAAATACGCCAAGGCGGAAGTGCCCGTCATCTCCAACAACTCGGCGCACCGCGGCACGCCCGACGTGCCCATGATCATCCCGGAGATCAATCCCGAACACGCCGCGATCATCGACGCACAAAAAAAGCGGCTGGGCACCAAGCGCGGGTTTATCGCCGTCAAGAGCAACTGCTCGCTGCAAAGCTATGTTCCCGCCCTGCACCCGCTCAAAAAATACGGGGTGAAATGCGCCGCCGTGTGCACGTACCAGGCGATCAGCGGCGCCGGCAAGACGTTTGACCGCATGCCCGAGATCCTCGACAACGTGATCCCCTACATCGGCGGCGAAGAGGAAAAATCGGAGCTGGAACCCTTGAAGATCTGGGGGCGCATCGAGGGAGACAAGATCGTCAACGCCGTCTCCCCCAAGATCACGGCGCAATGCCTGCGCGTGCCCGTTTCGGACGGGCACACGGCGGCGGTGTTCGTATCCTTTGAAAACAAACCCACCAAAGAGGAGATCCTGCAGGCGTGGGCGGAATTTTCGGGCGAACCGCAGGCGCTGGCGCTGCCCTCCGCACCCAAACGGTTTTTGCATTACTTCAAAGAAAACGACCGCCCGCAGGCAAAGCTGGACAGGATGCTGGAAAACGGCATGGCTGTCTCCGTCGGCAGGCTGCGGGAAGATATTTTGTTCGACTACAAATTCGTATGCCTTTCGCACAACACGCTCAGAGGCGCGGCCGGAGGCGCGGTGCTGATGGCGGAGCTGCTCGCGGCAAAAGGATATTTTGACTAAAACAAACTGAGAGTATATTATTTTCCTATTATAAGGAGGCGCTGATATGTCTAAAATTCTGCCTTTTACAGGTTCGGGCGTGGCGATCGTCACGCCGTTTGATGGAAACAAAACAAATTACGACGCGCTTGGAGAATTGATCGAGATGCAGATCGCAAACGACACCGACGCTATAATTATCTGCGGCACGACCGGGGAAGCGTCCACGATGCCGGATCAGGAGCATCTCAGCGCGATAGAATACGCGGTGAACAAGACCGCGAAGCGTATCCCGGTAATCGCGGGGACCGGCTCCAACGACACCGCGCACGCGGTGGAGCTGTCCAAAAAAGCCGCCGAGCTGGGCGCGGACGGGATACTGACCGTCACCCCGTACTACAACAAGACGACGCAGAAAGGTTTGGTCTCCCACTTTGGAACGATCGCGAATTCTGTCGATATACCGGTGATATTGTATAACGTTCCTTCGAGAACCGGAATGAATATTTCGGTTGCGGCTCTAAAGGAATTGAGCAAGATCGAAAACATAGTCGCGATAAAGGAAGCGAGCGGAAACATTTCGTATACGGCCGAGGTGGCGGCGAACGTTCCGGATATATATATATTCGGGAAACGACGATATAATCGTACCTATAATGTCGCTCGGCGGAAAGGGCGTAATCAGCGTGCTCGCAAACGTCGCGCCAAAGCAGACGCACGATATGTGCAGTCTGTATCTTAGCGGCGAGGTAGAAAAATCCGCGGCTCTGCAGCTTGAGCTTTTGGATCTTATAAACGCGCTGTTTATCGAGGTCAACCCGGTTCCGGTAAAGACCGCGCTTAAGTTGATGGGCTATAACGTAGGTAATCTGAGAGCGCCTCTTTGCGATATGGAAGAGAAGAACCTCGAGATACTTAAGAAGGCTATGCAAAAGCACGGCCTTATAAAATAGCGCAGGAGTTTTTGTTTAAGATAAAAAAGGACTAAGAATTTGACGATACGGAGGTCATTCTAATGATAAATATACTTTTATGCGGCGCTAACGGTAAAATGGGCCGCGCCGTAACAAAGGCCGCGGCCGAGACTCCCGACGTGCGGATCGCCGCCGGATACGACATAAACACCACTCAGGCGGGGGGCTATCCAGTATACGCGGATTTCGGCGAGATCAAGGAGGAGATCGACGCCGTGATCGATTTCTCAAACCCGGCGGTGTTCGACGGGCTTATGGCGTACGCGGAGGAGAAGGGGATCCCGGTAATAATCTGCACGACCGGCTTATCCGCCGAGCAGAATCAAAAGCTTAAGAGCGCTTCGGAGAAGATACCCGTATTTTTCTCGGCCAATATGTCGATAGGCGTGAACCTTATGATAGACCTGGTCTCCCGCGCGGCGAAGATACTCGAGAGCAACTTCGATATAGAGATAATCGAGAAGCATCACAATCAAAAGATAGACGCTCCGAGCGGCACGGCTCTTGCTATAGCGGACGCTATATCCGAGTCGGTCTCATATAATCCCGAATACACTTACGACCGGCACAGCGTACGCCGTAAGAGGGATAAAAACGAGATCGGCATACACGCCGTAAGAGGCGGAACTATCGTCGGCGAACATTCGGTTATTTTCGCCGGTACGGACGAAGTTCTTGAGATAAAGCATCAGGCCAACTCAAAAGAGATCTTCGCGGTAGGCGCGGTCAAAGCGGCTAAGTTCATTGTAGGCAAACCGAGCGGGATGTATAATATGAGCGACGTTATAGACGCCGCGGAATGATCCTGTTTCTATAAAAAGGAGGCGACGAGCTGTGATAAAAACAATTACAAGCATAGACTTTTTCCCGGAGGTCACTCTGGTAACGCTGAATAAGATACCCAACGACCCCGCGAATATTTCAAAGATACTCAATATAATCGCGGATAAGAACATAAGCATAGACATGATCAGCCAGACGGCGCCGTATAAGAATCATATTAACCTGTCGTTTACCATCTACCAGGACGACCTCGGCGACGTGATAGGACTGACTTCCGAGTTCAAAAAACTCGACCCGAGCATAACGGCCGACATTAACGGCAACAACACCAAGATCCTGTTATCCGGCGCGGGGATGAGACACGAATCGGGCGTTGCGGCAGAGTTGTTCTCGCTTTTTGCCAAGGAGAACATCCGCGTCAAACTGATAACGACCGCCGAGACCGAGATCTCCTGCCTGATCGATATCAAGGACGTTCAGAAAGCGAAAGAGATATTGGAGAAATAAAAAGTACATAATATGCAGAAAC
>CALWBR010000109.1 GCA_944376145.1 uncultured Clostridia bacterium | reverse complement strand
GCGAACGCGCACAGCGCGGACAGCAACTTTTTCATAAACAGCTTCCTCCGAATCGATTTTTTTCGATCTTATTCCTTCGTGTTTTGTGCAAATGTTTTACGCCGCCCGCGGGCGCAATGCCCGCAGGCGGCGCATTACAGGGGTTAGGATGAACGATACGATCAAACGCTTACGAGAGCGCGATATCCATGATGACGCAATGCGTGCCTTGGTCGATGCCGATACGGATCTCGACCGTCTGCCCCGCATACGCGGAAAGATCGTACGAATATTCGTTGCGCGCATCGTACTTCGGATCCGTCGTGCTCAGGGTGACCGTCTCCGTGCCCGCCGTCTTTTCCGCGATGCGGACGGCTTCGCCGTCCACCACGACCGCCACGTACAGAACGGGATCGGTCTCGCCGCCGCGCACGAACACGCGCGCACCGAGGGTCAGCGTCGTGAGCCCCGTAAGGTCGATCGGCTTCCAAAAGTACGAGCCGCCGCTGTTGAGATCCGCGCCTTCGCCGACGCCGGCATCGTAAGTGCCGTTCACGCCCCAGCCGGTGTTCGCGTCGAGGATGGCATCCTTATTCGCCCAGCTCGTCACGCGGGAAACGGTGACCGTCACGGTGTCGCTGACGGAGGGCGCCTCCGCAAGCGCGATGGTGATGACATAATCGCCCGAAACGGCGTTGGCGGCTGCGGTGAACACACCGCCTTCCAACGTGTACATGGACGCATCCGAACCGGACGGACCCTGCACCTGCATCGTCACTTCGGCGTCGCCGGGAACGGTGAAGTATTGCAGCGTATAGCTGCCGCCCGCCTCGATGGTCGCCTTTTCTTCCGTCACCTCTACCGCCTGGCTGACGGCGGCGATGACGACCTTCACCGCGAAGGTGACCGAACCGCCCGCCTGTGCGGGAGCTTCCACGTACAGCACGGCTTCGCCGTTGGAGACCGGCGTGAGCACGCCGCCCTCTGCCGTAAAGACGGCGGGATCGGAAGACTCGTACGTGACGCCCGCGGCATCGGCAGCCGCGCTGTTGTTGAGAGCGGGGAACACGCCCCAAGGATACAGCGAAGACGCAACGGACGCGCTGTAGAAGGACGTCGTGGTGAGCGGGAGCGTCACTGCCTCGCTCAGCGAGCCGCTGTACGTAAAGGTGAGCGGACGATAGGCGCCGTCAAGATACGAGCCTGCATCCTTGTTGGCGCTGACCGCCCAGCCCGTCGCCGCCAGCGCATTGTCGGCATACATACGGGCTACGGGCGTGACCGCCCCGTCCTCCACGGCGATGCTGCCGGAAGGAGCGTCCGCCGCAAAACGGATATCCCCGAGGTAGAGATAGGCGCCCGCGGAAGAATCGGAAGCGTTCGGGTACGTGCCCGAGTCGTTCTGGAAGCCGCCCGTCATTTCAAAGAGAAGGATGACGTCCTGCCCGCGGTATGCGGAAACGTCTACCGCGACCGTGAACCACTCTTCCGCCTGTTTCCAGCGGCTGGCAACGGTCGTCCAGCCGAGAACGCTCTCCGCCGCCCAGCCTGCGCCGCTCTTTGTGAGGATGCGCACGCGGAAGTTGCTGCTCTCGAGGTAACGATCGTCGCTGTGCCCGTGCACATCGAACACAAGGTACCCTGCATCGTCGGCGACGGACACATGGTTGTAGCCGACGTTGACGGGTTCGGTATTGTTGGCGAGGACGGTATGGCTTTCAAACTGCATCACGTCGCCGTCGTAATTATACTTCGCATTGCCGTGGCTCCTGTCTACGGTGTTGTACAGGAAGTTGTGCATCTGCGCGTTGTTGTTCCAAGCCGAAAGAGCGTCCGTGCCGAGCAATTCCGCCGAGGTCTGCGTGATGCGCGTGCCCTCGATCAGCTCGTACGCCACGACGTTGACCGTGAACGAGAAGGCGAGGTCGGGCGCGTCCGTCGGCGTCACGGTGATCTCCGCCGAACCGACGGCGTTAAAGGTGAACGTGCCGCTCGCCGCGTCCCAAACGACGCCGCTGCCCTCGACCGCAACGGTATACGTCGTTACGGATGCGCCGGCGCTGAACACGGGCGCGAAGGTGAGCGCGGGGTCGGTATAGATGCCGTTCTCATCGTACGAAACGGTGAGCGCGGCATTCGCCAAAGACGACCCCCCCCCGTATACGATCTCCCGGTTTGCGAGCGAAAGCGTGCCGCCGAAGCTCGTAACGGGCGAGTATGCCGTGACCGTGAGCGTGAACTGCGCCGCAGCCGACGCGTTGTCTTTGGAGGTGACGGTGATGGTATATTCGCCCACGGCGGCATCCGCCGCCACGGAGACGACGCCGCCGTCCGTCACGCTGACATCTCCCGCCGCCGCGCCCGAAGGCATACCCGTCACTTCGTACGCCAAAGACGTATCGGAAGCGTTGCTCGGAGAGACGGTCGCCGCGATCGTAAGCTGCCCGCCCTGCCCGACGGATGCGCTTGCGGGGTCGAGCGTGACGCTCTCCACGGCGGTATAGCTGTTGAACCACACGCCTTTGATATGCAATTCGCAGTTGTTATCGTTCTGGGTGAGCGCCGTTTCGATGACGACGGCGACCGTTTTGCCCTTCGCCGCGTCGGGAACGGTGTACTGCACCTGCGTGCCCTGGTCGTTCGTCGACGTTTTGGCGACCCAACCGTCCGTGACGGGATAGACGTTGCCCTCGCCGTCGACCAAGACGATGCGGTAATTGCCGTGCACTTTGTCGTTGTTGCCGATCTTGACGGTCATGGTGGTCGCGTCATCGGCGACGACCGTCTTCGCCCAGGTGAGCGCTGTGGTCAAATTGGTGCTCGCCGTGAGCCCCGTGGAACCATCCACCTTCGTTTCGAGGCAGATGCCGTAAACGCGGTCCGCGTTGCCGAGGTAGAACATCTTCTGCCCGCCGTCGCTGCCGTCGGGGTCGGACGTCGTCTTGTTCATGACCAGATGCCACTGGTTGCGCATCGCCAAAGAGGCTTCCGCATCCCCTTCGCCCCAAGGCTCGGGGAAGCTGTCAAAATCCCAATACCCGGTGGTATCGGCTTCGGCGCTTTCAAAATCGCTCGTGAGCACGCCGGGATAGATCGTATCCTCTACGGTGACGTGGATGGTGAGCTCCGCCTCACCCGCGCTGTTGGAAACGGTCACGACCGTCTCCCCGGCGGCATCCGCCGTCCAGGAACCGTCCGCATTGAGGGTGAACACGCCCTCTTTCGAATAGTCGGCGACCCAGACCGTATCCGTCGCCTCGGCAGGCTCGGGCGTAAAGCCGATCGTATACACGGAGGAGTAATAAGTCAGGACTTCCTCTGCCGGGATCTGCACGCCCTTGATGTTGCCGCCGTCGCCGGAGAGGATGGAATCCACCCTGCCCGCCATGCCGTTTGTCATGTTCCAGGAAGTGCCCTTTGCCGTAACAAACGTATAATCGTATGTACCGCTCGCATCGACGGGAAGGTCGTCCGTCGTGATGCCCGTGAGCGCCGTGTATTCGGTAACGGTGACCACGATGTACACGGAAAGATCCCCCGTCTGCGCAACGCCGCGGACGGCAAACGTGCCCGCTTCGCTGCCGGTGATCGTGATCTGCACACCGCTCTGCTCGACGGAAACGCCCGCGCCGCCTTCGGTAAAGACGCCGCCCTCCAGCGTGCCGACCGCCCAGGTAAAGGCGGCATTGGCGCCGCTCGGGCTGACGACAAGGTTGTGCACCGAAGCGCGCCCCGCCGCCACGGAACGAAGATACGGCTCAGCCGCCGTGCCCATGCCCTCGGGCATGCCCGTGACGGAGACGCTCTCCGGCGCGACGTCCGCATCCCCGCTACCGTTTACGGTGACATGGATGACCAGATCGCTCGCCTGCTCGGAACTGTCTGCCACGGTGAGCGTCGCATTGCCTTCTGCGACCGCCTCGACCGTGAGCACCGTACCCGAGACCGAGCCTTTTGCCACCGTCTCCGCCGAACTGGAGACGCTGAACGAATAGCCGCTCAGCGTACCGACGATGAGCGTGTACGTTTCGGAATCCCCCGCGTTGAGCGTGAGGGAATATTCTCCGGAAGCATCCGCCGTCTGCCCGCCGATGCCGACCGTGGCTTTATCGCCGTCTGTAGACGGACCGCAAGCCACGAGCGCCAGGCAACCGCCAAGCAGCAGGGACAAAACGATACAAAGCAAGGCTTTTACTCGTTTCATGTTTTGCTACATTCCTCCTTCATATAATATCTATCGTAAGCATGCGCGCACAGCCGCCCGCATCGCACGATCGCTACTCGCCGAAACAGCGCCCCGCAAACCGATACGCCTCCCCTCCCGCTCTTACCCGTCGGAAGACGAAGCCCGAAAAATAAAAAATCGTTTTTCTATGCAGGGATATCCACTTACGGGAAATTATGCCTTTTAAGGAGCGTTGCCGTATCATTTGCCGTGTTTTTCGTATGGCAACGCCCTTTTTTTCGCCTGTATATCCAAAAAATAGCGGATCTCTTCCCGTTTTCGGAATATTTTTCATCGATCTACTGAGAAGTCCGCTACATTTTTAGAAAATCGTTTTTCTGAACCTATTGTACCACTCCTTTGCCTGCTTGTCAATACCTTTTCCGAAAATTTTTTTAACTTTTTACAAATTTTGAAAAAAAATCTCCCGCGCCGCTGCGGCGCGGGAGAAGAAAAACCATGAGGAAGAATTTTTATTTGTTTATACGACAAAACAATCCGTACAAATTTGCTTTGTCTGCCCGTCGCCGTTGATCTCCTCGATCAAAAGGCGGGTCGCGATCTCGCCGAGCTTGCAATAATCCTGTTTGGCGTACTTCCAAGGAACGCCGACGCCCGCGTTGTCTTCGCCGAGGGAATAGATCGTGATATCGCGCAGCGGGTCCAACCCGCGCGCCTCGGCTGCCCGATAGATACCGCGCGCCACGGTGCCGTCGGAGGCGATGAACGCCATGCCGACTTCCAAAAACGGCTGTACGGCGCGCTCCCCCTCCTCTTCCGAACTTGCCGCGGTGTATACGATATCCGCGCGCACGCCGCCGATCCCTTCCAGGGCGGCGCGCACCCCTTCGGCACGGTCGCCGGAGATGGTCTTGTTCTCTTCGCTGTTGACCAAACAGAACTTGCGAAGCCCCTGCGAATAGAGGCGCTGCACGACCTGTTTGACCATCTCGACGTTGTTCACATCCACATAGCTGATATCGATGCCCTCGGCGGGGCGCCCGATGATGACGCAGGGGATGCGCTGCTGCTCGAGCTGGGAGATGCGCGCATCGTCCACGAGCGGCGTCATGACGATTGCCCCGTCGATGGGCGCTTTGTCCCGCTTGAGCATGGTGATCACGGAATCCTTATCGATGCCGCTGTAGATCAAAAGGTATTTGCCGTATTCGGCTGCCGTACGCAGGCAGGAGACGATCAAATCCGCATAAAACCCGCGGAATTTTACGTTGCTGTCCTCTTCCAGCACGAGCGCAATGATGTTTGTTTTGCCGCTCACCAGAATGGACGCATAAAAATTCGGTTGAAAATCCAGCTCTTTGCAGACATCCAAGATCTTCTGTTTGAGTTCCGGGCTGACGTATTTTTTGCCCGTCAAAGCGTTGGAGACCGTAGACTTTACCACCCCGCAGCGCTTTGCCACATCGTTGATCGTGACCATATTCCTCTCTCCTTATCCGTAAACGCCGAACAAAACGGCGCAAAGCATTCAAGCATGCGGCACATTTTCCCGCACGAGCGCGATCAGCTCTTCCGCGTAGACGACTTCGATGTGCGGCGAAAGGCGGGAGAGCACATGATCGACTTCTCGCATGCCCATCGTCCACGGATGGACGTTGAGCACCGTATAGCCGCGCTCGGAATGCAGAGCGGCGGGGCGCGCGTTCAGCTTATCCGCGATGCCGTCCAGCCATTCGCGCGTGACCTGCGCGGGATCGCAGGACGGGTGCCAGAGCGAGACGCCCACGCTGACGAACGGTTTGCCGTTCGCCCAAAAGATCTTCCCCTGCCCGCTCTCGTAGCGGTCGGGGTCGAGCTGCCAAATGCCGCCCTCGATCTGCGGCTGCGCCGCAAAATACGCAAGCCTGCGCTCGGCATTGCCGCCGTGCGTTTCCGCAACGGCATCCAACAGGGCGAGCACATGCAGATCCGCCTGCCGCATCGCCTCCGCCGTGCGCGTCGCGTATGCTTCCAAAAGTTCTTCGGGGTACGTCATGACATTCGTGTACCCGATCCCCGAAACAGCGCATACGAACGTATCGAGGCGGGCGCTGGCGTACATGCGGCGAAGCGCCGCAGGGCAGAGCCGCGGCATGAGCGGCGCGGCGGTCCAGCTCATTTTATAGGAACAAGCCCCCGCCGTACGGCTGCCGAACAGCCCGCCCGTCAAAAATTTGCGTTCCAGCCATTGCACGTTGTCACCGTCGCTGACGACGACGGCAAGATAGTGCTTGCGCGGGTCTGCGGCGACGGGCGACGGCTTGCAGCGCTGCCGCAGGCACTCCCCTTTTTCTTCAAAAAGATAGCTGTGGTTCAACGACCAATCGCTCGGGATCACGTAATCGCCGAATTGCGAGAGCCGCCGCACGAATGCGAGCTCGTTGTCCGTCCAGCCGTACACGGGGATCCCGCGCTCCGCCCAGCCGAGCACTTCGGCAAGGAAGGCGTCGTCTTCCCCCGTTTTTGCATAGAAGGTGAACGCGCCCCGCGCGAGCGCAAAATCGCGCAAATGCGGGCGTGACGCCTCCCCCTCCGTCACTTGGTGCACGAGGCAGTCTC
>CALWBR010000108.1 GCA_944376145.1 uncultured Clostridia bacterium | reverse complement strand
CTTCAAATACCCCGATGCGAGCGAATATGTGCTGCACGACATGAGCTTTAAGGCAGAGCGCGGGCAGACGGTCGCCTTTATCGGCTCCACGGGCAGCGGCAAGTCGACGGCGATCAACCTCGTGCCCCGCTTCTATGATGCGACGGAGGGGGAGGTGCTCGTAGACGGCGTCAACGTAAAGGACTATACGCTCGCCGCCCTGCACGATAAGATCGGGTACGTGCCCCAGCGCGCCGTCCTGTTTTCGGGTACGGTGGCGGGGAACGTCGCTTACGGTGAACGGTCGGGGCTCGCGTATTCGGAAGAGGGCGTAAAAAAGGCGGTGCGCGTCGCGCAGGCGCAGGCGTTCGTGGAAGAAAAGGAGGAGGGCTATGCCGCGCACGTCGCGCAGGGCGGCACCAACTTTTCGGGCGGGCAAAAGCAGCGCCTCGCCATCGCCCGCGCCGTGTACAGGCAGCCGGAGATCTACATTTTCGACGATTCTTTCTCCGCGCTCGACTACAAAACGGATAGGGAATTGCGCGCCGCGCTGAAAGCGGAGGCGGGCGGGGCGACTTCGCTCATCGTCGCCCAGCGCATCGGCACCATCAAGGACGCCGACCTTATCGTCGTGTTGGACGAAGGCAAAGTCGTCGGGCAGGGGACGCACGCCGAGCTGATGCGCGGCTGCGCCGTATACCGCGAGATCGCGGCGTCACAGCTTTCGGCGGAGGAGCTTGCCGGTATCGGCGGGGAGGGGAACGCAAATGCCTGAAAGAAGACCGCGCGGACCGCACGGGCCGCGCATGGCGGAAAAGCCGGAAAACTTCGGGAAGGCGGTCAAGCGCCTGCTGCAATTTTTAAGACCGTTTTATGTGCCCGTGGCTGTTGCGCTCGTGTTTGCCGTGCTTGCCACGGTGTGCAGCGTCGTCGGTCCCAATCTGATCCGCGAACTGACCAACACCATCCAGGATAGTTTTTTGGTGGACGGGGTCCTCGCCGAAGGGATCGCCTTAGATATGCAAAAGGTGCTCTTTTATTGCTTTTTGCTGCTCGGCGTCTATGCGGCGTCGCTGGTGTGCTCCTTTATCCAGAGCTGGCTGATGGCGGGCGTGACGCAGAAAAACTCCCGCAATATGCGCCGCGCCGTCTCCGAAAAGATCAACGACCTGCCGCTGCGCTATTTCGATTCGCATACGGTCGGGGATACGCTGTCTTTGGTCACGAACGACGTGGATACCATCGGGCAGACGCTCAACCAGTCCGTCTCCACGTTCGTCACGGCAACGGTCATGCTCGTCGGCTGCGTGGTCATGATGTTCGTCACCGATTGGATCTTGGCGCTGACGGCGATCGGTTCGAGCCTTGTCGGGTTTGTGTGCATGTTCCTCATCATGGGCAAGTCGCAAAAATATTTTGCGCGGCAGCAGGCGTACCTCGGCGAGATCAACGGGCATATCGAGGAGACGTACGCCGGGCACAATGTGGTCAAGGCGTACAACGCGGAGCGCGCCGTCAAAAACACGTTCAACGAGATCAATTACCGCCTCTATACCAGCGCATGGAAGTCGCAGTTCTTTTCGGGCATGATGATGCCGTTGATGTCGTTCATCGGCAACCTCGGGTATGTGGCGGTGTGCGTCGTCGGAGCGGTGCTCTTTGCCGACGGCGCGATCGATTCGGGCGAGATCGTCGCCTTCATGCTCTATGTGCGGCTGTTCACGTCGCCGCTGACGCAGCTTGCGCAGGCGTTCACGAGCATCCAGTCCGCCGCGGCGGCGGGGGAGCGCGTGTTCCGCTTCCTCGACGAAAAGCCGCTTGCCGACGAGAGCGGCAAAACGGCATACCTGCCGCCCGATGCGGTGCGCGGCGATGTCTCCTTCGAACACGTGCGCTTCGGGTACGATCCCGATACGGTCATCATCCGCGATTTTTCCGCCGAGGCAAAGGCGGGGCAAAAAGTCGCCATCGTCGGGCCGACGGGCGCCGGCAAGACGACGATGGTCAACCTGTTGATGCGCTTTTACGAAGTGAACGGCGGATGCATCCGCATCGACGGCATCCCCACGAGCGAACTCACCCGCGAAAACGTGCACGACCTCTTCTGCATGGTCCTGCAAGATACCTGGCTGTTTGCGGGCACCATCCGCGAGAACATCGTGTACGGCAAGGAGGGCGTGACGGACGAACAGGTGGAGCGCGCCTGCCGCGCCGTCGGGCTGCATCACTACATCATGACGCTGCCGCGCGGGTACGATACCGTACTCGACGATAAGGCGACGCTCTCGGCGGGGCAGCGGCAGCTCGTCACCATCGCCCGCGCCATGATCGAAAACGCTCCCATGCTCATTTTGGACGAGGCGACCTCCTCCGTCGATACCCGCACGGAGGAGCTCATTCAGAAGGCGATGGATAAATTGACCGTCGGCAGAACGTCTTTTATCATCGCACACAGGCTTTCCACCATCCGCAACGCCGACCTCATCCTCGTGATGAAGGACGGGGACATCATCGAAAAGGGAAACCACGAACAGCTTTTGGCGGCGGGCGGCTTTTATGCGGAGCTGTACAACTCGCAGTTCGACCCCGCTTGAAAAGAGGTTTCTGCCCGCCGCAAATACGGCGGGCAGATCGTTTGCCGCGCGGAAGGCGACGTTCGGTATGCGCGGGCGGCTTGGCGGAACAGGATATTGTATAAACGCAATATATATGAAAATTTTTAGAATAAAATCCCGCGCGGGGGTTGACAGCATCGGTGGCGGGTGGTATAATCGTATCGGAATACACTGCTTCGCCCTTTGCGGGCGAGGGAATAAGGAGGGAACATGAAGGCGAAGAGATTGCGCCGTGCGGTCGTTCTGTCCGTTTTGGCGTTGGCGCTGTGCGTCGGGCTGCTCGCGGGCACGACGTTCGCATGGTTCACGGATACCGTTTCAAGTACGGGCAACACCATCGTTGCGGGAGAATTGGAGATCGGGCTCTCCTACACGGAGGACGGTTCGGCATGGGTCGCCGTGGAAAAGGATACGGCGCTGTTCGACGCGGACGCCCTTTGGGAGCCCGGCTATATGGACGTTGCGTATCTGAAAGTGGAAAACACCGGCTCGCTGGCGCTCAGTTACGACCTGTATTTGAGCGCGACGGATACCGTGCAGCCGCAGAGCGTGCTCGGGGATTCCATTGCGCTGTCCGAGTATGTGCAATATGCGCTGATCGCTCTGGAGGCGGATGAAAACGGGAACATTACCCCGTATGCCGACCGCGCCGCGGCGGATGCCGCGCTGGCGGCGGCGGAAGTGCGCCCGTTCGGCGAGCTCTGCGTAGAGGGAGCGGTCCTGTATCCCGCTTTGTCAGAGCAGGCTGCGGCGGACTACTATGCGCTGCTCGTCTTCATGCCCGAAACGGTGGGCAACGAAGCGAACGCCGCTCCTGGAGAGGAGGCGGCGAGCCTTGCGATCGCCGTCAACTTGTTCGCGACCCAGACCCCGTACGAAGAGGACGGCTTCGGCGACGACGGCTACGACGACGCGGAAAAACGGACGGGCGTTACCGTCCGGGGCATCGCCGGGTTAGAGGGGCAGCTTTTCGAGTCCGTAAACGAGGCGTATGAAGCCGGGAACGCGGTGCTTGCCGCCGCGGGCGACGACCTCGGGCAGGGCGTTTTGACGGACGAACAGTTCGATGCCGTCTATACCGACGGCGGCAGGATCACCTGGACGATCTACGGCGCCCAGGAGATGGAGGACGATGCACGCGTCCTGACGTTCGGCAGGGCAGCCAACCGCTACAGTTCCACGCGTTCCGTTTCGGAACTGTGCGTCGTCGGCGGCAACGAGAGCGCCGAACTGTGCGTCAACAGCATCGGGCTTCCCTATGCATGGTGGAGCGATGCGAAAGACGAACTCACCGTCCGCATCGAAGGCGTGCGCCTTACGATGGATAATGCGGAAAATTCGCTCTCCTGCTCCCGCGCTTTCGGTGCGCCGCTGAACGTCTATTTCGAGGATTGCGCCTTTACGGGGCGCCTGTACCATTACTTTAACGGCGAAGGCGTGATCTCCGTCACGAACTGCACCTTTGAAAACGACGGCTCGGTGGGCTACGCCTTCTTTGTCCAGGGCTCCGAAACGGATCCTTTGCAGGTCACTTTCTCGGGCAACACGGTCACGGGCTATTCGCGCGGGATCAACATCCAGCAGGCGACCGCCGTCGTCACGATCGCGAAGAACACGATCACCGGGGAAAACAGTGAGCCCGACCGCGGCGCGCTGCAGCTGACGGATGCGGCGACGGTCG
The DNA here is from genome assembly GCA_944376145.1 of uncultured Clostridia bacterium. Taxonomy (GTDB): domain Bacteria; phylum Bacillota; class Clostridia; order Christensenellales; family Borkfalkiaceae; genus Borkfalkia. The sequence goes on along the minus strand of CALWBR010000108.1, from coordinate 1,494 downwards.
TTGTGTCCGGCAACACGATCGACGTCAACGCAGGCAACGCCATCTGGTTCCATGACGCCGCGACCAACGCCGACGTGCAGTATACCTTTACGGATAACGTCATCCGCGCGCCGTACTTGATCAACGACGATACGACGTTCGGCATCGACGGGCATATCACCTCTTCCGGGAACACCGTGGAAGTGGACTACCCCGGCATGTGCATGGAAAAGGAAGCGAGCGAGGCAAGCGCATCGACCGTCACGCTGAACTGACGCGCCTCGGCTGTCCGAGCGCTGTGCAAGGCAAATACAGATCCCTTTTGCGAGGATAACAGAAAAAACCAAACGCGCCTTCCTCTTTTGCGGAAGGCGCGTTTGTCCGTAATGCGGCGTGCGGCGAACGAAAGGGGAGAACGGTTCGTGCGCTCAAAAAAACGCCGCGGATCGGTCGCGCGCAGAAGAAAACCCCGCGGCAGCCGAAGCACGGCGAGCCCGCGGGGTTTTCTTCCGGTCACGAAAAAATTTCCGTGAATTGTTTACGCTCTTTCTACTTTGTCGCTCTTGAGGCAGCGTGCGCACACATAGGCGGTCTCCGCCTTCCCGTCTTTGAGGATGGTGACCTTCTGCACATTGGGCTTAAAGGTCCTCTTCGTTTTGCGGTTGCTGTGGCTGACGTTGTTGCCGGCGTGCTGCCCTTTATTGCAAATGCTGCAAACTCTCGACATGTTCGTACCTCCCTCGCCCGGCAGCGGCGTGCCCGCCCGGTGCGGAATGCGATTTCACAAAAAACATCTGCTCCTTTACGGAACAGCTTACATACTATACCAAAACAGGCGCAAAAAATCAAATGATTTTGCGCGGATTTCCGCATTTTTTTGCCAAACGCCAAAAAAAAGTGCCGCGGATTTTAAATTCTTCTTGCAAAATGGCGTAAAATGGTTTAAAATAGAGAACGCAGGAGTAAGGTATTATGTCTGTAAACACAAGCAATGCATACGGAAAGATCAGTATATCCGACCTCGCGATCGCGCGGGTGGCTTCGCATGCCGCCACGGAATGCTACGGCATTGTCGAAACGGTCTCCCGCCGTTTTACGGACAGCCTTGCCGAACTGTTCCGCCGTCCCCAGCGCGGGAAGGGCGTGCGCGTCACGACCGGCGGCGACAGGATCTATATCGACGTCTACGTCATCATCAAATTCGGCGTCTCGATCAACGCGGTCGCCGAGTCGCTCAAGGAAAGCGTCAAGTACAAAGTCGAGCGCTTCACCGGCATGATCGTAGATACGGTCAACGTTGTCATTGTCGGGGTCAAATTGTAACCCCGCTTTTTGCATGCCCGCGGGGCGGTGTTCCTCCCCGCTTTGATAGAGTAAGGAGAGAGTGATTCCATGCCGAGATCGATCGGAAGCATCGAATTGCGCAAGATGGTCGCAACAGGCGCAAGGGTGCTTGAAATAAACAGGGCGAAGCTCGATTCGCTCAACGTGTTCCCCGTACCGGACGGCGATACG
>CALWBR010000107.1 GCA_944376145.1 uncultured Clostridia bacterium | reverse complement strand
AAGGTGTGGAACAGCTCCTCCTGCACCGCCTGCTTTTTGGCGAGGAACTGCACGTCGTCGATGAGCAATACGTCCACGTTGCGGTAACGGCTGCGGAAGCGCGCCTGCAAGTCGCGGTTGTTCCCGCCGCGGTTCAGATAGATGCTGTCGATGAGTTCGTTGATGAACTTTTCACAGGTGGTGTACAAGACGCGCAGCCCCGGTTTGTGCAGGGCGAGGTAGTTGGCGATGGATTGCAGCAGGTGCGTTTTGCCCAAGCCCGAGGCGCCGTAAAGGTACAGGGGGTTGATGTCCGCGCCCGGGTTTTTGGCGACGGCTTTTGCCGCGGCGAACACGAATTCGTTGCTCTTGCCCGCCACGAACGATTCAAAGGTGTACTTCGGGTCGAGGGAAGAGCCGAGCGTATCCTCCTCGGCGTCCTCTTCTTCGCTCGAATAGACGAGCTCGTCGCTGCCGTCCACGACCAGCGCGAAGTCCGTCAGCCCCGTATCCGCCTTGCGGAACGCCTCTTTCATTTTATCCGCCAGGTTTTTTCCGATAAAATTGGCAAAAAATTCCGTGTCCGTACGGAGCACGAGTTTGGTGCCGTCCACATCGGAGGGCGTGAGCTTGGCGATATAGGTGTTGTACGTGATGGGGGAAAGCGTGTTGCGCAGGATCTCGCGCACGCGCTCCCATAAAAATTCATACCTGTTGTTTTCGGTCATACAACTCCCCCCGAACGCTTTGTCTTTTTGTTGGAATGTGGTATAATAAGACGCAGGCAAGCCGCGTGTACGTCCTATTATACTATAATGCGGGCGGAAAAACAAGTTAAAAACAGCGGTTGCGGCAAAAAATTCGGGCGTGTGGAACGGGATGCGGATCAAAACTCTGACGCTGAAAAATTTTCGCAATTATAAGGAGGAGAGCTTTTCGTTCTCCGCGGGGCTGAACGTGCTCTACGGCAGGAATGCGCAGGGCAAAACGAACTGTGCCGAGGCGGTGTATTACCTGTGCACGGGCACTTCGCCGCGCGCAAAAAAGGACAGGCAGATGATCCGCAGCGGCGAAGAGAGCGCGCACATCGCCGCCCTTGCCGAAAGCCGCTTCGGAGAGGTGTGCATCGAGGCGGATATCTACGAAACGCGCCGCGAACTACGCATCAACGGGGAACGCGTTGCGCGCAACGCCGACCTTTTGGGCAACCTGCGCGGCGTGTTTTTCAGCCCGGACGAGCTGCGCCTTGTGCAGGGCGGCCCGGAAGAGCGGCGCAGGTTTATGAACGTCTCCCTTTCGCAGCTGTCCAAAAGCTATTATACCGCGCTCGTGCGCTACAACAAAGTGCTCGGGCAGCGCAACGCGCTTTTAAAAGAACGGGATGTGTCGGTGATCCTCGAAACATTGCCGGTATGGGACGCGCAGTTGTGCGCCTTCGCCGCCGAGATCATGCGCCGCCGTGCCGAGTATGTGGAAAAACTTGCCCCGCTCGCCGCCGAAAAGCACGCCTTTTTGACGGACGGTGCGGAGACGCTTGCCGTCGGGTTTGAAAGCGCCGTGCCCGGAGACGCCGCGGAGGCGCTTGCGCGGGAGCTCGCTGCCAATTATGATAAGGATATCCGTCTCGGGTACACCACGGCGGGGCCGCACCGCGACGATCTGAAGATCCACATCAACGGGACGGATGCGCGCGCCTATGCTTCGCAGGGGCAGGCGCGTACCGCCGCCCTCGCGTTCAAGCTCGCGGAGATCGAGATCTTCCAAGAGATCGCGGGTGAACCGCCCGTGCTCGTGCTGGATGACGTGATGAGCGAGCTCGACCTTGCGCGCCGCCGCAAACTGCTTGCGCAGGTCAATCCGCTGCAGACCATCCTCACCTGCACGCATACGGAAAAGGTGCTGTTCAAAAGAGAGGTGAACAAGTTCCGCATCGTCGGCGGAACGGTGCGCCGATAGCGCCGTCGTGTACGGAAAAAGCGAGACCGTACAAGAAAAAGAAGAACATTGCAAGTTTGTGTCGGGTTTTGCGCATACTGCCTTGTAAGGAGGGGGTATGCGCGTTTTTTTGGGCAGGATGTGCGCTTTGGCGGGCGCGCTGTGCGCCGTGTTGTTGCTTTGCGGCGCGGCGCATACGTTTCCGCGCGGCGCCTGCATCGGCGGGGTAGACGTTTCGCGCCTCACCCGCGCCGCCGCGGCGGCGCGGGTAAGGGAAGCGCTTGCGCGCGAGCTTGCGGGCTGTGCGTTCACCATCCGCGTCGGCGGCGACGCCTATGTGTTCCGCCCGCCCGAGTTGTATTATAAGACCGATCTGCCCGCCGCGCTCCGTGCGGCGGAGCGCGGCGGACGCGTGCCCCTTGCAAAGCGCCTGTGCGTCGCCGGGCTGGAACGCGCCGTCCGCGGCATTTGCGACGGGTATTACCGCAAAGGGGCGGATGCGCGCATCCGGTTCGATCCGCTCGCCGAACAGCCCTTTACGATCGTGCGCGAGCGCACCGGCGCGTATGTGGACGGTGCGGCGCTTCTGCGCGCGGCGGAAGCGGCGCTTGCCGCGGGGGAACGGGAGGTATGCGTCTCGCCCGTTTCCGTTCCTCCCGTCCGTACCGCGGCGGAGGCGGTGCGTTCGGTGGCGCTGCTCTCGTCGTTTACGACCTATTTTGACGGCGGCAACGCGCCCCGCGCGCACAACATCCGCCTTGCGGCGGGCGCGCTCAACGGCTGTACGCTTGCGCCGGGGGCGGGGTTTTCTTTCAATGCGGCGACGGGCGCGCGTACGGCGGCGCGCGGCTATCGCGAAGCGCCCGTCATTTTGGACGGCGAATATACCCCCGGCGTGGGCGGCGGGGTGTGCCAGGTCAGCACTACGCTGTACAATGCGGCGCTTTTGGCGGGGCTCACCGTTACGGAGTGCCATCCGCACAGCCTGCCCGTCGGGTATGTGGAGCCCTCGTTCGACGCCATGGTCAGCGGCAGCCGCTGCGACCTGAAGCTGCGCAACGACCTTGGCGGCAAGGTGTATTTTGTTTTCCGCGTGCAGGGCAACGCGCTGTGCGTGCGCGTGTACGGGCGGCATTCCGCCGTCACGTTCGCGCGGGAGAGCGTCACCACGGGCACGATCGAGCCGCCGCCGCCAAAAGTGCGCAAAGGTGCGGCGGAGAGCGAACTGCGGGAGGGGAAAGCGGGCGTGACGAGCGAAGGGTACCTCGTGCGCTACAACGGCGGCGTGCCCGTTTCGCGCACGCTCCTTCGCAAAGACCGCTATGCGCCGCGCCAAGGCGTCGTGCGCGAAGCGCCCGCCGCGGATCCTGTGATAAATTTGTTTGAAAATCTTGCAAATTTCGTGTAAATGTGTTAAACTATTGGTAAACCACCGTATGGCGGGGCTCCGCATGCCGTGGCTGACAAAAAACAGAGGAAGGTTATTGAGCCAATGGTTACGATCAAGGAAGTGCGATCCCGGTCGGACATGCGCAAATTTGCGCGCTTTCCCACACAGCATTACAAGGGCAACCCCTATTACGTGCCCTCGTTTTACAGTGATGAGAAGAATGCCGCCAACCCCAAAAAGAATTTTGCCCTGCAAGGCAGCGAGATCCGCTGTTTCCTTGCCTATAAGGGCGATAAGCTCGTCGGCAGGGTGGCGGGCATCATCCAGCACCGCTATAACGAGATCTCCGGGCGCAAGTGCATCCGCTTTTCTCGGTTCGAGTGCATAAACGACGGTGAAGTCGCCGCCGCGCTCATCGATGCCGTCATCGCCTACGGGAAGGAAAAGGGCATGGATACCATCCACGGTCCCTGGGGCTTCAACGATCAGGACAGGGAGGGCATGCTCACCGAAGGTTTTGACCGCCGCGCGACGTATGCCACCAATTATAGTTACGATTATTACCCCAAACTCATCGAGGCGCTCGGTTTCGTGCCCGAAAGCGAATGGGTGGAGTACAATTTCAAGATCCCCGAAGCCGTGGACCCTCGTTTGGAGCGCATCGCAAAATATGTGAGCGAAAAGACGGGTCTGCGCGAAGTCGCCGAAGACGCTTCCATGAAAAAGCTCATCAAGCACTACGGGTACAAAGTGCTCACGACCATGAACGAGGCATATGCCAAGCTGGATTGCTTTGTGCCGCTCGAGGGCAGGGAGATGGACAACGTGCTCGACCAGTTCGCTACGGTCATCAACCCGCGGTACCTTTCCGTGCTGGTGGATAAAAACGACGACGTCGTCGCCGTCGGGGTCATCATCCCGTCCCTGTGCAGCGTGCTGCAAAAGAGCCGCGGCAGGATGACGCCTTGCGCGATCTTGGGGCTGCTGCGGGCGATCAAACACCCCAAAGAGCTGGAGATGGTGCTCGTTGCCGTACGGGAAGATTACCAGAAGAAGGGCGTGAACGCCATCATGATGGCGCGCATTGCCCGCGACATCATAGAGGATCAGATCGCGCACGTCGCATCCAACCCCGAGCTTGTCACCAACATTGCCGTGCAGGCGCAGTGGGACGTGTTCGAACGCGAGATCGTCAAAAAACGGTGTACATACGTAAAGGCGATCTGAAAAACGACCAAAAAGCTTTCACCTGACGGAGTTCACGAAAAAAGTTTCGAGCTGACCTACCAAGCCTTCCCCCTGGTGGGGAAGGCGTATTTGTTCACGAAAAATTTTTCAAGATGATGAAAAATTTTTCCGTGAGTTTGAGGGAGCAACCGCCGTTCGCGGCACAGTCGCTCGGCGGCGTTTTCTCCCTCGCCGCGGCATGCTTTGGGGCACACCGTTATCAAAATGCCGCGGCTTCACCCTCTTCCGCCACACCGCCCGCGCGGTGCAAGGTGCAAAAGCAAAAAGCGTGGTTTTTGCTTTTGCAGAGGATTATATCCATAGCAAGCCTTCCCCCTGGTGGGGAAGGTGTTTTTTTGCAGCAGGGCTGCAAAAAAACGGATGAGGGGGCGCAGGATGAGTAGCCCAGCCCGTCCTTCATGAGGTAGAAATCTCACCTCATCCACCGCAAGCGGTCCTCCTTCCCCGTCAAGGGGAAGGCGTAATAAGGACGGCAGCAAGCCTTTCTGCGAAGGGGAAGGCATGCGCGTAACAAAACTGACAACGGTGTATAAAGAAGTTGCATAGACCCCGCCGCGATCTCGCGGCGGGGTCTATTTGTCCGTGCGTGGTACTATTATAATATAGTTAAATCTGTGCAAGTTGTATGAACTTTGGCGAAAAAACGACGAAAAGCAAAAATTTTCATATATTTTTTCGAATAAGTGTTGACAAGGGTGCGCGGGGGGGGGTATAATATGCATGCTTTGACGAGCAGTAAAAATTGCTCGGATCGGCAAATCAAATAGGAGGAAAAAAGAAGCATGAAGGCAAAAAAGTTCCTATGGGTCCTTGTTGCCTGCATCCTCGGCTTCACGCTGGCGGCGTTTGCCGCCTGCGGCGAAGGGGAGGGTGAGACGGACGTTCCCGCAACGGGCGTCACGTTGAGCGAAACGACGCTTGCGCTCGAAGTGGGCGAAACGTCGACGCTGACGGCAGTGGTCACCCCCGAGGACAGCACGGATACCGTCGTATGGAGCACGTCCGCCGAGGCGGTCGCGACCGTTTCGAACGGAACGGTCACGGCGGTGGCGGCAGGTACGGCGACCATCACCGCGACGGCGGGGGATGTGAACGCGACGTGCACCGTCACGGTCACGGCGGCGGAAGAACCCGGACCCTCGGAAGTGTA
>CALWBR010000106.1 GCA_944376145.1 uncultured Clostridia bacterium | reverse complement strand
TCAACGCGATCCTGGACGAGCTCGCCTCCTTCAGCGCGAGCAACTACGACCAGGATAAAAGCGGCTGGGAAGCGGCGTATAAGACCTTTACGGACGCGCGCTCTGCCGCACAGGCGCTGAGCGTTTTGACGGCGACCCAGGCGGAAGTAGACGCGGCAGCCGAAGCACTGACGGCAGCCTATGAGGCACTGGAAGCCTTCCTGCGCACCGCCGACCTCACCGACGGCTTGCTCTCCGCCTTCCCGCTCGACAGCACGAACGGCGGCAAGAACATCGTGACAAACAGCTCTGCCGCGGCGGATCAGGTCATCTTCATGAACGGCAGCAACGCCAAAGGCGCCGTAACGGCGACAAAGCAGCTCTCCGGGGCGGACATGTTCGCCTCCTACCAGGGCGTGAGCGCCGCGAAGCTGTACGAAGAGCGGTACCTGAGCACGTACAACAACCCCAACCCGTATGCGGACCGCGCGGCGACGAGCAACACCATGGGGCTGAGCATCCCGACGAGCGCCTTTACAGGCGCCACTGCCGAAAGCGGGCTGACGATCACCGTCAATGCGTACATCGAAAACTTCTATTCGGGCGATTGGGGGCGTATCCTCCAGCTGGGCGATGACCAGTTCGCGACCACGGACGGCGCACAGATCTTTTTGGCGGTGAACGGCAATGCCGCTTTTGACGCCGTCAACAACGGCAGCACGAGCAACGTGATCCTCAACAGCACGAACGTGAGCAACATTTTGGCGCGCCAGTGGTATTCCGTGAGCATCGTGCTCGACCCTGCCTCCGGCACGGTCACCTTCTACACTTCCGGCTATCAGCGCAACGACGAAGGCGCGATCGAAGACATTTTCAGTTGGTACATCGCCACGACGACGAGCGCAAACGTTGAAAAGCTCATCGACAGCATCGTTGCGGACGACGCCGAAAACTGGCTTGGCCGCTCCTTCTGGGACGATGCGGACAAGTCGGTCGTTGGCGCCGTGAGCAACCTGAGCGTATACAGCCGTGCACTCTCCGCTACGGAAGTGAGCATGCTGCATGAAACGAGCGATCTTTCTTCGCTCATAACGGCATAAGGAGGAAACAAAGATGAAACAAACGATCGCAAAAAGATTGCTCTCCTGCCTCTTGGCGCTGTTGCTTCTTCCCGCGTTCCTCGCGGTGCTGCTTGCAGGCTGTGCCGATAACGGCGAATCAAAGCAAAGTACTCCCGACGCCGACGCTGCCGACGCCAAAGCAACGGTCGAAACGCTCGCGGACGAAGCGGAAGCCGTCGTTCTTGACAAGAGCACGGGCGGAAACCCGATCGGCGGGTTCGGCATCGGCGACGAAACGTTCGACCCTTCCTGGACGACCGTGGACGAGCCTTGGCAAGAAGGCGACGCGGATTTTGCCGACGTGATCACCTACGGCGGCGACCCCGCGGTCATGGTCGTGGAAGAAGGCAGCGTTGAAACGGCGTACCTGTACGTCGGGCACGACATCACCACCGACAAGATCACGTCCACCTACACGATGCCAGAATGGATCTGCTACTCCTCGACCGACCTCATCCACTGGACGACGGAAAGCATCATCATGGACATCGAGGATATCCCGTGGGCGCGCGGGCAGGCGACGAATAACGTAGAGCCTTCCGCCTGGGCGTCGCAAGTCATCGAATACAAAGGGTATTATTGGTTCCTATTCTGCTCGTGGTCCGAAAACACGGCGGGTTATTCCACGGCGGGCAACAGCGGGCATATGTGCATCGGGCTCGCCGTCTCCGACGACCCGACCGGACCTTTCGAATGCTATGACGAGCCGCTCGTGTTCAGCAAACAGACGAACGTGACGGAAAACGGCATCAATCTGAACGATGCCGGCTGGAACGACATCGACCCGACTGCGTGGGTCACCTCCGAAGGGGAGATGTACGTTGCTTGGGGCAACACGAACTCCTTTATGTGCCAGGTCGAAATGGTCAACACCACGGACAACGGCACGAGCTACAACGTCGAGCTGGAGATCGTCGACCAAAGCGTGAAGCACGAGACGGGCAGGATCGAAACGACGGACGACCCGACGTTCTACCAATACGGCTATGCAAACATCGAAGAAGTTGCCGATATCATGCAGATCGACCTCTGGCGGCAGAACACGGCAAACAACACCTTCACCGAAGCGCCGTACCTGTACGCGCGTGACACCGACAACGACGGCGAAGAAGACCGCTATTACATGTTCTACGCCGCAGGCTGGCGCGAAGCGCTCGCTTACAGCTACCTCGACGTTGACAGCGCCGACGGGCTGTGGGAAGACGTGTGGACGTACGGCAACCGCCTGATGGATCCGACGGCTACTTCCAACACCAACCACCCCGCCGTCTTCGACTTTAACGGCGAAACGTACATGATCTACCACAACGGCTCCCTCCCCTACGGCTGCGGATACCGCCGTGTGGCGAACATCGCCAAGCTCGAATTCAGCGACACGGGATTTGTGAACTTCGTACCCGAAAACTCGACGGGGCTGGACGGCGTAAACAGCAAGATCACGCAGAACGACATCCCCATCGGGCATCTGTACACCGTCAATTCGCACAACGATATGTACTACCCCATCGATTTGCCGACCTTCTGGAAAGCGGCTTCCGCCTTTGAAAATGAAGAGGACGCCCTTTGGGAGATCGAGACGGCAAAATATGTGCCGAACGGAGAAAACCCCGCCTCCTACGTCTCCATCCAGGCGTTCAATATGGCAGGGCTGTACCTGACCTATGACCTCGAAACGGGCAGGGTCTACATCACGCAGGACGACGAGATGGACGGCACGCCCGAATCGGATGCGGAGCAGATCCGCATGTCCTTTAAGACGGTCGCGGGCGCAAACGGCGCGGGCGTCATGTTCCAATGCGCTGCCGATGCGACGTATTACCTCGCCATCGTTGACGGCGAACCGGTCGTATCCAACAGCGCCACGGCTGCCCAATGCACCTTCCGCGTACAAACGCAGACGGGCAACGGCTCCGCATCGTACGAATACAACGAAGGTTCCGCCGCATAACGGCAACACAAAAAAAGCAGCGCCGGCATTCGCCGACGCTGTTTTTTTGTCGCCAACAAGAAACGGCTGCAAGCGGCGGTATGCGCCGCTTGCAGCCGACATATTGCTTACAAACGATCCGCGCCGCCGTAAGCGGCAGCCTTTTTAAGCGTCCAATTCCTGCAAGCGCTCTAAAAATCGCCGGATCACACCCTGGCAAACCAAATTCTCCAAGATGCCCGGGATAAAAGCCTCCTGCTGTATGAACGCCGAAAAGCAGATGCAGATCTCCTCCGCCGTCATGGTGGCGGCGTCCTCTTTCAACATCTCCGTACTCGCCCACGCGCGGTCGCCCATTGCCTCCATGGCATTCGGAACGACGTATTCCGAACTGCCGAACGCCTCGGCAAACGCGGCGATCTGCGCGGAAAGATCCGCGGCATCCTCTTTTTTAAAGACATCCGCGAAAGCGGTGATTTTTTCGTACATGGTCAGCCCCCTTTTTTCTTTTATTGTATCATATCGTTTTTCCGAAGTCAATACCCGCGCCAAAAAAAGTCTTCCCATACTTGTAGGATTACAATAGATGTGAGACAAAGAGTATAAAAAAAGAGTAACAGGTTCTGATTTTGTGATATAGTTTAATCACCACAAAAAACAACACCCAAAAAAAGAACTGTTACTCATGAAAACTA
>CALWBR010000105.1 GCA_944376145.1 uncultured Clostridia bacterium | reverse complement strand
CGTTTCTCTGCCCGTGGCGTATGCGGCAAAGCGGCTGGGGCTGCCCGTGCTTTCGCATGAGTCGGACAGCACGCCCGGGCTTGCGAACAAACTTATCGCGCGCTTCGCCGTCTGCATGACGGCGAGTTTTTCCGCCGCGGCAGATGCATTGCCGCGGGGCATCCACACGGGCGCGCCCCTGCGCGGCGAGCTGTTCCGCGCCGACCGTGCGAGCGCGCGCAGGCGGTACGGGTTTGAGGGGGAGCGCCCCGTATTGCTTGTTTTCGGCGGCGGCAGCGGCAGCGCGGCGATCAACGCCGCCGTGCGCGGCGCGCTCGGAACGCTCCTATGCACATATGATATCCTGCACATTTGCGGCAAAAACGGCGAGTTTGCCCCGCAGCCCGGGTACGTTCCTCTTGCCTACGAGCGAAACATGGCGAACGCCTATGCCGCGGCGGACTATGTGCTCTGCCGCGCGGGTGCAAACACGCTGTTTGAGCTCACTGCCCTGAAAAAGCCCTCCCTCGCCGTCCCGCTGGAAAACAAGCGCTCCCGCGGGGATCAAAAACAAAACGCCGCCGCCTTTGCCGCGCGCGGGCTCCTCCACACGCTGCCCGAGCGCGAGCTGTGCGCCGCGCGTCTTCCCGCCGCGCTTGCCGCGCTCGCCGCCGACAGGGCGCTGCCCGCCGCCCTTGCCGCCGCCCCGTCCCCCTGCGGCAATGCGGCGATCGTACGGGCGATCGACCGCGCGCTGCTTTAACGCAAGCCCCCTTTTTTCGCATCCATCCAAACAGCCGCGCCCGTTGCCACAGCCACGGCACCCGAATAAAACCCGCCGGATCACCGCCGTTTTTCAAAACAACCTTGCCTCAAAACAAGGCTGTTTTTTCTTTAATCTATTTCTTCAACCGTCATACGAAATCTCTGCCCGTTTTCAAAATGCACAACAGCATTTTTGCCTTTTTGTATTGCCACACAATGAAAACAATCCACTATAAGCAGCAAAATTTCTTCTGCAAACTCTGTTGCCGCGACTGCATACTCTCGATCTTTTAAATTTTGTTCCATACTACCGTAGACTCCTTTTGTTTTTCACTCAAATGACGCGCGCTTCCTTTGCGTGTATAAATAGTATACCGTTCCAACTCCCCTAAATCAACAAAAAAAGAGGGTTCTACACGATAATATATTGTTGAAAATACACTTTCTTTGGCGAATCATGTCGAAATTTTCGGAAAACTTGAAAGACCTTCTATCCGAAGCGGAACTCAACGCCTCTTCTCTTGCACGGCGTACGGAGATCGATGCCTCAACCCTTGCGGCGCTGCTTCGCGGCGAAAGCCTACCCTCTATGGAGACGCTTATCAAACTTGCCGATCACTTTCTGTGCTCGACGGACTATCTGCTCGGGCTTAGCGACGACTTGAAAGAAATTTCTCCCCGCCGCGTACCGCCCTTTCCCGAACGTCTCACCTTCCTGTTGCAATATTTTAAAGTTACCAAATACCGCTTGGAACACGATACGGGCTTTTCCGAAAAAACCGTAAACCGCTGGCATAACGGAAAAACATGCCCTGCCGCAGACAGCCTTATCCGGCTTGCTAAGTATTTTGATTGCTCCGTCGATTTCCTGCTCGGCAGAAGCGATCTGCAATGATCCCCGACACCTAAAAAGCGCGCCGCACGGAATGTTCCGTGCGGCGCGCCTGCTGTTTACCCGCCAACGGCGCTCAAAGCCACCAAACCTGCATGTCGCCCTTGCCGCGGTTTGCCCAACAAAAGTACGGGATCAATTTGAGAAGGAACGGCTGCGGCACAGGCGGCGCATAGGCGTACAGCCCGTTCTCCGTTTGCAGCCGCTGCGCGGGCACTTCCAGCGTAAAGAAGCTGCCCTCCGTCTGTTTTGCGCCGTCGAGGGAGGGAATACGGACGGCGGAGAGGTCCGCGCCGTTGTCGCAGCTCTCGGCACAGAGCACGAAGGGACCGTATTCGACCGCCTTGCGCCCCGCGTCGTACCAGACGCTCTTGTTTGCGTACACAAAGCGCGGCTGCATCGCAAAGGTCAGCTCGATCTCGGTATCGCCGGAAACGGCGAGCCCGATGTACCCTTCCGCAACGTCGGCTTTTGCCGCCTGCCCGTTCACCTTCATGGCGATGCCGCCGCTCCACGCGGGAACGCGCAGTTTTAAAGCGCCGCTGCCCGCCGTACGGATGCGCACGGCGCCGGCATACGGCATATCGGACTGCACGCACAGCTTCACGCCGCACAGCTCCGCCTCGGACGTGACATACTGCTCGACGTAGACCGTGCCATCCTCCTCTCCGTACAGGTAGTTCCCGATCTCGGAGAGAAAGCGCGTCAAATTCGGCGGGCAGCAGGAGCAATCGAACACCTCGACCCGCTCGGGGAGCGGGCAATACAGCTTGGTCCGCAGCCCCTCGTTGTAGTCATAGAGCGCCGCATGCATTTCCAACGGGTTGACGTAAAAAAAGCCCTTTCCGTCCGCGCTCATCCCCGCAAGCACGTTGTTGTAGAGCACGCGTTCAAACACCGCATGGTACTCCGCCCGCGGCTCCAGTTTGGCAAGACGGTCGCAAAACAGCGCCAACGCGATCCCCGCGCAGGTCTCCCCGTAGGCGAAGATGTTGGGCAGATCGTACGGGAACGTGAATGTTTCGCCGTGAAACGACGAACCGACCCCGCCCGTGACGTACATTTTTTTGTTCACGATATCCGCAAACAGCCGCCGCGCCGTTTCGGCGAGCTGCGCATCCTGCAGCCGCTGCGCCGCGTCCGCCACGGCGATGTACAAATACAGCGCGCGCACCGCGTGCCCCTCCGCCTCCCGCATTTCGCGCACGGGGCAGCGGTCGAGGTGGTAAACGGGGTACGTAAAATCGTACGTTTCCTCCCCGTGCTTGCCGCGCTCCTCTAAAAAATACACGGCGAGCGTGAGATACTTCTTTTCCCCGGAGCAGTCGGCAAGGCGCACGAGCGCAAGCTCGATCTCCGGGTGCCCGCACGTATAAAAACCCGCATCCTTCTTCTCATAAAAGCGCTCGTAAATGTAGTCGGCATACCGCAGCATGGCGCGGTACAGCGCTTCGTCTACGCCCGCCTCGTACAGGGCGACCGCCGCTTCGATGAGGTGCCCCGCGCAGTACAGTTCGTGTTCGGTCCGCTTTTTAAAGATGTTTTCCGGCTCGTAGACCTGAAAATAACTGTTAAAATACCCGCACGGGAGCTGGTTGGCGCAAATATCGGCGACCGCCTCTTTTACAAGAGCGGTAAGCCGTTCGTCCTTGCGCTTGGCAAGCACATACGCCGCGCTCTCCAGCCACTTTGCCACGTCGCTGTCCCAAAAAATGTGCGGCTTGCGTTCGTCGTTGCGGATGCATTTGACCGCATCGAACCGCCCCGTCTCTTTGAACTGCTCATAAACGTTATACAAAGAGACGGTCGCGACCTTATCCTGCAGCGCCTTCCAAAAGCCGCCCGTGATGTTCACCTGCCTGTAATCTGCCGTACGCATTGCATTCCCTCCGCTTATTCGCGCTCCAAAAGGAACGCGCCTGCCTGCATCTCTTCGGCGGCAAACAGGAGCTTGCCCGCCTTCTGTTCGTATTGCAGCGTGGTATACGCCGCAACAAGTTTGTAGCCTTGTACTTGACACGCCGCCGCATCGAACGGCTTGCGGAAAAAGTGCGCCAAAACGAGCATGCGCCGCCCGTCGGCGGAGACCTTTTGATAGATCTGGCAGCCCTTCGGGTCACGAAAATAGCGAACGTTGCAGAAAATTTGAGCAATTTCTCCTTCGGCGACGATATCCTGCACGCGCTTATAAAAGGCGAGCCCCTCTGCCAGCGCGCCGCGCTGTGCGGACGTCAAGTGCAAAATATCGCCCGAAATGCAGACGCGCCCGATCATGGCGGCGCTCACCGACCATACGATGCGGGAGACGGTGTCCTTTTCGCGCAGAACCGCCCAGATCTGGTTCTGCTGCGCGGGAATGACGCGCGAGACGTTTGCGGCGACCAGCGGGATCTCGTCGCATTCGTGCGCGTCCGAAAAGCTGCACATCGCGACCTTGCTCATGCGCAAGGGCTCGATGCGGCTGCCGCCCGAAGAACAGTTTTCGATGACGAGCCCCGGCACGGCGGCTTGAAGCCGTTCCAGCCAGGCGAGGCTCTCTTCGGCGACCTGCCGCCCCGCTTCGCCAAGGCTCTCCGCCCCGTCGCAGCCTATGCCGTAGTTGTCGTTGTAATCGATCTTGATATACCCGAACCCGTTTTCACGCAGAAAGGCGCACATCTTCTCCTCGATGTAAGCCTGCACTTCGGGCTTTCGCAGATCGAAAAAGCGGCGGTTTTTGGAGGTGAGCGTCACTCCGTCGCGCTGCAGCAGCATCTCGTCGCGGGCAAAGGCACGGCTGTCTCTGCCGGCGATCTCAAACTCGAACCAGACCCCCGGCACCATGCCGCGCGCACGGATCGCATCCGCCACCGCCTTTACGCCGCGGGGAAAGAGCGTCTTGCTCGGCACCCAATCGCCGATGGCGTTGCACCAACCGCAGTCATCGGGCTTATACCAACCGCAGTCGATGACAAAATAATCGAAGGGCAGCCCCTCCGCCGCCTGCAATATGGCGGCAACGTTCTCCTCGCTCGGCACGCCCCACGTCGTGCAATACTCGTTGAAAAGGATGGGCATGCCCGCTTCGCTCCGCGGCGCGGCAAGCCGCGCGCGCTGAAAGCGCACAAAGTCGTTGCAAGCATCCTGCACGCAACCGCGGCACACGCGCAGATAGGCGTTGTGCGTGCGGAAGCTGCCGCCCGCGGGCACGGTTTTATACCAGTGCCCGAACTCGCGGTCTGCCAGCCCGCCCGAGAGTGCGCAGGTCTCCTTTTCCTTATACACTTCGATCTGCCAACTGTACGGCGCCTCGATCCATGCCGCGAGGGTGAACGCATTCCCGTCGGTGAGCGCCGCAAAGGGGAAATATCCGCGGTTCGGCATGCTGCCCGCCTGCCCGAAGCGCTCGCACTTCACCCCGTAGCGCGCCCAGCTCATATCCAGTCCCAACTCGCACAGCTCGTCCTCTTTCAAACGGCATTCACGGCTCCAGGCGCTGGTCATCCGCACCAGGCGCAAACCTTCGTCGGTCACGTCTGCAAAGGCGGGGTTGCGGATGCCGCTCACCGAAAAGCTCTGCAAGCTCTCCAAGACCTGCTCCTTCCCCGTGTTGTTGCGGTACTCGACGCAGACGGTGCAGACGCCCGTCGCCGCGTCGTGGCGAAGGATGTGCGTATACTCGTTCCCCTGCCCGTCTGAAAGCTCGGTGAAAACTTCCTCCCCGTTCTCCCGCTGCGCAAGAATATGCAGCCGCACGGAAGAGGTATTGCGCATGGTCACGCCCTGCGTATAGTCGACAAGATTGTAGCTGCCGCGCAGCGCGACCTGCACCATGGAATCGGGAGAGAGCGCCTCGATCTCCCCGAGCCGTGTGCCCGCGGGGTAGACGAGCAGCCCCGCCCCGAAGTCTTCCGACTGCGTGTAATAGACGTCTGTATCGCCGAACGTATATTTTTTATACAGCATAACCGCTCCTATGATACGGGCGCGCCGTTCGGCGCGCCCGTGCTGAAATTGTATCGAACCCGAAGAAGATCACTTCCTCTTCCAAACGACGTCCGCCCACATGAGATCTTTTTTGAACTGCTCGATCTTCGTGTTTTCGTCGATGAGCACCACTTCGATCCCCCACATGTTGCCGAGGTCGACCATCTGCTGCGCCGTGACGACGGAGGAGACGACGGTGTGGTGCGCGCCGCCCGCATAGATCCAGGCTGCCACGCCCTCCTTGAAGTTGGGCTTGTACTTCCACATCAGCCCGCCGACGGGCAGGTTGGGCATCTTGTGCGGGTATTTGATGAGCTCGATCTTCTGCACGATCAGGCGCATCCGATCGCCCATGTCGATCATGGAGACGGCGATCGCTTCGGGTGCGGCGATGCCTTCAAAGACAAGGCGCGCGGGGTCGGATTTACCGCCGATGCCGAGCGGGTGCACCTGGATCTCCGGTTTGGTCGCCGCAAACTGCGGGGAAACTTCGAGCATGTGCGCGCCGAGGCAGGTACCGTCTACGAGGTCGTAGGTATAGTCCTCCATCAGCCCCGTGCCCTTCTGCCCCGCCATGTATTGCATGACCGCGCCGAGGGCTGCGATCTTCCAGTCGCCTTCCGCGCCAAAGCCGTAGCCTTTGCTCTGCAGATCCTGGATGGCGAGCCCGGGCAGCTGGTTGAGCCCGTGCAGCGCGCCGAAGTGGTCGACGATGCCGATATACCCGCCCTTGTCTTTGCAGAAGCGGTCGATCGCGATCTCGTACTTCGCCTGTTCGCGCACGACGTCGATGCGCTTGGTGCCCATCGTGTACTTTGTTTCGTACTCCGCCATCAAGGCGTCCACATCCGCGTCCGTGACCTTGTTGACGTATTCTACCAGGTCGCCGACGGGATAATAATCCACTTGCCAGCCGAAATCCATATGCGCTTCGACTTTGTCGCCCTCGGTGACGGCAACGTCGCGCATGTTGTCGGAGAAGCGGCAGACCTTCACCTTTTTGGAGAACGCATACCCTGCGGCAACGCGGCACCAGTCGGCGATCTCTTTGAGCGCCGCCTCGTCCTTGTAGTAGCCGACGATCACTTTGTTGTCCATGCGCAGGCGCGCCACGATATAGCCGAACTCCCTGTCGCCGTGCGCCGCCTGGTTTTCGTTCATGAAGTCCATGTCGATGGTGTCATACGGCAGCTTTTCGTTGTACTGCGTAGCGAAATGGCACATCGGCTTTTGCAGCTTTTTGAAGCCGCGGATCCACATCTTCGCCGGGGAGAAGGTGTGGCACCACGTGATAATGCCGATGCAGTCGTCGTCGGCATTGACCTTGGCGACGGCAGCTTCGATCTCATCGCTGCTCTTGCAGGTGGTCAGATACTTGACGGTGACGGGCATATGCTCGTTGACGTAGTTCGCCATCTCTTCGGAGTGCTGCGCCACGTGCTCGAGCACGTCCGCGCCGTACAGCGTCTGCGAACCGGTGATCCAGTAAACAACTTTTTGCTTCATTGCATCCATATTTAATACCTCGAATGAATTTTTATTATTGACAAAATTTTAATAGAGATCCTTCGACTGCGCCGCCCTGCAGGCGGCTTTGCTCAGGATGACAAGTGGCACCCTTTGATTGCACCCAGGAAGACGCAACAACGCTTCCTTCTTTCACTATCGATCCCTGCTAAAGGCAAAACCACGCTTTTGCCTTTTGCACCTTGCACCGCGCGGGCGGAGTGAAGGAAAGGGGTGAAGCCGCGGCATTTCTATAAAAGTGTGCCCTGAAAGATGCCGCGGCGAGGGGGAAAACGCTATCCCGCAAGGGTAGCGGTTGCCCCTTTGCTCACGACAAATAATTTTGACATCTCAAAATTATTTGTGTGAACCCTGTCCGTAGTACGCGTTCTTACCGTGCTTCCGCAGATAATGCTTATCCATCATGAACTTATCCGCACGGTCTACGTTCGGGTTGACTTGCTCGGTGATGAACGCCATTTTGGCGACTTCTTCGATGACGGTCGCGTTGTAGACGGAGGCGTCGGCGTCTTTGCCGAAGGCGAACACGCCGTGGCTTTTGATGAGTACGCCGGGCACTTCCAAGGGCTTCAAATTATCCTTTTTGAAGCGCTCGATGATGACGAGCCCGGTATTTTTTTCGTACTCCCCTTCGATCTCCTCCTGCGTGAGCGAACGCGCGCAGGGAATGTCTCCGTAAAAGTAATCGGCATGGGTGGTGCCGTAGAACGGGATATCCCGCCCCGCCTGTGCCCAGCTCGTTGCGAACGTGGAATGCGTGTGCGTCACCCCGCCGATATCGGGGAACGCCTTGTAGAACTCGATGTGCGTGGGCGTATAGCTGGAGGGGCGCAGATCCCCGTCTACGACCTTTCCGTTCAAATCGACGACGACCATGTCATCGGCGGTCATATCGTCATACGAAACGCCGCTGGGTTTGATGACGACCAGCCCGCTCTCGCGGTCGATCTGGCTGACGTTGCCCCAGGTAAAGAGCACGAGATGGTGCTTTACCAGATCCAGATTCGCCTGCAACACTTTTTCTTTGAGTTTTTTCAGCATACATAGCCTCCTTTAATCCATATCTTTGACGGCTTGCCGCACAATGGGCAGCCCCTTCACATACCGTTCGGCAAACGCTTCGAACCCGGCGACGTCTTCGGGATCGGGCGCGAGCGTCACGCCCTCCTGCCCCTTGAACACCTTTTCGTCAAGATAATTGGCAAGGGTCTGCCCCGCCGTTTTTGTGATGACGAAGTTCGCAAGGGTGGCGATGCCCCATGCGCCGCCCTCGCCCGCCGTCTTCATGACGGTGACGGGCGCGTTGATCGCCGCGGCAAGATAGCTCTGCCCGACGTGCTCCGTTTTAAACAACCCGCCGTGCCCGGTGATGGCGTCCAGACGCACGCCTTCCTCTTTGAGCATGATGTCGCACCCGACTTTGAGTGCGCCCAAAGCGGCGAACAGGTGCGCGCGCATGAAGTTGGCAAGATCCATGCGGCTTTCGGACGTGCGCACGAACAGCGGTCTGCCCTCCTCCACCTCGGTGATGTGCTCGTTGGAGACGTAGTTATAGGCAAGCAGCCCGCCGCAGTCCTTGTCCCCTTTTTCGGAATTGTAATAGAGCAGGTCGTACAGCTTCCACTTCGGCAGCTCCAGCCCGGCGAGCGAGGCAAATTCCCCGAACAGGTTCACCCAGGCGTTGAGGTCGGAGGTGCAGTTGTTACAGTGCACCATGCCGACAAGATCGCCCACCGGCGTGGTGACGAGGTCGATCGCGTCATACGCCTTCGACAGCTCTTTTTCCAGCACGATCATCGCAAAAACGGACGTGCCCGCGGATACGTTGCCCGTGCGCGGTTTGACGGAATTGGTCGCGACCATGCCCGTGCCGGCGTCGCCTTCGGGCGGGCAGAACGGGATGCCCGGCTGCAGCATGCCGGAAGGATCCAGCAATTTTGCACCCTCTTCGGTGAGCCTGCCCGCTTCGTCGCCCGCGACGAGGATCTCGGGCAGGATGTCTTTCAATTTGAACGGCAGCGCCTTATCGGCGACGAGCGCGTCGAATTTGGCGAGCATGCCCTCGTTGTACTGCCGCGTCTTCGGATCGATGGGGAACATGCCGGACGCCTCGCCGATGCCGATGACTTTGCGGCCCGTGAGCTTCCAGTGCACATACCCTTCGAGCGTGGTCTGGAAATCGATCTTTTGCACGTGCTCCTCGCCGTTCAAGATCGCCTGATACAAGTGTGCGACCGACCAACGCGCGGGGATGTGATACCCGAACAGCTCCGTGAGCTTTTCGGCTGCGGGCGCGGCGTTGTTGTTGCGCCAGGTGCGGAAGGGTACGAGCAGCTCGCCCGCTTTATCGAACACCATATAGCCGTGTATCATGGCGGAAAACCCGATCGCCCCGATGGTGCGCAGCGTCACCCCGTAACGGTTTTTGACGTCCACCGCCATCTCCTGATAGCAGTGGCGCACGCCCGTCCAGATATCCTCCAGCGTGTACGTCCAGATGCCGTCTTCATACCGGTTCTCCCAATCGTGCGCGCCGGAAGCGATCGGTACGTTGTTCTCGTCCACCAGGATCGCCTTGATGCGCGTGGACCCGAACTCGATGCCGAGCGCGGTCCTGCCTTCCTGAATGAGATCTTTTGTATTCTTTGCCATAACCGACCCCCTCGCCGTGGAATTTTTATATACAAACATTATAAGAAATAAAAGCGGAAAAATCAATAGATAAATGAAAATTTATCACGATTTTTTTTGCCGCGGCGGCACGAGCACCCCAAAAAAAGAAAGTGCGGAAGGAACGAACCTTCCGCACCGCGTTTTTGTGCGCCTATGCCGCATGCATGCGGCTGCGTACCTGCTTCCTGCGACGGCTGCGCCGCACGATCCTGCCGACGAGCTTGTAGATTTCCACCGCGACCAGCGGGAAGAGGGAGAGCGCCAGGCTGATGAGCCACTCCTGCCAGTTGAGGTTGGTCAGCTTAAAGAAGCCCTGCAGCGGCGGGACGAACACGACCAGCGCCACAATGACGAGGGATACGCCCATCGCCCCCCACAGGAAGGGATTGTGCCCCTGCCCGCCCTTGAAAATGGCATCAGAACTCGACCGCCGGTTGAGCGCGTGCGCCAGCTGCGAAACGCAGAGCACGACAAAGGTCACGCTCCTC
>CALWBR010000104.1 GCA_944376145.1 uncultured Clostridia bacterium | reverse complement strand
TCGTATTACGAAGTAATTATAGCATATCCGCACGAGGATTTCAATAGGATATGCGAAATTGCTGATATATTATTTGAAAATAGTGCGGTATCCAACCGTATCGGATTCGATACGGTTAAATATTCCTGTTCCGAAAAAAGGCGGCTTTCCATCTTATTTCGGAGTAGAGGAAATTAGGGGCAAAAGGCGGTGAACAAAATCCAACGCACAAAAGAACGGCAGCCCGTATGAGCTGCCGTTTGACCTTGTTCCGAATGGCTTTATTTTCTTTCCCTTATGTTACCTGCTCTGTGGGACCCTGCGGGCCCATCGTGCCGCGCAGTACGGTCACTTGTGCCGTACCCGTATGGCAGCAGCCGTTGCAGGGCAGACATTCGCAGTTGCCGCATCCGGTGCAGGTAAAATAGATACGTTCATCCATAATTCCGTTCTCCTTTGTTGCGGGCGAGCTCGCCCGCTATCATGTATATGCGGAGCATGCCGCCAAAGGTGACGCGGAGGCGGCAAAAAAGCAGCGGCGCATTCCGCTGCTTTTTGTTATGCGCGGGGTTTCCTGCCTGTTTTTTCCGCCAAATACAGGCGGTTTTGCAGATAGTTTTTGTCCTGCGGTTTGCAGGCACCCGCGCGTTCGTTCCAATATGCGGCGCGTTCGTATTGCCCCAAACGGTCATAGCACACGCAAAGCCACATGCAGGGGATGTATCCGCTGTGGTCGGGGCAGACGAACCCGCATCCGTCCGTTCGTTCCCCTTCGTCAACGGCGAGTTTGAACCAAAAGATCGCCTGCCGCGGGTCGCCCTGTTCCAAATACAGCTGCCCGAGTGCGCAGCAGGCGGCGGGGCGGGGCACGCCGAAGGCAAAGCTGTGCAAAAGCACCTTTTTTTGCCGTTCCGCGTTTCCCTGTGCGCGGTAGATCGCCGCGAGATTCAAACAGGCGCAGATCTTGTCTTCCGCCCAACCCTCGCCGTGCAAAAAATACAGATACGCGTCGGCGGCAAGGGCGGGGAGCCCGTTGTCGCGCAGCTCGCGCGCGAAGTAAAAGGCATCCCGCCCGCGCGGCGTTTTGCCTGCCAAAAGCCCGCGCAGGTAAATGCGCAGGTTGCGCCCCCGCTCTTTGTGTTCGCCGCGAAGGTGCGTTACGGCGATGGGCAGCGTTTTGGTTTTTCCGAAGACGCAAAGCGTTTCGTGCACGGCTCCCCGCCACAAAAAACCGCACGCCCGCCGCACGATGCGCTCGCGGTAAAACCATAGGGTCGGGTTTCCGTATTCGTCTTGCGCCGCGTCGTAGCGCAAAGAATAGGCGTCCGTGCCGCCGTCAAGCGTCTGTTTGAGCGCAAGCAGCGCGGCGCGGTCCGCCTCCTTTAAAACGTCGTCCGCGTCCAGCCACATGAGATAGTCCGCCCGCGCCTTGGAGAAGGAAAAATTGCGCGCGGCGGAAAAGTCGTCCTGCCACAAAAAATCGTATACGTACGGCGTAAAACGCGCCGCAACTGCCTTGGTTGCATCGGCAGAACCCGTATCGGCGACGACGATCTCGTCGAACACGCCCTCCACGCTTTTAAGGCAGCGTGCCAGTGTCATCTCTTCGTTTTTTACGATCATGCACAGCGCAAGCGTCATGGCATTTCCCTCTTTCGTGCTTCTTTTGCGGCGGGCGAGCAGCCCGCTTTCTACAATCTATGCAAAATTTTTCGGGAATGTGCGGCAAAACTTCTTTGCTTTTTTGCGCCGATTTGCTATAATAGGGGAGCGTTGAAAAAGCAGCGCAAGCCGTGCCCGTGGTGGAATTGGATACCATAAAGGCCTCCGACGCCTTCGGTCCGGGTTCGAGCCCCGGCGGACACACCAAATACGTTACAGCCGCCCCGCGCCATTCGGCGCGGGGCGGCAGGTCTTACCAAATAAAATGCACGGCGCTTGTCCGCCTTGTATGGTTTGACTTTTCAAGGCGGAAATGCTATGATTTTTTCAGGAAAAAAGGAGGCGCGCCATGGAGCAGATGAACCTGTTTGAGGACACGCAGAGCCTGCCGCTTGCGGCGCGGCTGCGTCCGCGCACGCTGGACGAGTTTGCGGGGCAAAAGCATCTTTTGGGCGAGGGGAAAGTTCTTCGCCGCATCATCGAAGGGGATAAAGTCGGCTCCATGATCTTTTGGGGCCCGCCCGGCGTGGGAAAAACGACGCTCGCGCGCATCATCGCAAACCGCACGCGCGCAAAGTTCATCGATTTTTCGGCGGTGACCAGCGGCATCAAAGAGATCAAGCAGGTCATGGAACAGGCGGAAAAGAACCGCCGCTTCGGCGAAAAGACCATTCTGTTCGTAGACGAGATCCACCGCTTTAACAAAGCGCAGCAGGACGCGTTTTTGCCCTTTGTGGAAAAGGGGAGCATCATTTTGATCGGTGCGACGACGGAAAACCCGTCTTTTGAAGTGAACGGGGCTCTCTTATCCCGCTGCAAGGTGTTTGTTTTGCAGGCGCTCAAAACGGAGGAGCTGGTCGCCCTTTTAAAGCATGCGCTCCAAGACGAGCGCGGCTTCGGCGGGCAGCGGATCGAGATCGCGGACGAGCTGTTGGAGGCGGTCGCCGCGTTTGCGAACGGCGATGCGCGCAGCGCGCTCTCCACCCTCGAAATGGCGGTTTTGAACGGCGACGTCTCCGCCGACGGCACGGTCCGCGTCACACGCGAAACGATCGAAGGCATCACGTCCAAAAAATCGCTCCTGTACGATAAGACGGGCGAAGAGCAT
The DNA here is from genome assembly GCA_944376145.1 of uncultured Clostridia bacterium. Taxonomy (GTDB): domain Bacteria; phylum Bacillota; class Clostridia; order Christensenellales; family Borkfalkiaceae; genus Borkfalkia. The sequence goes on along the minus strand of CALWBR010000104.1, from coordinate 949 downwards.
TACAACCTCATCTCCGCATTGCACAAATCCATGCGCAATTCCGACCCCGACGCCGCCGTGTATTGGCTGGCGCGCATGCTCGAAGCGGGTGAGGATCCGCTGTATGTCGCGCGGCGGGTGACCCGCTTTGCCTCGGAGGATGTGGGGCTTGCCGATCCGCGCGCGTTGGAGATCGCCGTCGCCGCCTACCAGGCGTGCCACTTTATCGGCATGCCCGAATGCACCGTGCATTTGACGCAGGCGGTCGTGTATATGGCGATGGCGCCCAAGTCGAACGCGCTGGACGTCGCGTATATGCGCGCCAAAAAGGACGCGCTCGAGCAGCTTGCCGAGCCCGTTCCGCTCGTCATCCGCAACGCGCCCACCAAGTTGATGCGCGAGCTGGAGTACGGCAAAGGCTACCAATTCGCGCACGATGCGGAAGAAAAGCTGACCAACATGCAGTGTTTGCCCGATTCGCTGATCGGGCGGGAGTATTACACGCCGACCGAAGAGGGCGTTGAGGCGAAGGTCAAAGCGCGCCTTGCCGAAATCAAACGCTGGAAAAAGGAGCACGGAGGAAAATAGGTTCATAACAAGACCCGCCACGGACAAAACGTCCGCGGTGCGGAAATGAGAGAAGGCGAAGAGCGCCCTAAGGAGGCTTGCGGCGTTGCCGCAAAGCACTGCGTGCACGAATAGCCCGCGCCGCAGGCGCGGCCCACTCGAGCTCCGCGTGGGTGCATAACAAAACCCGCAAAGGCAAAAATGTCCGCGGTGCGGAAACGAGGGAGGGCGAAGGGCGCCCTAAGGAGGCTTGCGGCGTTGCCGCAAAGCACTGCGTGCACGAATAGCCCGCGCCGCAGGCGCGGCCCACTCGAGTTCCGCGTGGGTGCATAACAAAACCCGCAAAGGCAAAAATGTCCGCGGTGCGGAAACGAGGGAGGGCGAAGGGCGCCCTAAGGAGGCT
>CALWBR010000103.1 GCA_944376145.1 uncultured Clostridia bacterium | reverse complement strand
AGAAATTGCAGTTCTGGGGCACGGGCAGGCGTAAAAAGGCGATCGCCCGCGTCCGCCTCATCCCTTCCGGCAGCGGCAGCATCGTCATCAACGACCGCGCGCTCGAAGATTATTTCCCGCAGGGCACTTTGCAGTACATCGTGAAACAGCCCGTCGCGCTCACCGGCACGGAGAGTGCGTACGATATCGTCGTCAACGTCTGCGGCGGCGGGTACACGGGGCAGGCGGGCGCCATCCGCCACGGCATCGCCCGTGCGCTCATCCAGGCGCAGCCCGAGCTTCGCCCCGCGCTCAAAAAAGAGGGCTTCCTCACGCGCGATCCGCGCAGCAAAGAGCGCAAGAAGTACGGCCTCAAAAAGGCGCGCCGCGCTCCGCAGTTCTCCAAGAGGTAATTATCATGCGATACGGCGCCGCGGGATGCTCGCGGCGCCGTCTTCACTTTTTTCTCCGATCGATGCGGCGGGAGAGCGTGTCGTGCCGCAAGAGCGCTTCTTCGGCGCGCCGCCTGCGCTCTTCGGGGCTGAACACGCCCTGTGCGCGCGGTGGCGGGGCAGGCTCTGTTTTTTCCTCCTTCCCGGCAGGGGGCGGCGGGGCGGGGTCCGCTTCGCCCATGAGGGCGGCAAGCAGGTCGAACAATCCGAATTTTTCCATAAACCCTCCTGTTTTTAACAAAATCTTTTTGCCTGCCCGCAAATTTTCATCAAAACACAACGGTTTTTTATTGCGAAAACAGGCGTTTTGCGATATAATGAAACGGTATACGGCGCGGCGGATCGCCGCGGCGGCACATTGTAAATCGTAAGGAGTTCCGGCTCTATGCTGAAATCACTTAAAAAAATATTGCCCGTCTTGCTCGCTCTGCTGCTCGCTCTCGCGGCGGTCGCAGGCTGCAGCGGCAACTACACGTCCGGCAAGCTGAGCGGCAGCACCGAAGGCGCCGTCTCTTCCAACGGCGGTTTCGTCGTGCAGAAGGGCGACTATGTCTACTTCGTCAACGGTGCGGAGGATCAAAGTGCGGACAATACCTACGGCAGCGTCGTAAAGGGCGCGTTGATGCGCATTTCCGCAGCCGATCTCGCCGCGGGCGACTATTCGCAGACGGAAACGGTCGTTCCGCTGCTCCTCACCTCGCAAGACTTTACGTCCGGCGTCTATATCTACGGCGACCGCGTGTACTACGCTACGCCGAACGTCATCAAAAACATGGACGGCGTGGTGGATAGTTCTTACCTCGACTTCAAGAGCAGCGCGCTCGACGGGAGCGAGACTATGCGCGACTATTACGTGCAGGTCTCCGACAACACGACCGTCTACCGCTATGTGCAGGAACCGGAGAGCGGGGACGTGTACCTCGTCTATGTCGACTCCGCCGATACCGAGATCCGCTCTTACAACACCGCCACGGGGGAGGAGACCGTGCTCGTCAAAGGGTACGCCTCCTATGTGATGCCCCGCGAAGCGGAGGGCACGACCATCTATTACACGATGCCCGTCACCCAGCCGTACACCTACAGCGCCGAAACGGGCGCGGGCACGCAGTACGGGTATCAGCAGCTCTATTGCGTGAGCATGTTCGCCGAAGAGAGCCCGTACACGGGCACGGACGCGGAGGGCAACACGGTGTCCTTCACCGAGTCTGCGGCGTACCTTGCCGCCTATACCGATCCGGACGCCGCCGAGGATGACGACGCACGCGTGATGGAGTATATTAACCTCGGCACCCTCGTTTTGGACGGCGTCGGGCTGAACCAGGACAAGGCGACGCCCTTCAACCATGGCTGGACGGATGCGACGGCAAGCACCTCCTTCCGCAGCTTGGGCGGGTTCACCTATTCCTTCCTGTACTACGGCGACGGCGCGCTGTATCTGACCGTCGGCAAGGTCAGGGAAGGCTCTTCCTTCGTCTATCGTTTTGACGAAGCCGCCTACGAAGGCGCGTCGGGCTGGAACGCGATCGCCTCCAACCCCACGATCCGTGAAAACGGCTCCGGCACGGAGGACGATTCCGCCGCGGCAAGCACGGCGCTCACGCCCGTGGCGATCTCTTCTTCCAACGCAACGTCGTCCGCACTGTATTATACGAACGAAGCCGATGAAACGGTGTATCTCTACGTAGACGCGAACGGCGGCATCGTGCGCAACACCGTCAACACCGCAACGGATGCCGACGGCACGTTCACCAACACGGACCTCATCGGCGAGAGCGTGACGCTCGCTCGCGGGCAGTCGGGTGCGGCGCTGCTCTTTACCGAGGGCGATTACCTGTATTATTCCATGTCCGGCACGAGCGGCAACGGTCTGTACCGCATCCGCTACAACGGCGCGGCTGCCGATTACAACATTTTTGAAGGCGCCGCAGCGGACAACGACGATTATAAGCCGACGCGCTACCTCGCGTTGGAGTACAACAACACCTGGTATACCCCCGAAGTCGTCACCGTCGGCAACGCGCAGTACCTCTTCTTCGGCAACGCGGGAACGTACGCGGGGAAATACGTATACGTCATGGACAACCCCGCCGACAACGCCGCGCTCGCTGCATTGAACGAGCGTTGGGAGGATGTGACCGCGGTGATGACCGATTCCGATTTCTCCACCCGGTTTGCCACGGCGGCGGATGCGGCGCAGTACTATTTCTATTCGGGCGACGCGGATCTGATAACGCTTTTGACGGACGAGGAAGAGGCGTACGTCGATAATTACACCGAAGAGGAACTTTCGCTCATCCGTGCCTTCCTCGACCCGCTTTCGGAAGAGTCGAAGAAAACGCTCTCTTCGTATCGGCTGGATTTTTCCGCGCTGTACGAGGGCGATACGTTGTACAATACCGAGAGCGCCTTCTATGCGATGCTCGGGCAGTACAGCGAAGAGGATGAGGAGACGATCCCCGAGTCTCTTGCGGGCGCCTTTTTAGAGGCGACGGCGGAAGAAGACGCGGAGGATACCGCATGGACGTGGCAGTGGGCGGCGATCTTCGTGCCCGTCGGTGTGGTCGTGATCGCGGCGATCGTTTTGGCGGTCGTGTTCCTGCGCAAGCGCAGGCGTTAAAAATGCGATAAAAAATGACGGGGCGGCTTCGGCTGCCCCGTTTCTTTTTAAAAAAAATCAAAAAATTGCACGGTTTTCTCTTTACAAATCATATATTTCACTGTATAATAACGCCGAAAAAACCGCCGTGTGCCGCGCGTATTTTTTAAAAAAATGCACATAGTGCAGAGGAAGCGGAAGCAGAACGTTTTTGCGGCGAGCTCGGTAAGAGGGAAGGATCGGTATGGGAAAGTACAAAAAATGCCCGCGCTGCGAGCTGAATTACATCGAAGAGGATAAGGACTATTGCGACGTCTGCCTTGCGGAGATGCAGGGCGGCAAGCTCATGTTTGCCGATATGGACGAGGATGAAGAAGCCGAAAAGACGGAGCTTTGCCCCGTCTGCGGCGAAAACTATATGCGTGCCGGCGAAAAGATGTGCGACGAGTGCAAAAAGAACGCCGAATACGAAGAAGATACGGATATCGACCCCGAAAAGGACGAAGAGTGGCGCAATTATCTCGACGACGAGGCGGAAGACCTTCCGCTCGAAGGCGAGGAGGACGTTGACTTTACCGAGGATCTTGACGAAGAGGACGAGGACGGCTACGGGGACGAGGAAGAGTATTCCGAAAACGAAGAGGACGACTTCGACTTCAACGACGACTATTCCGACCTCGGCGAAGATGACGACGAGGATGAGGACGAGGACGACGAAGACGACGATTTTTAAAAAGGAAACATTCTTTTGAAAGATGAGCCTGTCAAACGTTCGCCGCCGCGGGAAACCCGCGGCGGCGCTTTTGCTGTGTTCACGAAAAATTTTTCAAGCTGACGGGGTTCACGCAAATCTCGCGCAAAGGCGCTGCGATTTGCCGTGATTTGAGGGGACACCGCTGCCCTCCCGTTGGTCGGGATAGCGTTTTCTCCCTCGCCGCGGCATGTTTTGGGGCACACTGTTATCAAAATGCCGCGGCTTCACCCTCTTCCGTCACGCCGTCCGCGCGGCGTAGTGTGCAAAAGCAAAAAGCGTGGTTTTTGCTTTTGCAGAAAAGTATATCCATAGCAAGCCTTCCCCCTGGTGGGGAAGGTGCCCCGAAGGGGCGGATGAGGGGTGTAAATGAGGTAGAGAAATCACCTCATCCACCGCAAGCGGTCCCCCTTCCCCGTCAAGGGGAAGGCGTAATAAGGATGGTAAATTCATAGAGATCCCTGACATGCTCGGGATGACAAAAGGTGGGACGCTCTACCGCACAAGCCTTCCCCCTGGTGGGGAAGGTGCCCCGAAGGGGCGGATGAGGGGTGTTCGCCGCGTAGTCAACCAAGCCTTCCCCCGCAAGGGAAGGCATATAAGGACGTTCTTTCCCGCGGGAAGGCGCTCCGTCGGGGCGGCGGGTCACTTCGCGCGGATCTTTACTTCGCCGCACAGGATCTCCGAATACGAATAGGAGGTCTTGCCGCGGTAGTTTTTATCGTCCGGGGTGACGGTAAAGAGGGCGGGGTACAATCCCGTCAGCTTCCCCGTATAGTCCGCGGTGCGGTTTCTGCCCATGTCCACGTGGACGTGTACGTTTTTTCCGTAGAAGTCGGCGATCTCCTCGCGGATGCTGCGGATGTTTTTCGGCGCTTTGATCATGGGTCAAGTATGCCCGCTTTTTTAAAAAAATATGCCCCGCGCCCGAAAAATTTGTACAAACAGGCATAAACGCCGCCCTTTCGGCATAGGATGGAAAGGTAAAAAGGGAGGTGCACCATGTCAGTTGTTCCCACATACGCCGCATATGACTACACCGCGCGCGGCGCGCAGCTGCGTTCGCAGTCGATCGTGGAGTGCCGGCTGAGCGATTGGGCGCAGAACCGTCCGCTCGCCGTCTGCCCGTCCGTCGTCTTTACGGGCGCGGAAGTGCGGGACGGGGAAGTGCGTTACAGCGGCAAATTGTATTTTTCGATCGTAGCCCGTGCGGAGGACGGCGCTGTGATCAGCGCCGAGCGCGGCGCGGAATTTTCGCACCGCGCCGAGTGTGCGGACGCCGCGCCCGCCTGCCGTGCCGAGGTCCGTTTCGTCGTGGAAAAGACGGAGACGCGCCGGGACGGGCGCGCGCTCATCCTTTCCGCCATCGTTACGGCGCAGATCGAGCTGTTCGCGCCGCAGCAGCTGCGGTACCTCTCCGGAGGGGACGGCGTGGTTTGTGATCTTGTGCCTTCCCGGATCGGCAGGGCGGAGTTTTGCGAAGGCGACTGCGAATTCGAAGAGGAGTTTGAAACGGATTACGTCGGCGACGTGCTCGCGCATAGCGAGCAGGTCGGGCTGACGCGCGTCGTGGCGGGCGCGGGGTCGCTCGACGTCTCCG
>CALWBR010000102.1 GCA_944376145.1 uncultured Clostridia bacterium | reverse complement strand
GGGTACTGCACCTTTTCGCGCAGATCGCGCATCTCGTTCACGCCGTTGTTGGAGGCGGCGTCGATCTCGGTCACGTCGAGGTTAGAAGGATCGGCAAGCGCCCGGCATGCCGCGCACTTGCCGCAGGGGGAGCCGTTCACGGGGCTTTCGCAATTGATGGCGCGCGCAAAGATCTTTGCCGTGCTCGTCTTGCCCGTGCCGCGCGGACCGCAAAAAAGATAGGCGTGCCCGACCCTGTCGGTCTCGATCTGGTTCTTTAAAATGCGAACGATGTGTTCCTGCCGCACCAGCCCGTCCAACGTCGTCGGGCGGAAGGCGCGGTATAACGCCTGGTATGCCATATGTTTGCTCCTTGAGCGCGCCTGCCGCGCTCTCTATCCCTTGCGCTTTTCGAGCAGCTTTTGCACCTTTTTTTTGGCGCGCTGGATCGCGTTTTCCACACTCTTGGCGCGCATGTGTTCGCGTTCGGCGATCTCGGCAACGCGCAGCCCCTCCGCATACGCGAGCAGCGAACGCCACTCCGCCGAAGAGAGCGTGCGGCGCAAAAGCGCCAAAAGCTCTTCCCGCTCCTCTCCGCCGATGAGCACCGCCTCGGGGTCTTCGAGCGCCTCCGTAAGCTCCGCGGCGTCGGAGAGCGGCAAACAGGTGTTGAGCGGCGCGTGCTTTTTGCGCGCCGCGTCGCGCACGGCGCTGCCGATGCGGCGGCGGATGCACAGGTAAGCAAAGTTTCGGAACCGCATCCCCCCGTCTGCACGGAACCCGCCGACGGCGGAATACAGCCCGATCATCCCTTCCTGCACGAGGTCCTCCGTTTCGCCGCCTTCCAAAAAATAGGAGCGCGCCACGCCGCGCACGGCATTTTTGTACCGCTCGAGCAGTTCTTCGAGGGCGGCGTTCTCTCCGCCTTGCGCCGCGAAAGCGAGCGCTTCGTCCGTCCGCGCGCTCACCGGCGCTGCCGCAGCGCCTCGTACGCCGCGATGCCCAACGCCACGGACGCGTTGAGCGAGTTCACCTTGCCGCAAAGAGGCAGCGAAAGCACTTTGTCGCATTTTTTGCGGGTGAGCGCGGCGAGCCCGCCGTCCTCCCCGCCGACCACTAGGGCGATGTCGCCCGTCAGGTCACAGCCGTACAGCGGTTCGCCGTCCGCTTCCAGCCCGTATACCCAAAACCCCTCTTTTTGCAAGGCGTCGATCGCATGATTGATACCGGGCACGCGCGCCACGCGTACATGGTTCGCCGCCCCTTCCGAAATGCGCACGACCGCGCCCGTGACTTGCGCGCTCTTGTTTTTGGGGATGACCACCCCGTCCGCGCCCGCGCACTCCGCCACGCGCAGGATGCTCCCCAAGTTGTGCACGTCTTCGACGCCGTCGCATAAAATGACGAAACGGCTGCCCCGTTCCCCCGCAAACAGCGCCGCGAGCTCTGCATATTCATAATCGGAAACATAGGCGATCGCCCCTTGGTGCCGTCCCGTCTCGCTCTCACGGGCGAGCGCCCGCTCGTCGACAAACTGTACGCGGATCTTTTTTTCGCGCGCCATGGCAAAGATCCTGCCGAGCGAGCCCTCCGCGCCCTTTTGCAGCAAGAGCTTATCCACCGTCTTATCCGTCTTCAACAATTCCAAGACGGCGTTCCGTCCTTCGATCTTCATGCTTCCTCCGCAGACAACAGCTCGGCAATGCGCGCATACCTGCCCGTCAGGTACAAGTACCCCAGCACCGCCTCGAACCCCGTGGAGAGATTGTACTCCGCCACGGTGGCGTGCTTGCTCTTGGTCGGCTTTTTCGCGTTCCTTCCGCGCAGAAAGATCTCCCGCTCCTCCTCGGTGAACAGCGGCTCCGCGGCGGAAAGCCGCCGCGCCTGCCCTTTGGCGGAGACCTCTTCGCTCGCCAGCCGCTGCATCTCGTTCGGCTTGCGGTCGGCGGCGCGCACCAACCCTTCGCGCACATACAAAGACTCCACCGCGTCCCCCACGAACGCGAGCGCCACGGGCGCGATCGCGCGCGCCTGCTGCGCCGTCATTGCTTCCCCGAAAATTCTCATGCGGCTATTATATCACACCGCCGCAAAAAATACAATCAGAATTGCGCAAAGAACGCACATCGCCGCCCCGCCCGCAGCATAAAAAACCCCGCGGCGGAAAGACTTCCGCCGCGAGGAGCCAAACATTTCATTTACGACCAAACATACACTTCGCCGTCTATATAGTGCCAATCGTTGCCGCTTTCCGTGGGCGTATCCTCGCTGTAATAGTACACCGTGGCAGAAGTGAAATCTTCGTTGCCGGTCGCGACCGAAATCGCCGCCCACTCCTCCGCCGTGCCTTCGTAGTAGACGGTTTCAAGGCTGCTGCAACCGGAAAACGCAGAATCCCCGATCGATGTCACACTATCGGAAACAATGATCTCAGTAAGGCTGAAGCAAGCATAAAATGCAAACGCACCAATGGAGTTTACACTGTCTCCGATCGTAACAGAATATAAACCATGACACCAATTAAATGCATAATCGCCGATAGTAGTTACACTGTCGGGAATGGTAATAGAATTAAGCCGACTACAATACGAGAACGCATAATCGCCAATAACGGTCATACCATCCGGAATATTGACGGAAACAAGGTTTTCACAGGAAAAGAACACATCATCACCAAGGTAAGTGACACTGTTTGGAATGCTGACAGAAGTAAGATTTTCGCAATGTGCGAACGCGCCTTCGCCAATAGAAGTTACACCGTCGGGAATATTGATTTCAGTAAGACTGCTGCATTCTTTAAAGGCAAAATAACCGATAGTAGTTACACTGTCGGGAATGGTAACAGAAGTGAGACCGCTGCAACGGAGAAACGTGCTCGGCTCAATGCTTTTTATCCCTTCAGGAAGCGTAATACTTATAAGACCTCTGCAATCGGAAAAAGCAGACCATCCAATACTCGTCACAGGCAACCCTTGATGACGAGAAGGGATACTGATCCCTCCCGTCGTTTCCAACGGAACGCCCGTCACCTGATAAGCCGTTCCGTTATCGACCAGGACATACTCTAATAAATCGGCAGATTGTGCATAGTAGCCACAGTCCGTACAAACACCTTCGGCATTAAAAGTATGCGCCTCTTCTCGCACAGCATCCAAATGTCCGCACGTCACGGCATGCCAATGCACAAGCTCGTCAAAACACCACTCCGCTGCATACGAATGCTCCAATACCTCGATCGCTTCTGTTTTGGTCGCATGGCAAACGGTGCAAGTGTATGTTTTTGTTCCCTGTTTGGCACAAGTCGGCTGCTCGGTAACAACTCCCTTATCCCAAATATGTTCCGCTTCCCCCGATATCTCTCCGCAACCATTTTGGCAAACATGCCAATGATACTCCCCGTCGCTTGCCCATTCCTGCGCAAAATCATGCTCCGTCGCTTCGATCTCTTCTGTTTTGGTCGCATGGCAAACGGTGCAAGTGTATGTTTTTGCTCCCTGTTTGGCACAAGTCGGCTGCTCGGTAACAACTCCATCATCCCAAACGTGCTCCGCTTTCTCCGATATTTCTCCGCAACCATTTTGGCAAATATGCCAATGATACTCACCGTCGTTTGCCCATTCCTGCGCAAAGTCATGCCCGACAACCGGTAACGTTACATCCGTCACCACATGCAACCCTGTCTCATCCGAAAATGTTTTACCACATTCAGAACACACCCAATAAGCAATATTCCCGTCTTCCGTACACGTTGGCGCAAGATGCGGGATCGCCTGTAACCTATGCGTATGCACAGGTTCTTCCCCACCCTCTTTGGTCGGCAACATAAAAACAAACAACACCACACAAAAAATTGCGATCGCCGCCAAAACCATACAAAGCGTGATCGCGACCTTCTTTTTCATACGACCCTCCTATGCGCCTATTATAGCACACAGCAGTGACAGATTCTGTCAATCGGGATCTTTTTTTCAAAAAAATAAAAAGCCGCGCGGCGGAAAGACTTCCGCCGCGCGGCGCCGATCAGGCAAGATACGCCAAAACCCCCGCAAAGACCGCATCGGCAAGGCGGGCACGGTACTCCTCCTGCAGCAGCAGCGCCTCGTCTTCGGCATTGGAGAGGAAGGCGCATTCGACGATCACGGAGAGATACCCCGTACAATTTAAAATATAATAGTCGCCCGCCAGCGGAGAAAAGTCTCCGCCGCCCAAAGCGTTCAGCCGCTGTTGGATGTCCGCCGCCAGCGCGGCGCCCTCCGCACTGCCGCTGCGGTAAAAGACCTGCCCGCCCCGCCGCGACGCGTCCGTCGGGAAAAAGTTTTGGTGCACGGACAGCACGATGTTCGGAGCAGCCGCCTCGATGACCTCCTTCCGCGCCGCCATATCCCGCCGCTTATACCCTGCCGTCGGCAATCCGTACAGCCCGCCCTCCGTTTTGCGCGTGAGC
>CALWBR010000101.1 GCA_944376145.1 uncultured Clostridia bacterium | reverse complement strand
CGTGAGCAGCTTTTTCATGCCGACCGCGGTATCGAGGATGGCGACGATGTCCTCCGCGGACGCGTCGTACAGCCCCAAAAGATCCTTCCCTAACATGCCTTCTCCTTTCCCGCCGCAGCGGGTGCGTATGCGCGGCGCCTGCTGTACGCCGCACACGGTCTATTGTAACTGTGTGATCCCGAGAGAATCTTCCCCCTCGATCTCCTTTAAACGCAGATCGATGTATTCGTGGCGGGAAGTGGGGATGTTTTTGCCGACAAAATCCGCCCCGACGGGCATCTCCCGCCCGCCGCGGTCGCACAAAACGAGCAGACGCACGGACGCGGGTCTGCCGAGGTCGAAGATCGCCTCGATCGCGGCGCGCACGGTGCGCCCGGTATGGAGCACATCGTCGCAGAGCACGACGTGCTTGTCTCGAAGGTCGAACCCGATGTCGTTGCGTTTCGCGTCCGGCACGAAATAGCCGCTGACAAGGTCGTCGCGGTACAGCCCGATATCGATCCCGGCGCAGGGAACTTCTTCCCCGTAAAACTTTTTGATCAGCGCCTGCACGCGCCGCGCGATCACTTCGCCGCGGCGGCGGACGCCGAGCAAGCAGAGCTTGTCCGTGCCCTTGTTTTTTTCCACGACCTCACGCGAAAGGCGGACAAGCGAACGGGCGATCGCCGCCGCATCCAAAAGAATGTTTTCCAGCCCTTGCCTCCCCATAAAAAATACACCCGCGCGGAAATGCGCGAGTGCGTTCATACACGAAAATAAAAAGAATTCCGGCTACGGGTCTTCGTATGTTTCGGATAAGGACTTCGCGGCATCTCCGTACCGTATGTTAAAGTCTTCCTTATCATTGTAGCACGTTCGCGCCGCAAAGTAAAGCGTTCGCCGAAAAAAACTCAAACTTCCACAAGCTCCGCCAAACGGAACCCCAACAGATCGCAGGAAGTCAGGCAATACGCCGCCCCGCCGCGCTCGGTACGAAACGGATACGACCAAGCGTTGCCGTGCAGATGCCCGTACACGACGAGATCTGCCGCCGCCTCTTCAAACAGGGCGGTAAACAGCGAGCTCTCGCCCTTGGCGTTGAAAGGCGGATAATGGATCATGCAGACGAGCCTGTCCCCTTCCTGCCGCAGCTTTTGCGCGGCGCCGAGCGCGAGGCGGAAACGCTCCGCTTCGCGGCGATAGAGCTTTTCATCCTCCGCCGTGAAGTCGGTACTGCCCGGGCAGAGCCAGCCGCGCGAGCCGCAGACCACCACCCCGTCAAAACGGACGGCGTCGTTTTGCAAAAAATAAAAGCTCGCATCGGGCGCGCTTTTGCGCAGCGCCGTGATCCCCGACCACCAATAGTCATGATTGCCGCGGATCAGTACCTTTTTGCCGGGGAGCGGCTGCAGCCGCGCAAGATCGGGCAGCGCCTCGGACAGCGTCATCGCCCAGCTGAAATCGCCCGCAAGGAGCACGACGTCCTCCGCCCCGACCCGGTCGAGCCAGTCGGCTTTGATCTTTTCAAAATGCCCGCTCCAATTCCCGCCGAAGATATCCATCGGCTTATCCTTGCCGCCGGGCAAGTGCAGATCGCTCACCGCAAAAATTTTCATGCGCCACCGCTTCCCATGCTTTTCGGATATTTTACCATAAATTGCGGACTTTTAAAAGCATTTGACGGCATCCTGCCGCAAATTCCGCCCACGGAACGCCGCAAAAGATAGTCATCCATGTCGCACAGAGCAAAGCTCTCCCGGCAGCACTCGCAGAGCGCGCCGCCCTTGCCGTACAGTTCCGCGCCGCACACGGCGCAATGCGCATCTTCTCTCCGCATCCCGATCCTTCCTCCACAACCGCAAAAAAGCAAAAAGCCGATAAAACATATCGGCTTTTTGCAAGATCCCGTGCAAACCCGCCGCTATTTGCCGCAATTTCCGCCGCAGCTGTTCCCCTGCGGATACAAAGGCAGCTCGAAAAAGCCCGCGCAGATCTCCTGCGTATACTCCTGTGCGGGCGGAATGGCACAATAGCCGTATGTAGGCACGAGCAGATCCACGTTGATGACGACCTTCAAAATGACCGTGATGCACACATCCGCCGTAAAGCTGTTGGTTTCGGCGTTGAACGCGCCCTCGGGCGCGACCGCACTGACCACGCACTGCAGCTCATACGGCACGATGGACGGCTGCGGCACAAACAGGATCACGTCTTCGCTGACCGTCACAACAGAGGAAGCCTTCCCCTCTACGCCGTTCGCGTCCGTATAGAGCACTTCCACGGGGATATCGATGGTCGCCTGCACACGTGCACAATTTGCTTTGTCGGGCAAACGGTCCACCTGAAAGGCGGTGACCGTGCCGACGGAAACGGTGCTGCGGGCGCTGACGAAGGTGAGCGGATAGGCAGGCGAGGCAGGCGTAGGATCGGTGAGCGGCAGCACCGCGCCGGCGTTCTGCCACTGCTTGATACAGGCGTCAAACACCCGCTGCGCCTGCAGGCAGACCTTCTCGTTCAGCCCGTTCAGCGGATTGCCGCCGATCGGTCCCGGGCATTTATCTGTCTGAAAGTTTGAAAAAAAGGACATTGTAGACCTCCGTTCGTTAAAGCTTATGGAGACGCAGTTCTCCATGTTCCAATATATGATGCGCGACGCCCGCTTTGTGACAGAGCTATTCCTTCCCGACGAGCACAAGCTGCATCGGATAGACGTAGCTGCAGCCGTTCCGCGCGGAAAACTCCTCTTCGGTCATGCAAAATTTTTTGCAAACGGACACGAGCGTCTCTCCCGGGCGAACAAGGTACGTTTCTCCCGCGGCCTCCGGCAAAAGCAGGATGCTCCCCTCCGGCGGAAAAGCGCGCAAGCCGTTTTTCGCCGCGACGAGCGCGGGCGGAAGACTAAAACGGGCGCAGACGGAGCGCAGCGTGTCTCCGCGTTGTACGCGGTACAGCCCGAACGGATTCCTTTTGCACGCTTCCAATGTACACATAAGCCCCCCCTAACCCTTTTATTGTATGCGCCGCCCCGCAAAATATGCCCCGCCGCAGCCGCGGAGGGGGCGGCATATCCCGCCCCTTCCGCGGATATACATAATACGGCAAAGCCCTCGCGCTTCTCTGCGCAAAGCACACGGGCGCCGCGCAAAGCGGCGCCCGCGACGGGAGGTACCTCCTTGAACCGATCCAACATTTATAAGACCGCAACGTATGTGACCGCCGTATCCGTTGCCGAAAAATTTTTCGGCTTCGTTTACCGCATCGTGCTTTCGCGCACGCTCGGCCCCGAAGGGATGGGGATCTATCAGACCGCGCTGTCCGTCTTTGCCGTGCTCGCCACCGCGGCGGCGTCCGGCATCCCGCTCACCGTTTCGCGGTTGATCACGAAATATCGCGCCAAAAACGCGCCGAACGCACAGCACTCGGTCGTGACGGCGGCGCTTTTGTGCGCCGTCGGCTTTTCCGTACCCGTATTCTGCCTGCTCTTTTTCGGGCATTCGTTGTTCGACTTCCTGTTCACGGACGAGCGCTGCATGAGCGTGCTTTTGATCCTTCTCCCCTCGCTGACCTTCAACTCCGTCTACTCCGTGCTGCGGGGCGCGATGTGGGGCAATAAAAAATTCCTCCCGTATTGCGCCATCGACTTGGCGGAGGAACTGTGCATGATCGGCGCGGGCGTGCTGCTCGTGACACACATGACGGACGTATTTGACGGAGCAAGGCGGGTCGCTTTGGCGATCGTCCTCTCTTACTTGCTCTCCTTTGCGCTTGCCGCCGCTTATTTTTTGATCAAAGGCGGCAAACTCAAAGACCCGCGCGGGCAGCTGCGCCCGCTGCTTCGTTCCGCGCTGCCGCTGACGGGCATGCGGACTTCGAACGCGCTTGTGAGCACGCTCATTTCCCTGCTGCTGCCCGCAAGACTGATCGCCGCGGGCATGAACGCAAGCGAATCCATGCGGGAGATCGGTACGGCGATGGGAATGAGCATGCCCGTCTTAGGCATACCCGCTACGCTCATCGGCTCGCTCGCCCTCGTGCTCGTGCCCGAACTTGCAGAAAATTACTACCGCGGCGAACACGGCAAACTGCGCGCCAACATCGAAAAAGCGCTGAAAGCGACCCTGCTGATCGTCTGCCTGCTCGTCCCCGTCTTGTTCGGGCTGGGCGTGGATATCGGCATTCTGCTGTTCGGCAACCGAAAAAGCGGCGAGATCATCCGCAACTGCTGCATTCTTTTGCTGCCGATGGGGCTTTCGATGATCACGACGGGGATCCTGAATTCCTTGGGCTATGAAAAAAAGACCTTCCTCTATTACTTTGCGGGTGCGGCGGTGACGCTGCTGTGCGTATGGTTCCTGCCGCAATTTTGCGGCATCTACGCGGTCGTCATCGGCATGGGGGCAAGCGCCTGCGTGACGGCGGCGCTCAACCTGCGGCTGATCGCAAAAACGGGCAAGGAAAAGGTGCGTTACAAAAAATACATGCTGCTCGCAACGGCGAGCATGGCGCCCGCCGCGCTGTTTGCCGTCCTCTTACGCAACACCCTTGCGGCGCTTCTCCCTTCCCTGCCCGCCGCCCTCCTTTGCGGCGCGGTCGTGCTGGCGGCGGAAGTTTTGTTTCTGCTCGTTTTGGGGCTCGCCCGAACGAACTGGCTGAAACTGCTTACCGGGCATTCATAAAAAAGGAATGCAAAAAGGAGCCGCGTACGCGGCTCCTTTTTGCATATCGGCTGTTTAGCCTTCCATTTTTTCAAGCAATTTCAAGTCGATGCCCTTTTCGCCGATCTTGATGATCTCCACCTTGACGGTATCGCCGATGGAGAGCACATCCTCCACCGCGTTGATACGCTTATCGGACAGGCGGGAAATGTGGATCATGCCGTCCTTGCCGGGCGCAAGCTCGACAAACGCGCCGACCTTGGAGAGGATCCGCACGACGGAGCCGATGAACATATCCCCCACTTCGGGATCGCGCGCGATGGAAAGAATGATCGCCTTTGCACGCTCGGCGTTTTCAAGATTTTCGCCGTACGTTGCGATGCAGACCTTGCCGTCGTCGTCGATATCGATCTTGACGCCGGTCTCCTCGATGATCTTGTTGGTGACCTTGCCGCCGCTGCCGATGACTTCACGGATCTTTTCGGGGTCGATGTTGAAGGAGATGATCTTGGGCGCATACTTGGAAAGCTCTTTGCGCGGTTCGGGGATCACCTCGAGCATCTTATGCAGGATGAACTGCCTGCCGTCGTTTGCCTGCGCGATGGCTTTGCGCAGGATCGCCTCGTCGATGCCCTTGATCTTGATATCCATCTGGATGGCGGTGATACCGTTCTCCGTACCGGCGACTTTAAAGTCCATATCGCCGAGAAAATCTTCCAGCCCCTGGATGTCGGTGAGGATGGCGACGCGGTCGCTGCTTGTATCCTTGATCAACCCCATCGCACAGCCGGCGACGGGCGCTTTGATGGGAACGCCCGCATCCATGAGCGCCAGCGTAGAACCGCAGACGGACGCCTGCGACGTGGAACCGTTAGAACTGAGGATATCCGAGACCATACGGATGGCGTACGGGAATTCATCCTCATTGGGAACGACGGGTTCGAGCGCGCGCTCGGCAAGGGCGCCGTGCCCGATCTCGCGGCGGGAAGGGCTGCGCAGCGCCTTCGCTTCGCCGGTGGAATACCCGGGGAAATTGTACTGATGCATGTAACGGTTGGCAACTTCTTCATCCAACCCGTCCAGCTTCTGCACTTCGGAGAGCGTGCCGAGGGTGCAAGTCGTGAGCGCCTGCGTCTGCCCGCGGGTGAACACGGCGGAACCGTGCACGCGGGGAAGAACGCCGACCTCGCACCAGATCGGACGGATCTCGGTGAGCTTGCGCCCGTCGGGGCGGATGCCCTTGTCCAGGATCTTGGCGCGCACCTTCTCCTTGGTCATGTAATAGAGGCTGTCTTTGATCTCGCGCTTTTTGTCGGGATAAACGTCGGCGAAGTGTTCGAGCACGTTCTTTTCCACTTCCG
>CALWBR010000100.1 GCA_944376145.1 uncultured Clostridia bacterium | reverse complement strand
GGACGCACGCGCACAGCTGGGTCATGAATTTTCCCAACGAATACGAGGCGTTCCGTGCGTATGCGCATCTCTACCCGGACGCCTGCCTTTTGCTCGTGGACACCTACGACACGCTGCGCAGCGGCGTGCCCAACGCCATCCGCGTGTTCAAGGAGCTGCGTGCGGCGGGGCATGAACCCAAGGGCATCCGTTTGGACAGCGGCGATTTGGCATACCTTTCCAAACGGGCGCGGCAGATGCTGGACGAGGCGGGCTTTCCGAACGCGATCATCTGCGCCTCGGGCGATCTGGACGAACGCGTCATCGCATCGCTCAAAGCGCAGGGCGCAAAGATCGATCTGTGGGGCGTGGGGACGCGGCTGATCACCAGCGCGGATATGCCCGCGCTCGGCGGGGTCTACAAGCTCGCGGCGGTGCAGCCGTCGGGCGGCGGCGAGATCTTGAAGATCAAGCTCTCCGACAATTCGGATAAGATCACCGACCCCGGGTTCAAGCAGGTATACCGGGTCTACGATAAAAAGACGGGCAAAGCGCAGGCGGATCTCATCGCCCTGCGCGAAGAACGCTTCGACGAGCGCGTGCCGCTCACCCTTTTCCATCCGGTGGAAACGTGGAAGCGTACGACGTTTACGAATTACACGCTGCGCCCCTTGCTCGGGCAGGTGATGCGCGGCGGGCGTCTTACGGCGCCGCTGCCGCCGCTCTCCGAAGTCTGCGCCTATGCCGCACGCGAAAAGGAGAGTTTTTGGAGCGAATATCGCCGGCAGGATAACCCGCATGTCTACAAAGTGGACCTTTCCGAGGCGCTGCACGGCATAAAAAATAAAATGATTGCGGAGATCAGGGCGGAAAATGGCTAAAAAGTTTACACAAAAAGAGACGGAACAGCTCCTTGCGGGCATCCGCGAGGCATACGAAACGAAGCTGCGCCAGCTCAATTACAGGATCGAGGGGCTGGAGGGCGAAAACAGGAGCCTGCGCGCCAGCCTTGCCGAACTCAAGGCGCGCGAGGGGCAGGTCGGGCGCGCCATCGTACAGGCGGAGAACAAAGGGGAGGAGATCCGCGAGTTCTACCGCCTCTCCGCGGAAACGGAGTGGCGCACGCTCAAGCTGTTCTGCGAAAAGTGGCGCGCGCTGGCGGCGGGCATGGCGGGGGCGATCCCCGCGGCGGAGCAAAAAAAGTATGCGGGGTTTGCGGACGATCTCGCCGCCCTGCTCGGAAAGCGGCAGGCGGAGTTTTCTTCGGCTCCCGAAGAGGAAAAGTTCGACCCCAAAGCGGTCATTGAAAAGTACGTCGAGGGCGAGGAGGAAAGCGGCTTCAACCTCGACGACGTGCTCAACCCGAAGGGAAAGCTGGATCTGGAAAAGCTGTGCCGCAACCTCGGGTTGATGGACGAATAAGGAGTTTGCGTCTATGGTTTTAGGCATCGTGTTTTTGCTTTTGTTGTTTGCCGATCAGGTGAGCAAGGCTGTCGCGTACGCGATCCCGCTGCGCGAAGTCACGATCATCCCGGGGCTGCTGCAGCTGAATTACCTGCCGGGGCTGAATACGGGCATGGCGTGGGGATGGCTGAAGGACTGGGATTTTGCACAGCCTTTCCTGATCATCGTCACCTGTGTGGCGCTCATCGTGATGCTGGTCGTGCTGCTCAAATTGCAGCGGCACAAACGGTTTTTGCGCTATTCGCTGGTCGTCATCATGGCGGGGGCGGCGGGCAACCTCGTCGACCGCATCGTGGACGGCGGCGTGCGGGATTTCATCGACATCTCCGTCGGCGACATCTCGTTTTTGAATTTTAATTGCAACGTCGCCGACGTTGCCGTGACGGTCGGCGCGGTGATGCTCATTTTGGCGCTTTTGTTCGTCGACCGCGATTCGCTCGTGCGCTCGCTGCTGCACAACCGCAGGGAAAAGGCGGAGGTGCTCGACGCCGCGGCAAAGCTCGAGGACAGCACCGCCGTGCCCGATAACGACATCGGCAGCTCGCAGACGCGCGCCGCCGAAGAGGGCGCCGCCGCGCTGGAACGGGAAGCGCGCGCGAAGGAAGAGAACGATGAACGCGGCGGGTAAAACCGCGTTTTCTGCCGAAAAGGCGTACCCGCGGGCGGATCTGTTTGTGGCGGAGGCGCTCGGCATCTCCCGCTCGGCGGCAAAAAAATTGTTGGAAGAGGACCGCGTCACCAAGGGCGGGGCGCCCGTCAAAGTGTCGCATCCCGTCGCCGCGGGAGAGTTGTACGAAGCGGAGATCCCCGCCCCGCGCGAAGCGGATCTCACCCCGCAGGATATCCCCGTAGACATCGTGTATGAGGATGAAGACATCGCCGTCATCAACAAGCCGCAGGGGTTGACGGTGCATGCGGGTGCGGGCAATTATACGGGCACGCTGGTCAACGCGCTGCTGTACCGGCTGCACAGTCTCAGCTCCATCAACGGCGTGGTGCGCCCGGGCATCGTGCACCGCATCGACAAGGATACGTCCGGGCTGTTGGTCGTCGCAAAAAACGACGAAGCACACCGCTCGTTGGCGCGGCAGATCGCGGAAAAGAGCTGCGCGCGCGAATACCTCGCGCTTTGCGAGGGGCGTTTTCCCGAGAGCGGCAGGGTGGAAACGTACATCGGCAGGAGCCCCGCCGACCGCAAAAAAATGGCAGTCGTGCCGAAGGAAAAGGGCAGGCTCGCCGCCACGAACTGGCAGGTCGTCAAGAGGTATGCGGAAGGGCTCACGCTCGTGCGCTTTTCTTTGGAAACGGGCAGGACGCACCAGATCCGCGTGCATTGCCGTCATTTGGGGTTCCCCATCGTCGGCGATCCGCTGTACGGGAGCAAAAAGCAGCGTTTCCGCCTGAACGGGCAGCTGCTGCACGCGTACAGGCTCACCCTCACACACCCGCGCACGGGCGAGCGGATGAGCTTCGAAGCGCCGTTGCCCGCCTATTTTGCCGACGTTTTGCAAAAGCTGACGGAGGAATAAGAGGGAACCCGCACCGCGCGGGCGGTGGCGGAAGCGGGTGAATTTTTTCCGTTTTGAATAAGAAACTGCGCGTTCCAAAGCCATGTCTTTGGAAAAGCGCCCCCAATTTGGCGAATGCGTTCGCCTTATGCAGGAAAGGTGAATGCGCGCGATTTTTATAACGGTGAGCCCTTAAAGATCGCGCGCAGAGGAAAACCTCCGCGGTCAGCGGCGGAAGCCGCGTGCCCGTGGGGTTGTCCTCAAATCGTAAAAACCGCAGGCAGTAGCCTGCCGAGGTTTTTACGAGACAAAAATTCTCGCAAAAGCAAAAATCACGCTTTTTGCTTTTGCCCCATGCGCTTTATGGAAAGCGTGACGGAAGCGGGTGAATTTTTGCTTGTTCCGAATAAGAAACTGCGCGTTCCAAAGCCACGTCTTTGGAAAAGCGCCCCCAATTCGGCGAATGCGTTCGCCTTATGCAGGAAAGGTGAATGCGCGCGATTTTTATAACGGCGAGCCCTTCAAAGATCGCGCGCAGAGGAAAACCTCCGCGGTCAGCGGCGGAAGCCGCGTGCCCGTGGGGTTGTCCTCAAATCGTAAAAACCGCAGGCAGCAGCCTGCCGAGGTTTTTACGAGACAAAAATTCTCGCAAAAGCAAAAATCACGCTTTTTGCTTTTGCCCCATGCGCTTTATGGAAAGCGTGACGGAAGCGGGTGAATTTTTGCCCGTTCTATAATAGGCAAGCCCTAAAAGGGCAAAAAGAGGGAGAAACCATTGCCGAGCGGCGTATGCCGCGAACAATGGTGTCGCCCTGAAGTCACGACGTTTCGCAGCGCCTTTGTGCGAGAAACGTGTGAGGTGGATTATGTTTATCAAAGGAAAGTTGATGGATGCCGCCGGAATGGGCAACACCTTCCGCCGTTTGGCGCATCAGGTCATCGAAATGGGCGGCGGAGCGGAAGATCTGGCGCTCATCGGCATCCGTACGCGCGGCGTCACCGTGGCAAAGCGCATCAAAGCCTGCATCGATTCCATCGAGGGAACGGACGTGCCGCTCGGCGTGTTCGATATTGCGCTGTACCGTGACGATCTCGGGCAGCCGAATACGGAAGTCGTGTTTTACGGCAGCGAGATCGGCTTCGGGGTGGACGGCAAAACGGTGCTCATCTGCGACGACGTGCTCTATACGGGCAGGACGGTGCGCGCCGCCATTGCGGAAGTCATGCAGCTGGGGCGCCCCGCGCGCATCCGCTTTTTGGCGCTCATCGACCGCGGGCACCGCGAACTCCCGTTTCGGGCAGACTTTGTGGGGAAGAGCGTGCCGACTTCCCGAAGGGAAGGCATTACCGTGCATTTTGCCGAGGACGACGGGGAGGACGCCGTCTATATCTACGATAAATAAGATGTCTTTGTAGTTTTTGTGAAAATTTTTTTAATTTTCTGAAAACACTTGTCAAAACGGCGGCATTGTGCGATAATAAGGGCAGAAATACTTTTTCCTCAGGAGGCTGAAAATGGGAAAAAACGGTAACGGCGGGTTTTCGCTGTTTTGCTGCTTTATCGCCTTCGGCGTGGCGGCGGTCATTGCGTTCATTACGTATTTGTTGCCTTTGGTGAGCGACAGCATCACGATCGGCAGCGAAGCCATGAATATCATGGGTATCATCTTTAACGTTGCCGCTCTGGTCGGGCTGACGTTCGGCGCGCTCGCTTTTGCGGGCAGGCGCGGGATGCTTATCAAGGTGCTGACGGGCGTTTTCGTGCTCGTGTTCGTTGTTGCGATCATCCTGCACATCGTCGGCATCGCCTGAGTCGCATACCGGAAGAGAAAGAGGAACGGTTTGCTTTTCGCAAGCCGTTTTTTCTTTACAAACGGCGGGGGAATTTGTATAATGGAGAAGAACGCAGCCTGTGCGCCGCCCTTTGGGCGGGGCGAAACGAGGCGGAAAGGCAGGGGAATATGGCAAATCCTTTGGTCGCGATCGTCGGCCGCCCGAATGTGGGCAAGAGCACGCTCTTCAACAAAATAGCGGGACGCAGGCTCTCCATCACCGAAAACCGCCCGGGCGTCACGCGAGACAGGCTGTATGCCGACGCCGTCTGGCAGGGCAAGCATTTCACCGTCATCGATACGGGCGGCATCGAACTGAAATCGGACGATACGATGTGGCGCGAGATCCTGCGTCAGGCGGAGCTTGCCGTTGAAATGGCGCAGGTCATCGTCTTTTTGATGGACGGACGGGAGGAGATCTCCTCTTCCGATTACGAAGTGGCGGAAAAATTGCGCCGTTCGGGCAAGCCGGTGTTGCTCGCCGTCAACAAGATCGATCATTTTTCGCACGATAAACTGTTTGATTTTTATGCGCTGGGGTTGGGGGAGCCTTTCCCCGTCTCGGCGGAACATTCGCAGGGCGTGGGCGACTTGCTCGACGCCGTCGTCGAACAGTTCCCGGAAGGGGAAGAGGAAGCGGGCGAGCGCCTGAAGATCGCGCTGGTCGGCAAGCCGAACGCGGGGAAAAGTTCGCTCACCAACCGTCTGTTGGGGTTTGAGCGTACCATCGTCACCGACATTGCGGGGACGACCCGCGACGCGATCGATACGCCCTTTCAGTACAACGGAGAGGCGTATACCCTCATCGATACGGCGGGCATCCGCCGCAAAAAGAACGTCACCGACGACGTCGAGTATTACAGCGTCGTGCGGGCGCTGGATGCGGTGCGCCGTGCGGATGTGTGCCTGCTCGTCGTCGACAGCAGCGAAGGGCTGACCGAGCAGGACGTGAAGATCGCCGGCTATGTGCACGAACAGGGCAAGCCCTCCGTTATCGTCATGAACAAATGGGATCTGATCGAAAAGGATACGCGCACGGTCCTTCGCTTCGAACAGAAGCTGAAGGAGGACTTGAAGTTCATGGACTACTTTAAGTCCGTTTACGTCTCCGCGCAAACGGGGCAGCGTACCGAAAAGCTGCTCACGCTGGCGCGGGAAGTGTTCGCGCATGCGAATTTCCGTGTAAAGACGGGTACGCTCAACGACCTTTTGCTGGACGCCGTCCGCGCGAACGAGCCCGCCTCCTACAACGGGCGGCGGCTCAAAGTGTACTTTGCCACCCAGCCTTCCGTCTGTCCGCCGACGTTCGTTTTATCCTGCAACGACGCGCAGCTGATGCACTTTTCGTACAAGCGGTATTTGGAGAACGTGCTGCGGCGCACCTTCGATTTTTCGGGCACGCCCGTCCGCGTCCTGGCAAGGACGCGCGGCGAGAATGCCGAAACCGTTTGACGTTAGCAGGGGGCGCCACGCATGGAAGTTGTCTCGTTTTCGCAAATTTGGTATTGGTTCCTCATCATGGCGGTCGTATCGTATTTTGTCGGCTGCTTCAATTTTGCGCTGCTCATTTCCAAACTCAAGCACAAGGACGTGCGGCGCATGGGCAGCGGCAACCCCGGCACGATGAACATGAGCCGCCAGTTCGGGCTGGCGATCGGCGGGCTGACGCTGCTTTGCGATATGGTCAAGGGCGGGCTGACGCTGCTCGTCGCCTACTTGCTGTGCAGGGGGTATGTGTTCCCCTCGGGGGTGCTCGTCTCCGATCTGGCGCGGTATGTGTGCGGCGTGTCGGTCATCATCGGGCATATCTATCCCGTCACGATGAAGTTCAAGGGA
>CALWBR010000099.1 GCA_944376145.1 uncultured Clostridia bacterium | reverse complement strand
GGCGGCTGTCTCCGCTTTATGCGCGGTTTTTTTCGGCAGGCGGCGGCTCCTGCACGTGCGCCGCGCGGCGCAGCAGTTCGTTTTCCTCGGTGAGCCGTTCCACCGCCTTGCGCAGGCGCTCGTTTTCTTCCCGCAGGCTGAGAGCGAGGCGGTCGTAGAGCGCGTTGATCTCGCTCTCCAGGCGGCGTTCGAGCACGGAAGGCGCCCTGCGCCCGGCAAGCGCCGGAGAAACGCCCGCCGCCTTTGCCGCCGCGCGCACGCGCTCGGGCTGCTTGCGCAAAAGGTTGCGGTATTTGTTTTGGTAACGCAGCATCTGCTTGGCGTCTCCGCCGCAGACGTTCAAAATGGCACGGCGGACGGAAGCGCCCTCTTTGCGCTGCAGCAGGATGGAGCGCAGCATGCTCTCCGTTTCCGCCTCCGTAAAGGGGCGCACCGCACCCGCATGCAGCCCCTTCCCCGCGAGCAGTTCCTGCGCGGCGGCGCTCTCATCGCGGAGCAATTTGTAGTAATAGTTGCGGACGCTGCCGCCCGCCCTGCCGTGCGCCCTGCCGTATGCCGCAAAGAGCGCGGTGAGCGTGCTTCCCGCGCGCCTGCCCTCGGCGATGTAGCGGACGAGCTCCTCCGCTTCCCCGCGCGTATAACCGTTGATCTTTTCCTGCATGGGTCTTGTTCCTCCTGTACGGCAGGTATTGACATAACTGTATGGCTCTATACATAGAATGAACAAAAAAACGCGCCAAACGGCGCGGAAGAGGGATCATGCGCATTTATTTTTCAGCCGCACACCCGTGCATGCTGCGCCTGGGCGGCGCGGCGGCGGGAGCCTGCGGAGAGATCGCCAAATTTGCGGACATCGAAGGCGAATTGCTTGCCGAATTTTTGCCGACGGAGGGAGACCTTCTCCCGCTCACGCTGCTGCTCGGCGACGCCTTTTACGCCCGCCCGCCGCGCTGCTGCGACGTGTACCGCTACGACCGCGGCGCCGACGTATACGCCGCGCGCTTCGCCCCGCGCGAAGGCGGGCTGCGCGTGTTGGCGCAGGTGCGCGCCGGCGCGCTGTTGGTGAGCGTGTTTTCCGCCGGCGGACAGGCGCAGGCGGCGCTGGACGGAAAAAAGCCGAACCTCGTTCCCCTGCCGTCTGCCAAGACCTATACCGCCGAAACGCTCGAAGCGGGCGGGCAGATCTTTGCCGCCCTGCGCTGCTTCGGCAGGGCGGGCACGCACCTGCTGCTGTTCAACGAAGAGGGCGACTGCGTCTGGAACGAAGAAGCCACGGACGTTGCGGGCGGCGACGCCGTGACCGTACGCCGCCTCTGCCCCGATATCGCGGGGCACACGATCACGCGCGTGCTGCGCCCCGAGGGGGGAGGGCTGCGCGAGATCGGGCGCACGGTACAGGCGCGGGAGGGGTTCGACCTCTGCGCCCTGCCCGCAGCGCTGCTGCCCTTTGCGCTGTTCGAGGAGCTGCTGGCGGGCGGCGACCCCGCTCCCTGCCTTGCCCCTTCCCTCGCCGAGAAGCTGCCGCTGCTGAAGGAATACCTCGGCGATTTTTGCAAAGTGACCATCCCGCGGGAGATCTTTTACCTGACGCACGGCGCCGTCAACGCCGCGGGGCTCGTATACCGCCGCGCCGAAAACCTGTTCGACATCCGGTTTTTCGCCGCCGACCTTGCCGACGGCAAGATCTGCAACATCCGCCCCGTCGAATGAGCGGACGCGTTTGCCGAAACAGACAAAGCGGCGGCGCGCCTTGATAGGCGCGCCGCCGTATGCGTTTGCATGTTCTTTGCATCAATAGCTGCGGACTTCCGCGCTTTTAATGACGATCTTGGCGCGGGGGATGTTGTACTCCGCCGCATAATAGCCGAACTCCGTCTGCGCGTCGTTCACGGTCTCTTCCTGCAATTCGGTAAAGGAGTACTGTTCATCCTCTTCCTGCTGCGCCGCCTCGTACGCGTCGATGGCTTCCAAAAGTTCGTCAAAGCGCGTCTGCGACGTTTCGTTAGCAAGCACGCCGAAGATGCAGTAAGCGGACTCCGCCGCCCCGCTGCTGCCCGTATAGAGGTAGAACAGGCTGGTCACGGCGTTGTACTGATACTTCAAATTGGCACGGTCGGAACCGTCCTTAGAGGAATGCGCATAGACGACCGAAGCCGCCGCGCTCACCTCGCTCGCATCCAGGTAGGTGTATGTGCCCAGCGCGCCCTTCGAATTCTTATACCCCGTGTCGTTGTCGATGCTGAACCCGTTTTGCGTGACTTCGCCGTACAGCGTGTTCAGCGCCTCGGAATACTCCGCGTCCTTCCAAACAGAGGGAGTGAGTTCGAGCGCGTTGTAATCCTCCGCCAGCGAAACGAGGTCGCGATGATCGTCGGTTTCCATATCCGCGTAGGTGTATCCGCCGCCGACCATACGGTCGCTGCGGAAGTCGTGGATGACGGTGCCGTCATAGAACTTCGCATCGATCAGCTCCAAATAGTGCGTGACCGTCTGCGGGTACAGTTTGCGGTTGAGCGTATAATCCAGGACATACTCGTCCTCGGTGTCGCTGTCGTTGTCGTTGAACTGAATGGTGATGCGGATCTCCGGATAATTGCTTTCGCAAGCGACAAAGGAGAGGGCGACGCACAACAGCAGAAGCGCTGCCAGCAGCACGCCGAAGGCTTTGCCGAGCGTTTTACCGATACTCTTTACCATAGGGCTCCCTTTTTGACATTCTGTCTTTGCCCGCTCTTTCCGAGCGGTACCCCTTTATTTTACCGATTTACGGGGGAATCGTCAAGCACTTTTGCGCAAGGGGGCAAAAATATCGCGGAATTTCCACCTTGCGCACAAAAAAAGGGCGCCCGCTTGGAAATACCGCGCGGGCGCTCCGCGCCCCTGCCCCGCGAGCGGAGCGCTACTCCCAATACAGCTCGGCGGAAAAGCCGCCCCGCGGCTCCGCCGTAAAATCGACGTAGACGGAATCCCCCACCGTTTTGTGCTCGAACGCCTGTTCCCTGCCGCAAACCAAGAGTTTGGCGCAGCGCCTGCCCGCGAGGAGCAGGATGTGCGCGTCGATCTTGTTTGCGGGCGAAAACACGTCGTAGCGCATGCCCTCTTCGGTCAGGATCCAGCGCACGTCTACAAAAACGCCGCTCTTTTCGTACCCCGTGATGTACCGCAGCTCCGTATACCCCGTCACGGGGAAGCGGGGCGAAAAACGGATCGTACGGTACAGACAGTCGGCATCCTCCACGCCCGCGAGCCCCTCGTCCACCGCGCTCAAAAGCGCCGCCGCGCCCCATGCGCTCGGTCCGCCGCCCTGCGGCGAAAGATCGTGCGGGGAATAGAGGAAATAGATATCCTTATCCCGCTCCAGCATCTGCATAAAACGGGAAAGTATATCCCAGCCGTACGCCTCGTACCCGTTTCGGAACGCCGCTTTGGCGAGCTCGCCCGCCGTAAAGGGCGAGATGGCGCCGTTCACATACTGCCCCGCGGGGAAGGCGGAAAACCGTTCATACGGCGGGTCGATGCTGAACCACTCGGCAAACGAATCCGTCGTTTGGCGGCGGCGCATGTATTCCTTGATGACCGAGCGCGACTGCGCAAGATCGGTCACGCCGCGGTTGACGTCATAGGTATTGGAAAGGGACAGGCGCTCGCGCTCTTTGTCGTCCCACCCCTTATGCCCCAAAGGGAGCTGGTGCATGAAAAATCTGCCGTTCCAAAGGTGACGGAACATGGCGGCGCGGAGCTGTTCCGCGCGGCGGCGCCATTGCTCCGCCCTGTCCGCATCGCCCAGGCGCGCGCGGATCCATGCCAGGTCGAGCATAGCGCGGTAGACACCCGAATTGTCGCCGTGCATGACGCACATCTTTTCGTCCGCGTGGATGCGGCGGTCGGTGGGTGCGGCATCGGAAGTAAAGTCCCACGTATCGATGGTGAACGGGCGCTTGACAAGACCCAGCTCCGCATCCCAGCGCTTGGGCGAAGACGTACAGTAGTCGATACCTTTTTCCAACTTCGGCAGCACGCTTTTGAGCCAGGCAAGATCGCCCGTGGCGCGGTAGTATTGCATCGCCCCTTCCACGACGAGATATTCGACGTCCGCCTCCAGCTCCAACCGCACGAGCGAAAGATTATCCGCAGGGTAGAGTTTGTAGCAGGGCGGATCCACGAACTGCCAATGCCCGTCGTCCATCTGTTTGATGAGTTCGAAGTAATACCCCTCCTCCGTCTGCGTATCCAAAATGAATTGCAAAAAGGAGAGCAGGTCGTGCTCCCAATGCTTGAACGCCTTCATCTCGTGCACGTGGTCGCGGATCCAGTTCTTGCTGCAGCCGAGCACCTTGCCGTCGATGAAGACCAGCCGTCTGTCGTCGTGAACGGCGTTGTGCAGGCGGTGTAAAAATTCGCCGAGACGGGCGTCGTCCGTCGTCAAGATGCAGGGCAGCACCATCTCCTCGTTGTTGTACGTCCCGTTCTGCTTCCCGTCCGCGAACAAACTGGGAAGAGGATGTTTGAAGCCGATCATACGCATTTACCTCTCTGTATACTTTTACGGGCGGTTCACAGCAGCCCGAATCCGTTGCTTACCAATACGATCGCCGCCACACCGCCGACCATGCCGAAGATCTGCCGCAGCGTCAGCTTTTCGCGGAAGAACAGGCAGCCCAGCAGCGTGGAAAACAGAATGTTGCCGCCGTTGAACAGCGGGAAAAAGATCGCATTCGGCATCGCGCCCGAAAGATAGATGTTCAGGCGGTTGTACACACACCCCGCCGCGCCGCAAGCGAGCACGAACACTGCCCCGAGCCACGCCCGCCGCGATGCGCTCGCCTCCTCCTGCGACGCATCCGCCGCGGCGGGCGCCGGTGCGCGCCGTTTGCCGAGCAGGCTCTTCCCGCCCCACAAAAGCGCCAGCAACAGCATGACGGCACAGGAAGAAACGATCATCATCTCGTCGGTATGCGCCGCGTCATACGCCTGATGGAAGCGGAACACGATCCCCGTCAGCGCCGAAAAGAGAAAGAACCCCGCCGCATAGAGCTTCCAACGCAGCGGCAGCTTTCGGTGTTCCTCCTTTGCGGACGGGCGATAAGTGATGAGGAAGACGGCAACGAGCATGAGCGCGATGCCCGCGATCTGCCAGCCGCTCACCGCCTCCTTCCAATAGACGGCGTTAAAGACGGTCGTCAATACGAACGAGGAACTGCCGATCAGGGAGGTGAGGTGGATGGGACCGCTGCCGAACGCCTGCATTTTGCAGAACAAAAAGCCCGCCAACACGCACCCGTACAGGGCGGCGAACAAAAACGTTTGCCCCGCGCAGCCGTGCACGCCGCCGTTGAACGCCAGCAACAGGACCGCCCAGACCGCCGCGACCCCGATGTTGAAGAGAAACTCGTTGATCTTACAGCGGCGGAAGGCGGGAAGATGCAGCAAAATGTTGTTGACGACCGCCGCCGCGACCGATGCCGCCAAAAACAAATATTCCATGCTCCATAGTATACTCCCGCTCGGCGCGGGACGCAATTCCCTGCTTTTGCATAAAATTGCGGTTTTGTAGCAAATCAAAAGACTTTTAAGAAAATATTGACAATTATACTGCGTTTGTGTATCATATAGGCATGGAAACCATCTACCGTGCCGCCGACTATGCGGAACTGCGCCGCGCCCAATACCTGTACCAGACGGTCAAAAACAAAACATTAACGAGCATCCCACACCGCCACGATTTTTACGAGCTCGTCTTTTTGCTTGCGGGAAGCGCCCTGCACTGCTGCAACAACGAAAAGCAGCCGCTGCGGGCGGGGGATCTATGCATCCTTTCTCCTGCAGACGAACATTATTTTTGCGCGCAGAGCGCGGATGCGGAGATCTTTTCGCTCTCGCTGCCGGCGGAGCGTTCGGATGCCATCCTTACCGCCTTAGAGGCGGCGCCCCGCTGCGGCGCGGTGCTGCATACCGAAGACGTACAGCCCGTACAGGCGATCCGCAGCCTGCCGCTCCTGACGGACGATGAGCGGCGGCTGGCGCTGAACGGGCTGGCTTGCCGTTTTTTTCTGCTCGCCGCCGCGCCCGCCACAGGCGGGCGCGGCGTACCGCAATTTTTACAAGACGCCCTGCAAAAAGCGTGCAGTCCGCCGCTGATCGGCGGCGGCGTGGCGGCGTTTGCCGCCTGCGCCGGGTACTCGCGGGCACAGCTGTGCCGCCTTACCGCGCGCTACTTCGGCAAAACGCCGCAGCGGCTGCTGCACGACGAACGCATGCGCATCGTACGCGAATATTTACAGACAACGGACAAAAAGGTTGAAGCCATCGCCTACGACGCAGGATACCGCTCGCTCAGCCAATTCTATCTCGCAGTCAAAAAACAATTCGGACGCACCCCGCAGCAATTGCGCCGACAAGCCGACCACCCGTTTTGATCCTCCCACAAACGCCGCGCCCGCTTGCGGTGGATACCGTCCTTATTCGCCTTCCCCTTGACGGGGAAGACTTATTTTCGTGAACACAAAAAAGACCGCCCCGCGCAAAATTGCGCGGGGCGGTCCCCTTTTCACGATCAATTTTTTGTGACGATGTATGCCCCGTTTTCTTCCGTAACGGTACTCCCGGGTGCCACGTATGTGCGAAACTCTTCAAGAGTCAACCCACTGTTGGCAAACGTTCCGGCTTCGATACACAAGGCTGCGTTGGAGGAAATCTTTATTGCCCCGTCAAAGCTCCCGCCGTAAACGGAGATCGTTCCTTTG
>CALWBR010000098.1 GCA_944376145.1 uncultured Clostridia bacterium | reverse complement strand
ACGCAGGTGGACATCCACATCCTGCAGGGCGAGCGCGAGTTCGCCAAGGACAACAAGACGCTCGGCCGCTTCGAGCTGACGGGCATCCCGCCCGCACCGCGCGGCGTACCGCAGATCGAAGTCACGTTCGACGTCGACGCGAACGGCATCGTGCACGTCACGGCAAAGGACCTCGGCACGCAAAAGAGCACGGATATCACCATCACGTCCTCGACGAATCTGTCCGAAGCGGATATCGACCGCGCCGTCAAAGAGGCGGAGCAGTACGCCGAAGAGGACAAAAAGCGCAAGGAGAAGGTGGATAACAAGAACAAGCTGGACGGCATGATCTTTACCGTTGAAAAGTCTGTTGCCGATCTGGGCGATAAACTTTCGGCGGAGGACAAGGCGCAGCTCGAAGAAGCGGTGAAGAGCGCGAAGGACGAACTTGCTTCCGATGACGACGACCGCATCAAAGCCGCGACCGAAAAGCTGACGCAGGAGAGCCAGCAGATCTTTGCCAAGGTCTACCAGCAGGCGCAGGCGAACGGCGAAGCGGGCGGCGGGCAGCCGGGCGGCGACGAAGAGTTCCACCAGCAGTAATGCCGGCGGGCTGCGGTTTCGCAGCGTAAAATAGAAAATGCAGCGCGTAAATGCCGCGAGTTTTCGCGGCATTGCGTGCGTTTGAAAGGGTCCGTGCCGGGCGCGGGGCGATCCCCCGCCCGGTCCCTTCGCGGGAAGGGCATTCGCGGATCGAGGAGCTGATTTATGGCTGATCAAAAAAATTATTACGAAATATTGGGCGTCGACAAAAAGGCGACGGATGCGGAGATCAAGGCGGCGTACCGCAAACTGGTCAAACAGTATCACCCCGACCTGCACCCGAACGACGCCGCGGCGGCAGCCAAGTTCAAAGAGGTGAACGAAGCGCACGAAGTGCTCTCCGACGCGCAAAAGCGCGCCGCGTACGACTACGAGCTCGAGCACCCCGGCATGCGCGGCGGCGCGGGCGGCTTTTCCGGGTTTTCGGGCAGCGGCTTTTCCGGGTTCGGCGGGTTCGGCGATATTTTCAGCGAGTTTTTCTCGGGTTTCGGCGGCGGTTCGGCGGCACAGAGCAGTGCGCAGCAGGGCGAGGATATCACCAAAGAAGTGGTGCTCTCCTTCCTTGACGCGGCGAAGGGCTGCACCAAAGAGCTGCGCTATACCCGTAACGAGCCCTGCCCGAGCTGTAAGGGCACGGGCGCCAAAAACGGCACCGCTTACAAGACTTGCGATAAGTGCAAGGGCTCCGGGCAGATCCGCTACGCGCAGGATTCGCTCTTCGGCAGGACGATCCGCCTGGCGACCTGCGACGCCTGCGGCGGCACGGGCAAAAAGATCACCGACCCGTGCCCCGACTGCAAGGGGAAGGGGTATGTCCGCAAAGAGACGGTCGTGACCCTCAATATCCCCGCCGGGGCGGATACGAACAGCTACATCCGCAAAAAAGGGTTCGGGCAGGCATCGCCGCGCGGCGGCGAACCGGGCGATCTCATCGTCATTTTCCGCGTCGAACCGCACAAGCTGTTCAAACGCAAGGACAGGGATCTGTACATCGAACTCCCCGTTTCGTACGCGACGGCGGCGTTGGGCGGCAAGATCCGTGTACCCGGCATCGACGAAACGTTCGAATACCTCATTCCGGAAGGCACGCAGACCGGCACCGTGTTCTGCGTGCGCGGCAAGGGCATCAAAACGCGCACGGGGACGGGAAACCTGTACATCACCGTCACGGTGGAGGTGCCCGCGCGGCTCACGCGCGAACAAAAGCAGGCGCTGGAAGAGTTCGGCAAAAGCGTCGATCTGCGCCAGACGGCAAAGATGCGCGCCTATCGCGACAACGTGCAGGCGCTCTACGGGGTCGACCCTTATAAAAACTGAGACCGTTTCGCCGCCGCAGCGGCGGAGAACAGGCAGCCCGTTCGGCTGTCTGTTTTTTGTTTGCGGATAATGCGCAAAAAAGCTGCGCATACTGTTCATGCAGGCGCGCGGGTGTTTGCGCGCAAAGGAGCGGTTATGAAAGCAACAGGGATCGTGAGGCGGATAGACGAATTGGGCAGGGTGGTGATCCCCAAGGAGATCCGCCGTACGCTGCGCATCAAAAACGGCGACCCGTTGGAGATTTTTACCGAGCGGGACGAGCTGATGCTCAAAAAGTATTCGCCCATTGCCGCGCTCGAAAAATTTTCCGAAGGAACGGCGCGTTCGCTGAGCGAACTGAGCGGGCATCTCGCCGTCATCACCGATACGGACGAAGTGCTCTGCGCCGCGGGCGAAGGGCGCAGGGAACTGGGCGGCAGGCGCCATATCTCGGAGGCGCTCGCCCGTGTGATGCAGGAGCGGCGCCGTTACGTTGCCTGCCTTGCCGAAGGCGGAGAGATCCTGCCTTTGACGGAAGAGGGCGGGGCAAACGCGACGGCGCAGGTCATCGTGCCCGTCGTCTGCGGCGGGGATTGCCTCGGCGCCGTTTCACTGCTCACCTTTGCGGAAGGGGCGCGGATGGAGCGCGGCGCCGTCGATCTTTGCCATCTCACGGCGGAGATCTTGGCGAGCCAGTTCGAGTGAGTGCCGCCTATGGGGCGGCGGGGAGCGGGCGTGCCCTGCTCCCCGTTACATATGCAGAGGAAAAAGGCGAGTTTTTTATGGGGCGCGGCTGTTCTTTCCGCGGGCGGCGTCGCCGCAAAATTGTTGGGTGCGTTTTACCGCGTGCCGCTCTTCGACGCGCTCGGCGGGGAGGGGATCGGCGTGTATCAGATGGTCTATCCGCTGTATTGCCTGTTGCTCACCTTCTCGTCGGCGGGGATCCCGGCGGCGCTTGCGCGGCTGGTCGCCTCGGCGGAGGCGGCGGGGGACGGGGCGTACGCGCACGCGCTGTTCCGCCGCGCCCTTGCCCTGTTTGCCGCGTTCGGGCTGGCGGGCAGCGTGTGCATGTATTTTGCCGCCCGCCCGATGAGCGCTCTGCAGGGGGAGCCCGCGGCGGTGTGGGCGTACCGCGCGCTCGCGCCGAGCGTTTTTTTCGTCTCCCTGATCGCCTGCTGCCGCGGCTGGTTCCAAGGGCGGGGGCGGTTTTTCCCTACGGCGCTCTCCGAAGTTGCGGAACAGCTTGTAAAGTTTGTGCCGGGGCTGTATTTTGCGCAGCTGTACCGCGGGGATACGCCCCGCGCCGTCGCGTTTGCGCTCTTTGCCGTCACGTTGAGCGAGGGCGTGGCGGCGCTGCTGCTGTTGGCGCGCGCCGCGGGGGAAGGGGAGCGGCGCGCTTTATACCGCCCCGCTCCGCCGCGGCTTTGGCAGTTGTTTGCCGCCGCCGCGCCCGTGGCTGTCGCCGCGGGGGTGATGCCGCTTTCGAACATGCTGGACAGCGTGCTGATCGTGCGCATCGTCGGCGGGTATGCACAGAACGCCACGGCACTGTACGGGCTGTATGCGGGCGGCGCATCGGCGGTCGCCGGGCTGCCCGCCTCCGTCTGTTACGGGCTGGCAGCGGCGAGCGTGCCCGCGCTCGCCGCCCTGCAGGCGGAGGGCAAAGAGCGGGAGGCGCGGCGCAAGGTGCTCTTCGCGCTGAAATGCACGCTGTTCATCGCTCTGCCCGCCGCGGCGTTCCTGCTTGCGTTCCCGCGGGAGACGGCGGCGTTTTTGTACCCCTCCGTGACGGGCGCCGAGCGGGCGGCGCTCGCCGGGCTTTTGCGTGTGAGCGCGGTCGGCGGGGCGCTGCTCGCCTGCGCGCAGACGCTCTCCGCCTGTTTGACGGGGCTGGGCAAGCCGCGCGTTGCGGCGTTCTCGTTCGCCGTGGCGGCAGGGAGCAAGCTGCTGCTCGAAGCGGGGCTCTTGCAGCTGCCGCAGCTCTCCGTTTTCGGCGCGGCATGGGCGGCGTGTGCCTCGTATTTGATTGCGCTTCTCATCAATTTGGTGTATAGTATAAGGGAACGCGGTCACAGGCTGCGCGCGCTCGGGCACGGCGCTAAGTTTGCGGGCATGGCGGCGCTTGCGGCTGCGGCGGCGCTGCCGCTGCGCGGCGTGCACGTGCTTGCCTGTCTTGCCGCGGCGGGGGCGGTATACGGGCTGCTCGCGTTCCTTCTGCGCGCGTTTACCGCGGAGGAGATCCCATTGTTCGGGAGGAGAAGATATGGTCACCATTGTAGGTTTGGGTTCGGCGGCGGGCGATCTGTGCGAGGGCGCCGTCGGCGCGCTCCGTTCGGGCGCGCGCGTCGTGCTGCGCACGGGCGAAACCTCGCCCGCCGCCGCGGTCAAGGCGCTCGGCGTGCCCTTTGAAACGCTGGATCCGCTCTATGCGTCCAGCCGCAATTTCGATACGCTGAACAAAAAACTGGCAGCCGCCGTGCTGCGCATGGCAAGGGCGGGCGACGTCGTGTACTGTGTGGACGGATCCGTCTGCGACGACGCGTCCGCGCAGCTCGTGTTGCGGCGGGTGCGCGGCGCAAAGGTGTTTGCGGGCACCTCCAAGGCGGACGCCGCTTTTGCCGCGGCGGGGGTGTTTGCCACGGACCGCTGCGTGCGCTCCGCTTATTCGCTTTCCGGCAGCCGCCCTTCGCTGCCTCTCGCCGTGTACGACGTGGACTGCGCTCTCGTCGCCTCGGACGTGAAGCTCGCGCTGTGCGCGCTGTTCGGGGATGAGGCGGAGGCATATTTCGTGCGCGGCGGCAGGGCGAAAAAGATCCGCCTCTTTGAAGCGGACAGGCAGGGTACATACGACGGCACTTGCACGCTGGTCGTGCCGGATATCCCGCTTTTGAAGCGGACGCGTTTTTGCTACGACGATCTGCTGGCGATCCTGCGCCTGCTGCGCGCGCCCGACGGCTGCCCGTGGGACAGGGTGCAGACGCACGAGAGCATCCGTTCCAACATGGTGGAGGAGGCGTACGAGCTCGTGGACGCCGTCGACCGCAAGGACGACGGGGCGATCTGCGAAGAGACGGGCGACGTGCTCATGCAGGGCGCGTTCCATTCGGTTTTGGGAGAGGAACGCGGCGCCTTTACCGCGGAGGATGTGACCAGCGAGGTGTGCGCCAAGCTCATTTACCGCCATTCGCATATCTTCGGGTCGGATAAAGCGGAGGGCGAAGCGGGCGCGCTCTCTGTCTGGGAAAGGAACAAGCGCGCGGAAAAGGGGCAAAAGAGCGCATACGACAGCGTGAAAGACGTTCCTTCCGCTCTGCCCGCCTGTATGCGCGCGCAAAAAGTCGGCAAGCGCGCGGCAAACGCGGGGTACGACTTTGCCGACCTTGCCGAGGTTGCGGGCAGCGTGCGCGAGGAACTTGCCGAACTGCTCGAAGCCGCCGCCGAGGGCGATAAGGCGCACATCGCGGAGGAGGCGGGCGATCTGCTGCTCGCCGCTGTCAGCGCGGGGCGGCTTGCAGGGGCGGATTGCGAGGAGGCGCTGCGCGAGAGCACGGATAAATTCGTCGAACGCTTCCGCATCACCGAGGAGCTGATCCGTCGGGACGGCAAACGGATGGAAGAGCTTCCCAAAAACGAGCTTTGGGCGTATTACGCGGAGGCAAAAGAGCGTGCGCGCAGGGGCTGAGCGGGGCGCGTTCGCGCCCGCGGCGGTCACGGTCGGCGGTATAACGCTGCCGGGGAACGTGTTTTGCGCGCCCTTGGCGGGGTATACCGATTTCGCCTTCCGCAAACTCTGTTACGGTTACGGCGCGGCGCTGTGCTATACCGAGATGGTCAGCGCGAAGGGGCTTTTGTACAACAGCGAAGCGACGAAAGAGCTGCTGCTCCGCGGCGAAGGAGAGCCGCCGCAGACGGCGGCGCAGCTGTTCGGGGCGGATGCGGACATTTTGCGCGCCGCCTGCGAGAGCGAAGCGCTCGCGCCTTTCCCGATCGTGGATCTGAATATGGGCTGCCCCGTCCCGAAAATTTATAAGAACGGGGAGGGGAGCGCCCTCTTGGGCGATCTGCCCCGCGCGGAAAAGATCGTCGCCGCCTGCGTCAAGAGCGGGAAGGTCGTCACCGTCAAATTCCGCACCGGTCTCACGCGCGAAAAGCCCGTTACGGCGGAGTTAGCAAAAATGTGCCGCGGCGCGGGCGCGGCGGCGGTGACGGTGCACGGCAGACCGCGGGACGCCTATTACGCGGGCGAGCCGGATTATGCGCAGATCGCCGCGGCAAAAAATGCTGTAGATATCCCCGTTTTTGCGAACGGTGGCATTTTTTCGGTCCGCGATGCGGAAAAGATGATGCGCGAGACGGGGGCGGACGGCGTGATGCTTGCGCGCGCGGCGATGTATTGCCCGCACCTGTTCGCCGAGTTTTACGGCGCGGGCAGGGAATGGGATATCCGCGGCGCGATCGCACGGCAGACGGCGGATATGCTGCCCGTGTACGGGGAGCGGCGCACCGTTGTGCACATGCGTAAGATGGCGGCGTTTTACCTGCGCGGCACGCGCGGGGTCGCGCAGCGGCGCAGGGAGCTGTTCGCCTGCGATACGCTCGCCGCGCTCGAGGAGGTGCTTCGCCTCGTCTTTGCGGAAGAGCCGCCGTGCGATTGACAAATCCGCATGGAAGTGATAAACTGAACGGGATGTATGTAGAAGGGATCGACCGCGACAACCCCGGCAGAAGCGGGTACATAAAACTGGTGCACCGCTTTTCGCACAGAGGGCGCGAGCGGTTTTGGGAGATCGACTTTCTCCGCGGTCTTTGCGTGCTGCTGATGATCTTCGACCATTTCATGCACTGCATCGTCAACGTCATGCCTACCGTGAACGCAACGTTCGGCACCGACTTGTTTGAAAGCTGGTACGCCGCCGCCAATTGGTATTGTACCGGCTGGCAGCTGCGGCAGAACGTGTGGATGCTCGTCGTCTCCTGCTTTTTTCTTCTTTGCGGCATCAGCTGCACGCTCACGCGCGGCAACTTCCGCCGCTTTGTTCCCCTCGCCCTCGTGGCGGGCGGCATCACCTGCGCCACGCAGATCCTGGACGAAACGCTGTTCGCGGATGCGAATTTTCACAGCCTCATCCGCTTCGGCGTGATCCATATGCTGGCGGCGGGCATCCTGCTGTATGCCTTGCTCGACAATGCCGCCGAAGCGCTCGCCGACGCCCTCGGGGACGGCAGGCGCGCCCGCATCGCCAAACAGGCGCTGCGCCTTTTGCCGGGGCTGTTCGGCGTCGCGCTTTTGGTCGTCTATTTTGTCTGCTTCGGCGATCTCACCTGTCACGGCGGCTTTTGGCGGTTCAGCACCGTTGTTTCCGCCGAGGATATCCTCGGCGCGAATGTAACGGAGGCGCAGGGTAACTTTTTGTCGTATTTCCTCGACTTGAAGGGTTGGTCGCACTTCCGTTCCGCCGATTATTTTCCGCTGCTGCCGTACGCCGCGTTCGTGCTCATCGGCGGCATCATCGGCAGGCTGGTCTACCATACGCAAGCGAAGTGGACGTTTTCCCGCCTGGACGGCGGCTGGAACAGGGCGATGTGCTTTCTGGGGCGTCATGCCGCGTTCATCTATGTCGTGCATATGATCGTCATCCCCTGCGTATTGGCGCTTTTGGCTCTGGTCGTGTCCCTGTTCTGATCTTTTACTGTGGAAGGTGTGCCGTATCTATGCGGAATTTGCCCGAAAATTGTTCCATGTACCATGCCGCAAAACTGAACATCTCCGAGTCTCCCATTCGGGATGCGATCCTGTTTTACGGAAAGCGATATACGTTCGATGCCGTGTTCGCCGCGATCGATACCCTTGCGGATAACCTCGCGGCGGAGTTTTCCTTGGGCAAAGGGGATACGCTCACGCTGTGCCTGCCCAACTCCCCAGCGGCGGTCTTTGCCTTTTATGCGGCGAACAGGCTGGGGGCGGCGGTCAATCTGGTGCATCCTTTTCTCCCGCCCGAAAAGCTCAAAGAGAGCGTTGCCGAAACGGGCAGCAAACTGCTCGTCGTGTACGATCTGTACCGCTGCGGCGATTATGATTTCGGCGTGCCGACGCTCGTGAGCAACAGCGGTTCGTACATGGGGGCGGCGGCACGGGTCTATTACCGGCTCACGAACAGGCGCA
This sequence comes from uncultured Clostridia bacterium, assembly GCA_944376145.1. Classification (GTDB taxonomy): domain Bacteria; phylum Bacillota; class Clostridia; order Christensenellales; family Borkfalkiaceae; genus Borkfalkia. Next base: position 22,448 of record CALWBR010000098.1, on the reverse strand, counting down.
CCGCGTTCGGCAGGGCGTTCGAACCGTATTTGAAAAAGCGGGGCAACCCGCACGTGCCCGAAGCGTCGTTTGCGGCGGAGGAGCCCGCCGTGTACCTCGCCAGCGGCGGAACGACGGGTGAGCCCAAGACCATCGCGCACTGCAACAACGTGTGCAACCGCCTGTGCGCCAAGGCGCAGCTCTTCCTCGCCGAACCCATCGAAAAGTATACCGCGCTGTACAACGTTTTACCCATTTTTCACGGGTACGGGCTGTGCATCAACATGCATATGTGCATGCTCATGCGCAAAACGAACGTCATGTGCATCCGCTTTCAGGCGAAAAGCAGCGCCAAGGCGATCGTAAAGACGCATGCGAATATCCTGACGGGCGTGCCGACGATGTATGTGAAACTTCTCGGCGAAAAGGCGTTCACCCGCGGCGATCTTTCGCACCTGAAAGATCTTTGGGTGGGCGGAGACAGTGTGCCGCAGAACATGCTCGATGCCTTTAACGCCGTTTTGAAGCGGCAGGGCTCCTCTGCGCGGCTGCAGACGGGGTACGGGCTGACGGAGACGGCGGGCGTGTGCGTCGTCAACACCCGCCATAAAAACCGAGACGGCTCCGTAGGGCTCCCGCTCCCAGGCACGCAGGTGGGGATCTACAAAGACGGGCATCGGCAGCCCGCGGGAGAAGTGGGGGAGATCTATCTGGCGACCGAGCAGCGCATGCTCGGGTATCTGCACGAGGAAGCGTCGCCCTTTGTCACGGCGGACGGGTTTTGCTGGCTTGCCACCGGCGATTACGGGTATACGGACGAGGACGGGTTCCTGTATTTCAAACAGCGGATCAAGAATATGATAAAGGTGAGCGGCGTGCCCGTGTACCCCTCCGAAGTGGAGGCGGCGGCGCTGAGCGTGCCGGGCGTGCGCAAGGCGTGCGCCGTGGGCGTGGAGAACGCCGTGCGCGGGCAGGTCGTGCGTCTGTACGCGGAGTGCGAAGAAGGGCAGGGCGAACGCCTGCGCGGAGAGATCCTGCAAGCGTGCCGCCGGCTGCTGCTGCCGTATGCCGTGCCGCGGGAGATCGTGTTCCGCGCGAAACTTCCCGTCAACCTCATCGGAAAGATCGACCGCCTTGCGCTCGAACGCGCGTGCCGGTCGGAAAAAAATAAGGAGACAAAATGAAATCGATACTGATCATCGGGCTGGGAAGGTTCGGCTCGTATATGGCAAAAAAGTTTGCGGAGCTGGGCAACGACGTCATGGTCATGGATTCGGACGAAGACCGCGTCAACGAACTTTTGCCGTATGTGACCAGCGCGCAGATCGGCGACGCGACCAAGCTTTCCGTGCTGGAATCGCTGGGCGTGGAGAGTTACGATCTTTGCGTCGTCTGCGTCGGGGAAAATTTCCAGTCCTCGCTGGAGGCGACCTCTCTTTTGAAGGAGGCGGGTGCAAAGTGGGTGCTCTCGCGCGCGTCGACCGAGATCCAGGCAAAGTTTTTGCTGCGCAACGGCGCCGACGAAGTCGTGTTTGCCGAAAAGCAGATGGCGGAAAAGCTCGCCGTACGCTACAGCGCGGATAACATTTTCGACTACATCCAGCTCACGCCCGAGTACGCGATCTACGAGATCCCGACCCCGCGCGGCTGGGAGGGGAAGACCATCCGCGAAAAAAACATCCGCGCAAAATACAACCTGAACATCCTTGCCGTGAAGCACGGGGATAAGATCGACCCGCTGCCTTCGGCGGAATATGCGTTCGACGCCAAAGCGCGGTTGATCGTCATGTGCCGCAAGGCGGATATCGAACGCGTGACAAAGTGAGGGAACGCGCGTGGCACAGGAGATGGTCCGTACGGAAAACGCCGCCTCGTTTTTGAGCGCGTACAACAAGATCGACGCACAGCTGCGCACCATGTACAACTTTGGAAGCGGGCAGTCTTTCACCGACGTCGTGCGCCGCAGTGCGGAAAAGAACGCGATCGTGCGCCGTTATGAAAACGACCTTGCCGAGTATGCGCGCCTGCGCAACGCGATCGTGCACCAGAGCATGGACGGGCAGGTCATTGCCGTTCCCTGTGACGAGGTGACGGCGCGGATGGAGCACATCGCCGCCCTTTTGAGCGAACCGCCCCGCCTGTGCGACGTGCTGCCCGAAAAAAAGGTCGTCAGCATCGAGGCGGGCATCAGCCTGCGGCAGGCGGTGCTGCTCATTTCGCGCACGGGGCACAGCAACCTGCCCGTGTACGACGGCAAACGCATGGTCGGCATCGTCAACAACCGCCGCATCATCCGCGAGCTGGGCGCGGTGCTTGTCCGCGGGCAGAGCGCGGACGCCTATCTTTCGGAGACGCCCGTCGGCGATATCCTGGATGAAAGCGATATGTTCGTGTATTACCGCTATCTTTCCGAAACGGACACGGTGGAAGAGGCGCTCTCTTCCTTTGAAAGCAACAAAAAGCTCATTGCCGTCGTCGTCAGCGAGCACGGAAAGATGGGGGAGCGCATCCGCAACATCGTCACCCCTGCCGATCTTGTGCAGCTTGGCAAAAAATTGGAAGAGCATCGGTAGTTTCGCTTGACCGGGTGCGGTTTATTTGGTATATTGGAAGAGAAAACGGAACAGGACTTTCCTTCGCCGCCGGGTGGAGGATGGGGCGCAAAGGGCGTGCCGTCAGGCTTTAAAAGGGACGCTCGCATGCGCCCCTTTTTTTGTGGGAGGGCAGCGGATGCCGGGCACGGTTTTATTTCGGTCGTTTTTAAAATACGCTTCGCTGAGCGTGGCGGGTATGCTGGGGCTTTCCTGCTACATTTTGGCGGATACCTTTTTTGTGTCGCTCGGGCTGGGAAAAAACGGGCTGGCGGCGCTCAACCTCGCCATTCCCGTGTACAGCGTCCTGCACGGCGCGGGGCTGATGCTCGGCGTGGGCGGGGCGACCAAATATTCGCTGCTGCGCGCCGCCGGGGAGGAGAGGCGCGCGAACGAGGCGTTCACCCACGCACTGTATCTTGCGGCGGCGCTTTGCGTCCCGTTCGTGCTGGTCGGCGCTCTTTTTCCGGGGCAGCTCGCTTCCTTGTTGGGAGCGGATGCCGCGACGCATGCGATGGCGCGCACCTATCTGCAGACGATGCTCCTGTTCTCTCCCGCCTTTTTGTGCAACAACGTGCTCGTCGCCTTTGTGCGCAACGACGGCAGCCCCCGCCTTGCGATGGCGTCCACGCTCAGCGGCAGCCTGTCCAATATTTTGTTGGACTACGTCTTTCTCTTCCCCTGTAAAATGGGCATGTTCGGGGCGGTGTTCGCCACTTGCCTCGCGCCCGTGATCGGCATCGGCGTCTCCTGCCTGCATTTTACAGGCGGCAGGTGCGGGTTCCGTCTCGTAAAAGCGCCGCCGCGCGCGGCGTATATCGCCGCCTGTTTTTCGCTCGGCTTCTTTTCCTTTGCCGAACAGCTCTCCAATGCGGCGGTCATGCTCTCCTTCAATTTCATCGTCTACGGCATCGCGGGCAACACGGGGGTCGCCGCGTATGGCGTGGTCGCCAACCTCGCCCTGGTCGCCGTCTCCGTCTTTACGGGCGTGGCGCAGGGCGCGCAGCCGCTGCTCTCCCGCGCGCAGGGGGAGGGCAGGCGGCGGGATGTGTATGCGTTGCTCGCCTTTGCCGCCCTCTTTGCCGCGGGGGCGGGGCTGCTGCTTTGGGCGGCGGTATTTTTTGCCGCGCAGCCCGTCGCGCAGATCTTCAACAGCGAAAACGACGCCGCGCTCCTCTCCGCCGCGTCGCAGGGGCTGCGGTTGTACTTTATCGGCATGCCGTTCGCGGGCTTCAATATGGCGGTCTGCGCCTGTTTCGCCTCCACGGGGCGCCCGCTCCCTTCGCAGGGGCTGACCCTTTTGCGCGGGCTGGTCGCCGTCATTCCGCTCGCCTTCGGGTTTTCCGCTCTGTGGGGGATCACGGGGCTGTGGCTCGCCTTCCCCGCCGCCGAGGCGATCACGGCGCTGTGCGGCGCGCTGTGCCTGCGGTTTTATAAAATAGGCGCCCCGCCCGAGGGCGCTGCGCAAAAGGCGCGCCGCTGCCGCAAAGCATAAGGAGCCGCGCGGACGCCCGTAAATTTTTTCTTCGCGCGTAAAAATACTTTACAAATCCCGCCGCACTTGGTACAATAAAGGCAGTTGAACAAGGGCGCTCACGGAGGACGCGCCGCATACATGCCCCGTTCGGAAAGAGAGCCGCGCAAAGGTGAAAGGCGGCGTTCGGGCGGTGTGCCGGTATCCCCTCCCAGCCCGCAGGGCGAACACCTTTCCGGGGCAAAGTAGCTTTGCGCGCGGTATCCTTTCCGCGTTACGAAAAAAGGCGTATGTCGGTATGTTTTGGTGGTAAAAAAGCGTTCTTTCGTCTTTCCGTAAACGAAAGGGCGCATTTTTCGGCTTTGCAGAGGTTTTTATGGAAAAGAAATTGTATCAGAAGGTAGACACCTCCCTCGACTTTGTCAAACGCGAACAGGACGTGATCGCGTTTTGGGAGAAGGAGCACATCTTCGAGGAGAGCATGAAAAGCCGCGAAGGCGGGGAAGAGTTCTCCTTTTACGACGGTCCGCCCACGGCAAACGGTAAGCCGCACATCGGGCACATTTTGACGCGCGTCATGAAGGACATCATCCCTCGTTACAAAACGATGAAGGGCTGCCATGTCCTGCGCAAGGCGGGCTGGGATACGCACGGGCTGCCCGTCGAGCTCGAAGTGGAAAAACTGCTCGGCATGGACGGCAAGCAGGATATCGAAAAGTACGGCATCGAGCCCTTCATCAAACAGTGCAAAGAGAGCGTCTGGAAGTACAAGGGCGAATGGGAAAAGATGTCCGAACGGGTCGGTTACTGGGCGGATATGGACGATCCGTACGTCACGTATGACGATACGTACATCGAATCCGTCTGGTGGGCGCTCAAGACCATTTGGGAGAAGGGGCTCTTGTACAAGGGGCACAAGATAGTGCCCTATTGCCCGCGCTGCGGCACCGCGCTCTCCTCGCACGAGGTCGCGCAGGGGTACAAGGACGTGAAGGAGACCTCCGTCTTCGTCCGCTTTAAGCGCAAGGGGATGCAAAACGCCTACTTCCTTGCCTGGACGACGACGCCGTGGACGCTCCCTTCCAACGTGGCGCTGTGCATGAACGCGGATGAGGACTACGCCGAGATCGAGGCGGAGGACGGCGCGCGCTATGTGCTGGCGCAGGCGCTGGTGCCCTCGCTCTTTGCCGAAGGAAGCTACAAAACGCTCTCCGTCAAAGCGGGGCGCGAATACGAACGCTGCGAATACGAGCCGCTCTTTCCCTATGCGGAGGGCAGCTACCGCGAAAAGGCGCACTATGTCGTCTGCGACGGCTATGTCACGCTGACGGACGGTACGGGCATCGTGCACATTGCGCCCGCCTTCGGGGAAGACGACTACCGCGTCGGCAAAAAATACGGGCTTCCCGTCGTGAATTTAGTGGACGAGCGCGGCTGCTTCAAGCCCGCCGTGACCGATTTTGCGGGGGTGTTCGTCAAAAAAGCGGACAAAGGCATCATCGCGCTTTTGAAGGAACGCGGGCTTTTGTTCAAAGAGCTCGTCTACGAACACAGCTACCCGCATTGCTGGCGGTGCGATACGCCGCTGCTGTATTACGCGCGGGAGAGCTGGTTCATCAAAGTCACCGCCGTCAAGGATGCGCTCTTAAAGGCGAACGCATCCGTCAACTGGATGCCCGATACCATCAAGACGGGGCGCATGGGCAACTTTTTGGAGAACGTCATCGACTGGGGGCTTTCGCGCGACCGCTATTGGGGCACGCCGCTGCCCGTCTGGGTATGCGAAAAGTGCGGCAAAGTGCGCGACATCGGCAGCAAGGCGGAGCTCAAAGAGAGGTGCGGCATCGAAGGCGACATCGAACTGCACCGTCCGTACATCGACGACTGCACGTTTGCCTGCGAATGCGGCGGGACCATGAAGCGCACCCCCGAGGTCATCGACTGCTGGTTCGACTCGGGTTCCATGCCCTTTGCCCAGTACCATTATCCTTTTGAAAACAAGGCGCTGTTCGACGAGACCTTCCCCGCCGATTTCATTTCCGAAGCCGTCGACCAGACGCGCGGCTGGTTCTATACGCTGCTCGTCATCTCGACCATCCTCTTCGGGCGCGCGCCCTTTAAAAACTGCATCGTGCTGGGGCACGTCAACGACAAAAACGGCGTCAAAATGTCTAAGCACAAGGGCAACGTCGTCGACCCGTGGAGCGTTTTGGACAAGCAGGGCGCAGACGCCGTGCGCTGGTACTTTTATACGTCCAGCGCGCCGTGGATCCCGTCCCGCTTCTATCCCGAAGCCGTCTCCGAAGCGCAGCGCCGCTACATGGGTCCGCTGTGGAACAGTTACGCCTTCTTCGTGCTGTACGCCGATATCGACGGCTATGACCCGAGCAAGTATACGCTCCGAGACTGCAAGCTCACGCTGATGGACCGCTGGATCCTTTCCAAGCTCAACACGCTCATCAAAACGGTGGACGAGGGGCTGGCGCGGTATGACATCACCGACAGCGCCCGCGCTTTGCAGGATTTTGCCGACGTGCTCTCCAACTGGTACGTGCGCCGCGGCAGGGAGCGCTATTGGGGCAAGGGCATGACGGAGGACAAGGCAGCCGCGTACACCACGCTGTATACCGTATTGGTCACCGTGGCAAAGCTGACGGCGCCCTTTACGCCCTTCCTTGCCGAACAGATGTACCAAAACCTCGTGCCGAACTTCTTTGCGGAAGCGCCCAAGTCCGTACACCTGAGCGCCTTCCCCGTCTGCGACGACGCGGCGATCGATCCCGACCTCGAAAAGGGGATGGGCTCGGTGCTGGATATCGTCGTGTTGGGCAGGGCGGCGCGCAATGCGGGTTCGCTCAAAAACCGCCAGCCGCTCGCGGAGATGGTCGTGGCGACGGAGCGCGACCTCGATCTGAACGACGAGCTTAAAGGCATCGCGCTGGACGAGCTCAACATCAAAAAAATGCGCCGAATAGACAGCGCCGATTCGCTCGTCACGTATAAGATCAAGCCGCAGCTCAAAACGCTCGGACCCAAGTACGGCAAGCTCTTGGGCGGCATCCGCGCCTTTTTGGAGAGCTGCAACGGGCAGGAGGTCGTCTCCGCGGTCCGCGGCGGCGGGACCTACACCGCGCAGATCGGCGGGGCGGACGTCACGTTTGCCGAAGAGGATCTGCTGATCTCCACCGAGAGCGCGGAGGGCTACGTTTCGGCGAGCGACCGCGGTTTGACCGTCGCCGTCGATACCCGCCTGACGCCCGAACTCATCGACGAGGGCATCGAACGCGAGCTCATCTCCAAATTGCAGACCATGCGCAAGGAAGCGGGTTTTGAAGTCACCGACCGCATCTGTGTCTATTACACGGCGGAAGGGGACGCGGCGCGCATCCTGCGGGAGCATAAAGAGGAGATCGCGAAGGTCGTTCTTGCCGACGATATCCTTCCCGGGGCAGCCGAAGGCTACGCCAAGGATTGGGACATCGGCGGGAACGTCACGCTGACGGTGCAAAAAAAGTGAGCCGCGCAGAGGGTGCCGATGGAAATTGCGACCGATTGGACAGAATATGCCATCCTCGCCACGGGGGAAGGGTATAAATTGGAGCGCTGGGGGGAGATCGTGCTGCTTCGCCCCGATCCGCAGGTCATTTGGGGCGCGCGGCGGGATCTGTTTGCGGATCCTTCCGTTCACGCCGTCTATCACCGCAGCGAAAAGGGCGGCGGCGCGTGGGAGTACCGCAAAAAGCTGCCCGCCGAATGGGAGATCGGGTACAAGGATCTGAAATTCAAAGTCAAGCCCATGGGGTTCAAGCACACGGGGCTGTTCCCCGAACAGGCGGTGAATTGGGACCGTATGCGCGCGCTCATCCGCGGCGCGCATCGCCCGGTCAAGGTCTTGAACCTGTTCGCCTATACGGGCGGCGCGAGCGTTGCCTGCGCCAAAGAGGGGGCGCAAGTCACCCACGTGGATGCGGCGAAGGGCATGGTCGAACGCGCGGGAGAAAACGCGCGGCTTTCGGGGGTGGAGAGCGGCATCCGCTACATCGTGGACGACTGTAAAAAATTCGTACAGCGCGAGCTGCGCCGCGGCAACCGTTACGACGCGGTCATCATGGACCCGCCTTCTTACGGGCGTGGACCCGGCGGCGAACTTTGGAAGATCGAGGAGAGCCTCTTTCCCTTTGTAAAATTGTGCGCGGACGTGCTGTCCGAGCAGCCGCTGTTCTTCCTCATCAACAGCTACACAACGGGTCTGCAGCCCGGGGTGCTCGCCAATATTTTAACGCTCTGCATGCCGCGGGGCGGGTAGGTCGACGCCTATGAGGTCGGGCTGCCTACCCGGGAGGGGATCCCCCTTCCTTGCGGCGCGGGAGGTATCTGTACATGGACGAATTGAAGATCCTGCACGAAGACAACCACATCATCGTCGTTTTAAAGCCGCAGGGCGTTGCCTCCTGCCCGGACGAGAGCAAGGACGAGAACATGCTCGACGCCGTGCGGGAGTACATCCGCACGGCGTACGGGAAGCCCGGCAACGTCTACGTCGGGCTCGTGCACCGGCTGGACCGCCCTACGGGCGGGGTGATGGTCTTTGCCAAAACGAGCAAAGCCGCCGCCCGCCTTTCCGAACAGATGCGCAGCGGTGATTTTGAGAAAAAGTACCTCGCCGTGCTCGCCGCCGTTCCCAAGGAGCCGCAGGGGAAGCTCGTCAATTATTTAAAGAAAAACGCCGTGAACAACATGGTCTACCTCTGCCCGCCGACGACGGACGGGGCAAAGCTCGCCTCTTTGGAATACCGCGTGCAGGACGAAAAGGGCGGCTGCGCCCTGGCGGAGATCAAGCTGCACACGGGCAGGAGCCACCAGATCCGCGTGCAGATGGCGGGCATCGGCTGCCCCGTGTTCGGGGATATGCGCTACGGCGGCGAGCACGCCAAAAAGGGCAACCTCGCGCTGTGGGCGTATTCGCTCACGTTTACGCATCCCGTCGCCAAGGAGCGCATGCGCTTTATGGCGGAGCCTCCCGAGGAAGCGCCGTGGAAGTATTTTTCCTTCGGGCAGCTCTTTTCTCTGTGAACGGATGGTAAAAAGGGCGTAAAATCGCTGAAAATTGCCGCAATGCCGAAAAACCGATTGACAAACCGGCGGCAATCCTTTAAAATGATACGGTACAAGTTTTTTTCGGAGTAATCGCATGACAAAAACAAGGTCATTCCATACATGCACGAAGATCGTCATTGCCGTGCTGTGCGTTTCTTTCGCGCTCTGCATGCTGCTTGCGGGCGCAGCCGCTTTCCCTGCCGCGTATGCGGAGGGAACGGTCTCTGCTTCCGGTATTTTCAGTACCAGCGGCGCCAATTTGGAGTCGGACAGCGAAAACGAGCAGGGCTATACGCATCTCACCTATTCGGCGGATGACGGCGGCACCGTCGCCTTCCGCAGGGATCTCGCCCTCAAATGGTATGCGCTCGGCGCGGACAACGCGGGCGAAGCGCACTATTTCAGCACGGAGCTCTCCTTCCCGGAAGTGAACTTTACGGCTTTCACGCTCACGATGGAGACGACGGAGATGAGCATGAGCGAGGAGGGGAAGGCGGTCAACGTCCTCACGTTCACGCCCGATGAAGCGGGGCTTTCCGTCTCTGTCAACGAAGAAGCCGTCGGCACGCTCGCCTACGCGGCGGGGGATACCCTCTCCGTCTCCTTTACGGGCGATGACACGTACGGGAACTTCGATCTTTCCGTCGCCAACACCACGCAGAATGCCGAGCTGGCTTCCGTGTTCACCAACATCGGCAAGAACTTTGCCGATTACGCCGCGGCTTCCGCCGAGACGCCCGTGACGCCGCTCTCTTTCAGCGCCGAAACGGAAGGGGACGCCGTTGTCTTTTCCGTGCTCTCGCTGAACGGGCAGAGCTTCGCGCTGGATGAGGAGAACCGCATCACGGACGATACGCCGCCCGTCTTGGTCATCGACAGCGAGATCAAGCAGTTCATCCTCGGCAGCGAGTTTGATTTCGAAATGGTCGCGCTGGACGTTTGCGATTCGTCCATCGCCACCCTTGACAGGGAAAAATATTACTACGCCGACCCCGACGCCGCGAACATCGTCTTCAAAGACGGCGTGCTGCAGCTCGGCACGACGGCGGAAGAGGGCGAAGACGCCGCGTCTACCCAGTTCTATACGGAGTGGGAGGACGATCACTCCTTCTTCGAGGATGAATTCGAAAACACCGAGCAGCCGCGCATCAGCGTGGCGGTCTCGCTGAAAGATGACAGCGATAATACGGGCTGGTACCTCGTCGAGTGGTACGGGCAATACGATGCGGACGCGTACGGCATCCCCGTCGTGACGCCGGATAAGGCTGCCGAGGCGCGCCCGTCTGCCGGGTTCTATACCACGGACGACGTGCCTTCTGTGCCCGAGGCAAACGCTGCCGCGATCGAGGCGTACCAGGAGGCGGTGACCGCCGCGGCTGTCACCGAGGATGAGGACGGCAACAAGGCGAGCATCCAGGTCGGTACGGGCGCCTACTTCTATCTGCCTTCCTTAAAAGAGTATATCGCCGACCCGACTTGCGGCTATACGGATATGGAGTTCACCATCTATTATTCGGTGAACGGCGGTTCCACGAGCACGAACGGCAGCCTTTCGTATGACGAGCTGTCCATCGAGCTTTCCGCCGAGGGTTCGTATCGCTTCTGCGTCGTTCCTTCGAATGCGGCGGGCAAAGCGGCGTACGGCGTCTTTGAAACGTACGAAGGCAGCGGCGTTTATGCGTTTAAGGAGATCACCTCCGAAAACGTTTGGGATGCGCGCAACCTCGCCTCCTTCACCTTCTCCGTAACGTACAGCGGGCCGAAGGTCGAAGCGCCGGAGGACGATGACAGCGGTTACGTGGATGTGACGTATACCTTCGATAGTTTTGAGATCGTGGCGCTGAGCGGGTATCAGACGAAGTACGCGCTCTACCGCGTGGAGCTGTTTGCGGACAGCGGCATCGGTTCCGTATCCGCCCTCGAACAGGCATATGCGGACGGACGCATCGCCATGACGCGCGAAGAGGCGGAGGAGGATCCGTCGAATTTCGTCGGGTACTTGGTCGAGATCGGCGCCTATGACAGCGAACTGGAAGAGGACGAAGGGGGCAATCCCTATGAATGGGATCCCACGGGCTCGCTTTCGTTTGTCCCGCAGGAGATCGGGTATTATATCCTCACCGTAGAAGTCGCCTCCTATCCTTGGAGCAATGCCAACGGCACCGTTTCCGCACAGAAAGCGGTGTACGTCGGGGCGGAGTCGGACGTGCAGCAGGGCGAAACGTACTGGCTGCAGAACAACATCCTCTCCGTCGTGCTCTTCTCCGTCGGCGGCGCTTGCCTGATCGCGATCATCGTGTTGCTGCTGGTCCGTCCGAAAAAGAAGCCTGCCGCGGCGAATGCCGAAGGCGGTGCGGAAGAGGCTGACCTCAAGCAGAAGCGTAAAGAGCGCAAAGACAAATAACAAACAGAGCGTTTCGGGCGCCGCGGATCTGCCGCGGCGCTCGTTTTCTATCGCTGCGGCGGCATACGGGCGCGTTTTTCCGGCATACAGTATAGGGATGGAACTGGAAAGAGCGGAATGCGGCAGCGCGTATCGCGTGCTTGCCGTCAATGTGCCGCATGCGCAGGCGATGCGGCTGCGGGCACTCAACGTGGCGGCGGGGCGGCGCGTGACGCCGCTGCGCCGCGCGCCCTTCGGCGGCGGGATCTTGTTGGATGCCGAAGGGGTCCGCCTTGCCGTGCGCCCGTCTCTTGCGCGGCGCATCGAGGCGGTACCTTGGCGGCAGGGCATGGCGCCGCCAGCCGCAGACATATGTGCGACGGCGCAGACGGCGCCGACCGCGGCAAAGCTGCCCGCGCAGACATATGTGCGGGCAGGGCAGGAAGCGCGCATCCTGCTCGTGGGGAACCCCAACTGCGGCAAGACGACGCTGTACAATGCTTTGACGGGCAGGCATGCAAGGACGGGGAACTGGCACGGCGTCACGGTGGGGGTGTACGGCAGCGCCGCGCGCCTTGCGGGCGTGCGGGCGGCGGTGTACGATCTGCCCGGCATCTATTCGCTCGAGCCGTACAGTTTGGAAGAAAAGATCGCCCGCCGCGAGATCTTGTCGGGCGAGTACGATCTGACCGTTTGTGTGGCGGACGCGCTGCACCTGCCGCGGTCGCTGCCTCTGCTTGCGGCGGTGCTTGCCCGCGGGCGGCGCGCGGTGCTCGTCGTTACGATGTGCGATCTCTTGCAAAAACGGGGCGGAAGGCTGGATGCCGCCGCCCTCGCGCGGCGGCTGGGGATCCCCGTGCTGGCGATATCTGCGCACAGCCGCGCGGATACCGCGCGGCTGAAAACGTGTTTGGCGGAGCAGCTCGGGGCGGATGCGCCCCCGCGCCTGCCGCCTGCGGCAGAGGAGTGGCTGGCGGGCATCTACGATGCGGGCGCGCGGCGCGAAGGGCGGGCGGAACGATTGCTGTACAGCCGCCGCTTTGCGCTGCCGCTGTTCGCGCTGCTGTTTGCGGCGGTCTTTTATCTGGCGTTCGGGGCATGGATGCCGGGTACGCTGTGCAAAGCGCTCATCGAGCGCGCCGCTTCCGCCGCGGGGGAGTGGCTTGCCTCCGCCGCGGCGGCGGGCGGGAGCCCCGTCGCCGGGGATTTTTTCTGTGCGCTGCTGTCGTGCGTGGGGATGCTGTTCTCCTTTTTGCCGCAGCTCGCCGTTTTGTACTTTGCGCTGTTTTTGTTGGAGGAGAGCGGGTGGATGTCCGCACTCGCGTTCATGACGGACGGTTTGTTCCGCCGCGTCGGGCTGACGGGGCGCGCCGTCTTTTCGCTGCTGCTCGGGTTCGGGTGCACGGCGGCGGCGATCCTGACCACGCGCGGGCTGGAGAATAAAAAGCTGCAGCGTCGGGTCATCCTGATCCTGCCGTACATCTCCTGCTCGGCAAAACTGCCCGTCTGGCTGGCGATCGCGGGCAGTTTTTTCGGCGGCAGCTTTTTGTATGTGCTCGCCATGTACGTGCTCGGCGTCGCGCTCTCCTTTGCGGCGGCGCTCCTTATGCGGCGCGCTGCCGCAAAGGAGGAGTTCGTGCTCGAACTTGCGCCGCTGCAGCGCCCGTCGCTGCGTCTTGCGTGCAGATCCTTGCTATTTTCTCTCACACAGTTTATAATAAAGGTCGTAACGGTGGTCGCGGGGTTTTTCCTTGCGGTGTGGGTGCTCCTGTCCTTCTCCTTTTCCTTCGTCTATGTCGGTGCGGGCAGCGGGCAGGGCATGCTTGCCGTCCTTAGCCGCGGGCTGCGGTATCTGTTTTACCCGATGGGCATTGCCGACTGGCGCATCGCGCTCGCCGCGTTTTCGGGGTTCGTTGCCAAAGAGAATGTGGCGGGCATGCTCGCTCTTTTGTACGGGGATGCGCTTGCGACGGCGATGAGCCTGCCTTCCGCCGCCGCATTCTCGGTGTTGATGCTCGCCTGTTCGCCCTGTGTTTCGGCGATCGCCGCGACCGCGCGGGAACTCGGCGCGCCGCGGGCGCTCCTTTACGCCGCCGTGCAGACGGGCGTCGCGTTTTTGCTGGCATACGCCGTGTATGCGCTGTTTGCCGCGGGTACGCTCGCGCTTGCGCTCCTGTTTTTGGCGGGGGCGTGCGCCGTTGCCCGAAAGGAGATCGTACATGCAAAAATTCATCGTAGAGCAGCCCATGTGTCTGCGCGACTTCACCGATCGGACGTATCCGCAGGGATCGTTCGCGCTCCCGCGCCTGCTGCGCGCGCGGGAGGTGCGCGTAAACGGCGTCAAAACGGGCGAAAACGTTCGGCTTGCCGCGGGCGACGAGGTCGCTTATTACACCACCGCCGCGGAGGAGGCGCGCCCGTTTTACAGGGAAGTCTTCCGCGACGAAAACGTGCTCATCGCCGATAAATTCCCGGGCGTGAACACGGAAGCGCTCGCCGCACACCTTTCCCGTACCTGCGGCGCGCTGCCCGTGCACCGTTTAGACCGCAACACGGCGGGGCTTTTGGTCTTTGCCCTGCACGCCGAGGCGGAGGAGGCGCTGGTTGCCATGTTCAAAGAACGCACCGTGGAAAAGATCTACGAAGCGGTCTGCCTGTTTCCCTTTGCGCAAAAGCGGGCGCAGCTGCAAGCCTGGCTATGCAAGGACGCCGCCAAAGCGCGCGTGCGCGTCTATGCCGCGCCGCATGCGGGCGCGGCGCCCGTTTCCACCGACTACGAGGTGATGCAGGAGCGCGGCGAACTCTCCCGCGTGCGCATCACGCTGCACAGCGGTAAAACGCACCAGATCCGCGCGCACATGGCGCTTATCGGGCATCCCGTGTTGGGGGATGAAAAGTACGGCGACGAAGCCGCAAACAAACGCTACGGCGTGAAGCGCCAGCTCCTTGTCGCCAAAAAGCTGTGCTTTTTGGCGGGCGCGCCCTATTTGGAGGGGAGAACGTTCTTTTCCTCCTTCGAAGCCGCTTTTCCGCCTCAAAGATAACGCATTTGAAACCGATACGCAGCCGTATCGGTTTTTTTGTCGGCAGAAGGTTGACTTTTAAATATGAATGGATTATTATATGAATAGTAATTCATATGTAAACCGCAAGCAACCCGTGCTTGCGGAGAGGAGCAATGTATGACGGAAGAAGAAATGTTCCGCGCGGAAGGGGAGGGGATCTCTTCGGCGGGAGAGGACAGCGTCGCCGAAGCGTGCGAACACGAGCTGCTCGCCGGGCGCGCCAAAAAGAACATGCCCTCCGAGGAGCAGATCGAGCGCATGTGCGCCGCGTTCAAAGTGCTCGGCGAGCCTTCGCGCATGAAGATCTTGCTGGCGCTGATGGGCGGCGAACTGTGCGTATACCACATCGCGGAGGCGGTGGGCGGGAACCAGAGCAACGTTTCGCACCAGCTGCGCATTTTAAAAGACGCGCGCATCGTCCGTGCGCGGCGGGCGGGCAAAAACATTTTGTACTCCGTAGCCGACGAGCACGTGACGGCGATCGTATTGATGAGCCGTGCGCATATATCCTGCGAGTGAGGGGCGGTATGAAAAAGAAGCTGCAATTGAAGAACCTCGACTGCGCGAACTGTGCCCGCGAATTGGAAGAGGAAGTTGCCGCGCTGCAGGGCGTACGTTCCGCCTCGGTGGACTTCATGCGCCAAAGTCTGGTGCTCGAGTACGAGGGTGAAGCCGCCCTTGCCGCGGCGATCGCCAAGGCGAATTCGTTTGAAGACGTGCGCGTCGCCGAAGAAGAGCCCTCCAAAGCGAAGGGCGTATGGCGGGAACACAGAGGCGAGATCCTCTCCGTTGCCTTTTCCGCCCTGTTTCTGGTCGCGGGCATCCTCGTGCAGGAGCTGTGCGGCGGAAGTGGCGCCGTGCTCGCCGTCTATACGCTGTTCGGGCAGACGCATACGCTCACCCCCGCACTGCTTGCCGCGTACGCGCTGTTTGCGGCGGCGTACTTTCTCGTCGGGTGGAAGATCTTGTGGGAGACGTGCAAAAACATCGCCCGCGGCAGGGTCTTCGATGAAAATTTTTTGATGACCTTAGCGTCCGTCGGCGCCGTCGTGCTCGGGCAGTACGCCGAGGCGGCGGAAGTCATGGTGCTGTACTGTCTGGGCGAATTGCTGCAATCCGTCGCCGTCGGCTCGTCGCGCCGTTCCATCGCTTCGCTGATGGATCTGAAGAGCGAAACGGCGACCGTGCGCACGGCGGAGGGGGAAAAGAGCGTTCCGCCCGAGGCGATCAAAAAGGGCGACCTGCTTTTGGTCAAAGCCGGGGAAAAGATCGCCGCCGACGGCATCATCGTCAAAGGCGAAACGGAGCTGGATACAAAGTCTTTGAGCGGCGAGGCGATGCTGCGCAGCGTCGGCGTCGGCGACGCCGTGCTCGGCGGCAGCATCAATGCGGGCGGCGTCATCGAAGTGCGCGCCGAAAGGGACTATGCGGAGAGCACCGTCGCCAAGATTTTGGACCTTGTGGAAAATTCTTCCGCTAAAAAGGCGAAGACGGAAAAATTCATTACAAAATTCGCCAAGATCTACACGCCCGTCGTGGTGTGCGCGGCGCTCTTGGTCGCCTTCCTCGCTCCCGTGTTCACGGCGGATTACGTTGCCAATCTGGGGAGCTGGGTATACAGGGCTCTGACCTTTTTGGTCATCTCCTGCCCTTGCGCGCTGGTCATTTCCGTGCCGCTCTCGTATTTCAGCGGCATCGGGTTCGCCGCGAAATTCGGCATCCTCGTCAAGGGCTCGACCGGGCTGGACGCGCTTGCCAAGGCGCAGCTTGCCGCCTTTGACAAGACGGGCACGCTCACATACGGGAACTTTTCGATCGGGCAGGTGCACGGGGAGAGGGAACGCGCCCTCGCCGTTGCCGCCGCCGCCGAAAAGATCTCCTCGCACCCCGTAGCGGAGGCGTTTGCGCACATCGCCACGCCGTATGCCGCGGAGAACGCGAAGGAGCTCGCCGGCAGGGGCATCGTATGCGATATCGGGGGGCAGGAGGCGCTCGTCGGCAGCAAAAAACTGCTCGCCGAATACGGCGTGGAAGCGCCCGATCTCGGCGGCGGGACACTCGTGTACGTCGCGCTCGGCGGCAAGTACATAGGCTGTGCTGTCATCGAGGATACGGTCAAGGAGAACGCGCGGGAAGCGGTCGCGGCATTGCGCGCACAGGGCGTGCGTTCCTGCTATATGCTCACCGGCGACAACGCGGCGCGCGCCGAAGAAGTGGCGCGGCAGGTCGGGTTGGACGGCGTATACGCGGGGCTGCTTCCCGATGAAAAGCTGCGCATCGCACAGACGTTGAGGGAACAGGGCAGCCTGTTGTACGCGGGGGACGGCATCAACGACGCGCCCGTGCTCGTCGAGGCGGATGCGGGCGTCTCCATGGGCGGCGTCGGCAGCGACGCGGCGATCGAAGCCTCCGAAGTGGTGCTCATGCGCGACGATCTTTCGCTGCTGCCCTTGGGCAGGCGCATCGCAAAGCGCACCCGCCGCATCGTGCTGCAAAACATCGTCTTTTCCATTGCGGTCAAAGCTGCCGTCATGGTGCTGGGGCTGTTCGACCTCATCCCGCTCGGCGTCGCCGTGTTTGCGGACGTCGGCGTGATGATGCTCGCGGTTTTGAACTCCTTCCGTACCCGCGTTCCGTTTTCCAAAAGGGGCGCGCGCCCTGCGGAAGAGGCGCGGACCGCGTAAAACAGCGTTTTTATGCGATATGCATGAATATTCCTTTTAAAATAAGTTTTTTTCGGCGATCGGTTGTGCTTTGCGGAAAAGGATGGTATACTGGAAGCAGGCTGCGGCGTACGGTGCGAAGGTGTGCCGCGGCACGGGCAGGTGCGAACTGCCCGAAAAAACCCATTCTGACAAAATAAGGAGGAGCAAAAGGCAACATGGATCTGTTTGAAAAGATCGGCAAAAACCAAAACTACCAAATGTCGCAGGCGGCGCGGGCAGCGGGGGCGTACCCCTATTTCCACGAGCTGCGTTCGGGGCAGGATACGGTCGTGGATATGGAGGGGCGGCGCACGATCATGCTCGGCTCGAACAACTATCTCGGGCTGACCAGCCACCCCAAAGTCAAGGCGGCGGGCATCGCCGCGCTTGAAAAGTACGGCAGCGGCTGCTCGGGTTCCCGCTTTTTGAACGGCACGCTGGATATCCACGCGCAGCTGGAGCGCGAGCTTGCGGCGTTTTTGCACAAGGACGGTGCGGTGACCTTCGGCACGGGGTTTCAGAGCAACCTCGGCATCATCGGCACGATCGCCTCGCTCGGCGACGTCATTTTGTGCGATAAAGAAAACCACGCCAGCATCTACGACGGCTGCAAGCTCAGCTATGCCAAGATGGTGCGCTACGAACACAGCGACATGGCAGACCTCGAACGCCGGCTCAAAGTCGTGCCCGAATCGGCGGGCATTTTGATCGTCACGGACGGCGTGTTCAGCATGAGCGGCGATATCTGCAAACTGCCCGAGATCGTCGCCCTTGCCAAAAAATACGGCGCGCGCGTCATGGTGGACGATGCGCACGGGCTGGGCGTGCTCGGCAAAACGGGGCGCGGTACGGCGGAGCACTTCGGGTTGGAGGAGGAAGTGGATATCCTCATGGGTACCTTTTCCAAATCGCTCGCCAGCATCGGCGGGTATATGGCGGCGCGGGAGGACGTCGTCGAGTTTGTCCGCGTCAATTCCCGTCCCTTCATTTTCAGCGCCAGTATGACGCCTGCCGCCGTCTGCTGCGCCCGCGCCGCGCTGGAGATCCTGCGCGAAGAGCCGCAGCGCGTGGCGCGCCTTGCCGCCCTCGGCGCTTACATGCGCCAAAAGCTCAAAGAGGAGGGCGCGAACATCATCGAAAGCCAAACGCCGATCATCCCCATCTATACGTATGAAAACGACAAAACGTTTCTCGCCTGCCGTATGCTCTTGGAGCGCGGCGTGTACGTCAACCCCGTCATCGCGCCCGCCGCTCCCGCGGGGCAGTGCCTGCTGCGCACCAGTTATGTGGCGACGCTCACCGAGGAATTGTTGGACGAGGCGGCGGCAAAGATCGGCGAAGTGCTGCGCGCCGTTCGCGTCTGAGCCGCTCAAACTTTTTTGCGGAAATTTTCCGACGGGCGAAAAAAGCGCTTGACAACTTTTTCCGGTTATACTACAATAGGAGAGCTGGCGGAAAGCGGCAGCAAATAAGTGCTTTGGGCGAAGGAGGGTTGAGAGAGGAATGTCCACGATCCGCGTCGGAGAAAACGAGTCTGTTGACAGCGCGCTGCGCCGTTTCAAGAGGAAGTGCTCGCGCGACGGCATCATCGGCGACCTGCGCCGTAAAGAGTTTTACGAAAAACCTTCCGTCCGCAGGAAGAAAAAGCGCGAAGCCGCTCGCAAGAGAAGCAACAAAAACTGAACCAAACCGTTTTGAAGAACAAAAGCCTGTTATGTTGTATAATAGGCTTTTTCTTTTCCTGTAAACGGGCAAAAGGGAGGGGGAGATGAAAGGAGAAAAGAGTTTCCGTTCCGTCGCCAAAGACGCAAAGCGCCGCTTGAAGAGCGGGTTTTGGGAGGATTGTGAGGCGGAGCTGCACACCGAGCTTGCACGGGCGCGCGAGGCGGGCGTGAGCGAGAGCCGCGCCGCCCGCTATTTTACGGACAAGATCGCGCTGCGCGTGGCGGGCGGCGACGACGAAGCGTTTTATGCGCGCGTGCGCGCCATGCTGCTTGCGGAAGGAGAAGTCTCCGACGCGATCGGCAGGCTGACGGACCGCGCCTATTACGATACGCTCAGTTACGAGGAAAAGCAGCGCTACACGCTCAACCTTTCCGAGCGGTATCTGCGCGCGCTCGAACGCTTCCGCCGCGAGTGTGAGTTTGAAAGTTTGTAAGCGGCGTGCCCGCTATAGAAGAAAGGCAGGATGCGCCCGCTCTGTGCGGGCGTATCTTCTTGCGGTTTTGCCCGCGCTATGGTATAATAAAAGGCGAACCAAACAGAAGAGGCGCACAAAGTTCGCGGCAAAGATATGAACGGTTATTTGGAAAAACTCAACGAAGAACAGATCAAGCCCGTCCTGGATACGGAAGGGGCGGTGCTCGTGTTTGCGGGCGCCGGCAGCGGCAAAACGCGCGTTTTGACCTCGCGCATTGCCTATCTTGTGGAGGAAAAGGGCGTCATGCCCTCGTCCGTGCTCGCCATCACGTTCACCAACAAGGCGGCGAACGAGATGAAAGAGCGCCTCGCCGCCATGGTCGCGGGCAACGAAAGCATGTGGATCTGCACCATCCACAGCATGTGCGTGCGCATCCTGCGCAAGTTTGCCGAAAAGCGCGGGTTTAACGCCAATTTTTCCATTTACAGCGAAACGGAGCGCGCCGCCGCCGTCAAAAAGGCGTTCGCCGCCTGCGGCTATGACGACGAAAAGCTGTTGAAAAACGTAAAATTCCACATCGCCAACGCGCGCATGCTCGGGCAGGATCCGGAAGAATACGCCGCCGAGAACGAGACGCTCAAAGGCATCGGCGAGATCACCCGCGTCTATAAAGCGTACTGCGAGTACTTAAAACGCAACAACGCCCTCGATTTTGACGACCTTTTGAACGAGACGCGCGCCCTGCTCGCCGAAGAGGAGGAGGTGCGCGCATACTACGGCGGGCGCTTCCGCTACATCCATGTGGACGAGTTTCAGGATACCAACCGCGTTCAGTACGAGATCATCCGCCTGCTCGCCTCCGTGCACGGCAATTTGTTCGCCGTCGGGGACGACGACCAGAGCATTTACGGCTGGCGCGGCGCGAAGATCGAAAACATCCTCGGCTTTGAAAAGGATTTTCCCGGGGCGAAGGTGTATAAATTGGAGCGCAATTACCGCTCCACCAAAAACATTTTGAACCTCGCCAATGCCGTCATCCGAAACAACGGCAGGCGGCGCAGCAAGGCGCTGTGGACGGAGAACGGCGAGGGCGATAAGCCGCAGTATTTTCAGGCGGAGACGGAGACGGACGAGGCGCTGTACGTTGCGCGCGCCATCCACGCCCTGGCGGCGGCTGGGGAGCCGTATGCGGGCTGTGCCGTGCTCATGCGCATCAACGCGCTCACCCGCTCTTACGAGCAGGAATTCGCCAAATACGGCATCCCGTTCCGCGTGTTCGGCGGCTTCCGTTTCTACGAGCGCAAGGAAGTCAAGGACCTTTTGGCGTATCTGCGCATCATCAACAACCCCTTTGACAGCGAAGCGGTGACGCGGGTGGTGAACGTGCCCAAACGCGGCATCGGCGCGCGCACGGTGGAGGTGCTCGAAGCGTACGCGCGCGAAAACGACCTCTCCGTCTATGACGCGCTGCTGGATGCGGACGAGCTGCCTCTCAACGCGGGAAGCAAGGCAAAGGTGAAGGCGTTCGGCGCGCTCTTGAAGTCCCTCGTCATCAAAGGCACGCAGGAGAGCGCGAACGAACTCATCCGCGACGTCATCGGCGATACGGGCATCCTCGCCATGTATGCGGACGATTCGGACGAGAGCATCAACAAAAAGGCGAACATCGACGAGTTCGTGAACTCCGTGGACGAGTTCTGCCGTCTCAATAAAACGGCGACGCTCGCCGATTTTTTGAACCAGGTCACCCTCAGTTCGGATACGGACGAGATGGACGAGAGCGATTATGTCACCGTCGCCACCATCCACTCCGTCAAGGGTCTGGAGTTCGACAACGTGTTCCTGGTCGGGCTGGCGGAGAATATCATGCCCGTCTCCCGCGCCGCCTATGACGACGGCGAGCTGGAAGAGGAGCGGCGCCTCATGTATGTGGCGATCACGCGGGCGCGCAAGCGGCTCTGGCTCACGCGTTCCCGCAGCCGTTACCTCTACGGCGAACGGAGCATGACGCTCCCTTCCCGCTTCATCGGCGAACTATCCAAGGAGCTGGGCGTGGAGGAACCGCCCGCCCGCGCCTCGTATCGCGGGTACGGGAAAAGTTACGGCGGTTATACCGGGGCGGGCGCCGCGTACAAGCGCCCCTTCGCCCGCCCGCAGCGCAGCGAGGACGGCTATTACAGCGATCTTCCGCCCGAGCCGCCTCGCGCCGCATCCGCTTTTTCCGCGGCGGCGGCATACCGGGCGGGCGGCGCGGCGTCGTCTCCGTCCGCGCCGTCAAAGGACTTTTCCGCCTTCCGTGCCGGCGTGCGCGTCCGCCATCCGAAGTTTGGCGAGGGCGTCATTGTTTCCGTGCGCGGTTCGGGCAAAGATATGGCGGTGAACGTCAGCTTTCCCGGGTTCGGGATCAAGCAGCTGTCCGTGCTGATCGCGCCGCTGCAGATCCTTTAAAGGTACAAAATTTTACGGTGTCGTATGAACAGGATGCGGGAATTGGTTGACCTTCTCAACCGCTACGGGTACGAATATTATGTGTTGGATGCTCCCTCCGTTTCGGACAGGGAGTACGATGCGCTGTACGACGAGCTGCGCGCATTGGAGCGCGAAAGCGGCGTCGTGCTGCCCGATTCTCCCACGCGCAGGGTCGGGGGCGAACCGGTCAAATCGTTTGCGCGGCACGAGC
Source organism: uncultured Clostridia bacterium (assembly GCA_944376145.1). Taxonomy (GTDB): domain Bacteria; phylum Bacillota; class Clostridia; order Christensenellales; family Borkfalkiaceae; genus Borkfalkia. Next base: position 334 of record CALWBR010000098.1, on the reverse strand, counting down.
ACATCGCGCGGCTGTACAGTTTGGATAAAGCCGTCACCGAGGACGAGCTGGACGCCTTTTTCACCCGCGTGGAAAAGGCGGCGGGGCGCGTCGGCTACACCGTCGAATACAAATTCGACGGGCTCACCATGTGCCTGACGTACGAAAACGGCGTGTTCGTCCGCGCAACGACGCGCGGCAACGGCGTCGTCGGAGAGGACGTGACGGCGCAGGTCTTGACCATCAAAAGCTATCCGCTCTCCATCTCTTACAAGGGCACGCTCGAAGTGAAGGGGGAGGCGGTCATCCGCCTTTCCGTGCTCGAGGAATACAACAAAACGGCAGCCGAACCCCT
>CALWBR010000097.1 GCA_944376145.1 uncultured Clostridia bacterium | reverse complement strand
CACTTGCCCACTTCGCCGAGCAGCGCCGCATCCGTCGGGTTGACGCTGCCGTTCCCGCGCAGCCCCGTGTTGAGCAAGTAGTTGCAGCCGCACTTGCGGCAGTTGACCAGATCTTCGATCAGTTCGTGCACCGCCTTGAAGTTGCAGTCTGCCGCGGCATACCCCCAATGGTCGTTGAGCACCTGGCACATCTCTCCCGCGAGGTGCCTGCCCTCCGCTTCCGTGGCGCGCGGCGTGCCGCGCTCGAACGTGACGCAGTCGATCTGCGGATGCCCGACGGCGCCCAATGCGGACAGCCCCGTGTTGTTGACGATGATCGCCTCCGGCTGGTGTTTGCGGATGATGCCGTACAGCCTGTCCTCCTGCCAGTCGTCGTTCGGGCGGTCCCACATGCCGTCGAACCAGAACCCGCCCACCTGCCCGTAGCGGGTACAGAGCAGTTCGAGGCTGGCGGCAAGGTAATCGATATACGCCGCAAAATCGGTACGGAAAGAGGGTTCGTGCCAGTCGATGAGGGTGTGGTAGAAGAAGGGCAGCAACCCCTCCCCGCGGCACGCCTCCGCGAATTCGGCGACAAGGTCGCGCCCGCAGGCGGCGTGCGGCGCGTCGTATTCGTTCAGCCCGCAGGTATCATACAGAGAAAACCCGTCGTGGTGGCGCGTCGTCAGCGTGATATACTTTGCACCCGCCCGCTTCGCCGTTTTGGCGAGCTGCTTTGCCCAGTCTTTGCGGACGCGGAATTTTTCGGGCAGGCGCGCATAGGCGGCGGGATCGGGCGCGGGATTGGACGCGAGGTACCACTCCCCTTTGCCGAGGATGCTGTACAGCCCGAAGTGGACAAACAGCCCCATCCCCAGCCTTTCAAACCGGCGCACGTAGTCTTTCATGATCAAGTCCTCCTGTGTGCTGCGAGGTCCCCCGCGGCTCTTGTGCTCTATTATAGCATACCTTTTTGCAAAAGTCTATGATGGGGATCCACGAAAAGGTTCACGAAAAAAGTTTTGCGCTGACGGGGTTCACGAAAAGGTTCACGAAAAAAGTTTTGTGCTGACAAAACTTTTTTCGTGAGTTTGAGGGAGCAACCGCCGTTCGCCGCGAAGGCGGCTCGGCGGCGTTTTCTCCCTCGCCGCGGCATCTTTCAGGGCACACTGTTATCAAAATGCCGCGGCTTCACCCACTTCCGTCACACCGCCCGCGCGGCGTAAGGTGCAAAAGCAAAAAGCGCGGTTTTTGCTTTTGCAGAAAATTATATCCATAGCAAGCCTTCCCCCTCGTGGGGAAGGTGTTTTTTGCAGCAGGCTGCAAAAAAACGGATGAGGGACGTAAGGCAAACGGCAACCCCAAGCCTCTTCAAAAGGTAGAGAATTCACCTCATCCACCGCAAGCGGTCCCCCTTCCCCGTCAAGGGGAAGGCGTATTTGTTCACGAAAAATTTTTCATGCTGACCATAGCAAGCCTTCCCCCTCGTGGGGAAGGTGGTTTTTGTGCCCTTGCGGCACAAAAAACGGATGAGGGGCGTTCGCTGCGCGACGGACAAGGGGTACAAACCCCTATTGCTTGCCCTTTCGCCCCAGCGGGATGTGCGCACAGGCGTTGAGGGTGAGGGGCGCAAAATTCCCCGCGCGGTACTGCACCAGCCCTTCGGCAGCGATCATCGCGGCGTTGTCGGTACAAAATTTTTTTTCGGGCAAAACAAGGCGGATGCCCGCCGCGCGGCACCGCTCCCCCAGCAACGCGCGCAGATACCCGTTTGCGATGACCCCGCCGCCCGCGGCGATCGTGTTGCAGCCCTTCGCCTTCGCCGCCGAAACGGCACGGTCGGCGAGCACGCTGCATGCCGCATGCTGGAAGGAGCTTGCCACGTCTGCACGGCTGTACGCCTCGCCGCGCTGCTCCTTGTTGTGGCAATAGTTCAAAACCGCCGTCTTCAACCCGCTGTACGAAAAATCATACCCCGCCCCCGCAAACATCTTCGGCAGCGGGATATTCGGCTGCCCTTCGCGCGCCAACTTTTCCACGGACGGCCCGCCCGGGTACGGGAGCCCCAAAATGCGCGCGACCTTATCGAAGGCTTCGCCCGCGGCGTCGTCGCGGGTGGAACCCAAAATTTCAAATTCGGTGTAACTTTTGGTATACAGCACGGCGGTATGCCCGCCGCTTGCCAAAAGCGTGACAAAGGGCGGTTCGAGCGCCGTATCCGCGAGGTATGCCGCCGCCATATGCCCGCGGATATGGTCTACGCCGATGAGCGGCAGCCCGAGGGCAAAGGCGTACGCCTTGGCAAAGGACAGCCCGACCAACAGCGCGCCCAACAGCCCCGCGCCGTACGTGACGGCGACGGCGGAGAGCTGCCCGCCGCGCACGCCCGCCTGCAAAAGCGCCTCCTTTACGACCGCTTCAACGGCGTCGGTATGCGCGCGGGACGCCAGCTCGGGCACGACCCCGCCGTATTTTGCCTGCTCCGCCGCGGAAGAGCGCACCGCGGAAGACAGCAGCTCGCGCCCGCGGATCACGGCGGCGCACGTCTCGTCGCACGAGCTCTCGATCCCCAAAAGAAGGGGCTGCGCTGCCTGTTCCCGCCGCAAAACGCGCTGTTCATATCGTTCATACTGCGCCATACAAACACTCCTTTGCGGCAAAACGCATATGCGCCCCGCCGCATACGTCCCTGCTGCGGGCGGGCAGATCGCCCGTATGCGCCCGCACACACATATACAGACAAAAA
>CALWBR010000096.1 GCA_944376145.1 uncultured Clostridia bacterium | reverse complement strand
AACAGGGGAAAAACGCGGCGCAACGCCCCCCTCTTTTTTTTGGAAGGCAGCACGTTTTCCCCAAAGCGCAGGAGGCGGCGCGCCGCCTCCTCCTCGGGCAAGCCGCAAGCGGTGGTGCCGAGGCAGGCAAGCGCTTCCTCGGCGGAACGATCGTGAAGGGTCGGGTACGGGTGCGGCGCGGCAGTTTTGGCAGACATGGCTCTCTCCGAATGGATGAAATACCCTAAAATATATTCCCGGACCTCTCCCGTTATGCGCGGCATACAAAAGCCGCCGCGGCTTTTGCCGCGGCGGCGAACGAAAGGCTCGTCAGCCCTGGTTTTCAGCTTCAAACAGTGCCAAAAAAGCGCGAACCGCAAAGGAGAGCGGCTGGTTTTTAGGAAACGCGATCCCCACGCCGCGCGCAGGCAGCGGCGGATCCGTTTTGATCTCGTACAGCGAACCATCCGCAAGCTCGCGGACAACGTATTCACGCGGAGCGCAAGCGATGCCGACGCCGTGCTTGGCAAGATTGATCATCAGTTCCAGGCTGCCGCACTCGATCTCTGCGGGCAGCTCCGTCCCGATCGAATGCGCAAATTGAACGATCGCCTTGCGCGTGACCGTGTTCGCGTCCAGCATCAAAAGCGGGTAATCGTGCATCAGCCGCAGCGGCTGCACGTCTTTGGAGAGCGCCGCATACCCTTCCCCGGCAACAAACGTATCGTGCAGGGGCATCACCACACTGGAGAGCGCACAATCCTTATCGTCGACGGGAAGATTCAAAAACGCGATATCGCATTTGTTGTTTTTCAGCAATTCGAGCGTTTCGGTCGTGATGCAATTGATGAGATTGAGTTTGACATCCGGGTACCGTTCATGATAGCGGGCGATCTTATCGATGAGCACATAGTGAAAAATGGTATCGGATGCGCTGATGCGGATCGTGCCCGTAGCCGTCGTATTGATCGCATGCAGCTTGCCCTCGGCGTCATCCAGCGCGGCAAGCGCGCGCTCCACGATGGGAAAGATCTGCCGCCCCGCCTGTTCGGAGAGTTCCATTCCGCGGTGCGTGCGGTTGAAAAGCGGCATGCCGAGCTGCCCTTCCAGCTGTTTGATCGCCTGCGAGACGGCAGGCTGGCTGATAAACAGCTCATCCGCCGCCTTGGTCAGACTGCCGCACTTGGCGACAATATAGAAGACCCTGTACAATTCCAAATTGACCATGTGCCACCTCGGCTAAATCATGCCTATTTTCCCACGCAGAATTTTGAAAAGATCTCGTCGATGATGCGCTCGTTCGCCGTCTCTCCCGTGATCTCCCCCAACGCTTCCCACGCTTCGCGCAGCGGCACGCCCCACAGGTCGGGGGGAGCAACGGTGCACAGCTCCTGCGCCTCGCGCAGCGACGTGAGCGCGCGGGTAAGCGCAGCGTAGTGCCGCTCGCCGGTAATGAACAGCGCGTCGGCGTTGTACCCGCTCATGACGGCATCGAACATCCTCTGTTTTAAAAGGGCGAGATTTTCGCCCGTCCGCGCCGAAACGCGGATGTCCGCGGGGATCTCGCACACGTCTTCCCCCGCAAGGTCGGTCTTGTTGTGAACGACGAGCATTTTTTTGCCTTGCAGCGCGGCGAACGCCGCCCTGTCTTCCGCTTCGGCCTTCTGCGAGGCATCCAAAACGAACAAGATCAGATCGGCGCCTTCGATGCGGCGTTTGGCGCGCTCCACGCCTTCGCGCTCCACTTCGCTTTCGCCTTCGCGCAACCCCGCCGTATCGCACAGCGTAAAGCGTACGCCGCCGATCTCGAGCGTGCCTTCCACAAAGTCGCGCGTAGTCCCCGCCTGCGCGGAGACGATGGCGCGGTCGGAGCCGAGCAAGGCATTGAGCACCGAACTCTTGCCCGTATTCGGCTTTCCCGCCAGCACGACGGAGACGCCGCTCCCGATCTTCCTGCCGGTACCGTAACTCCCCGCGAGCGCGGCGATCTTTTCCGCAAGGGCGGCAATGCGCTCCTTTGCCGCGGCAAGATCGGTGTGCTCGATATCCTCTTCGGGAAAGTCGATATCCGCATCGATCCCTGCAAGCAGTTCCGTGAGGACCGCCTGCGCCTCCCGCACGACTGTACTCAGGCGCTCGGCATAGAGCATGCTGCCCGCACGAACTTCCGCTTCGCTCTCCCCGTTGATGAGCTCAGCAAGCCCCTCCGCGGAAGAGAGGGTGAGCTTCCCGTTCAAAAAGGCGCGCTTGGTGTATTCGCCGCGTTCCGCAAGCCTTGCGCCGCAGGCAAGAGCGCGGCGCAGCACGCCGCGCGCCACTTCGCTGCCACCGTGGCAATGCAGTTCCACGACGTCCTCGCCCGTAAAACTGTGCGGCGCACGAAAGTACACGCACAGCCCGAAATCCGTAAACGCGCCGCAGTCGATGCTGCCCGGGTACATGCGGTACGGTTCAAACCCGGCGACCGAGACCGTACCCGCAGGCGCAAACATTTTTTCCGCCACGGCGAGCGCGCCCTGCCCGCTCAGCCGCACGATGGCGACCCCGCCCTTTCCCGGAGGTGTGGCGATCGCCGCGATCAGATCGTCCATACGCCGCCCCGCTCAGTTGAAAAAGCCGTCATCCGACCCGTTCGTGTTCGTACCGCTCTTGCCCGCATCGTCTCCGCTGCGGGGCGAACCGCTCTCCGAAGGGCGCTGCCCGCTTGAAAATTCGCCGAACGGATCGTCTTCCGGGGAGCCGCTACCCTGCGGCAGCTGCGTGTTCCCGTCATAAGGACTGCCGTAGCGCCCCTGATAAAGTTGCTGTTGCCGACGGCGGATCTGCTCGTAACGGGCGCGCATATAGGCGTCATAATCGACGGGCGTACGATTGCGGTACGCAAAGGTCAACGGTCCGATAAACACCGGGATGAACGCACACGCCACGACCATCCAAATGTAGCTTGTCGGCGCATACTTTTTGAAGAACACAATGTATACGAGCACGCCCGCAAAGAGGCTGAGGAACGAAAAGACATACTGCACGTAATAAAATGCCTGGATAAGCCTTTCCGCCGTGACCGAGAGCCCGGAAAACACAAGACTATAATACCCGCTCTGCATCGTTGAAGTGCTCAGATCGGTATAGACGACCTCATACAAACCGTTCATGACGGCGTAAGAAGTCATACCGTAGTAGATGCCGCACGCCACGCAATAGAGCAGCTCGGCGATCATGGCATACAGACCGATGTGTTTGAAATTACGACCGAGTTTCCCGCCGAGTTCGCCCATCAAAAAAGTGTTCGCAAAGGGAACAAAGGCGCACCAGAGCAGCTGCCAACCCATGCCCTGTTTTTTTGCCATCGTGAACAGCCCGATGGCTTTGAGCACGTGTAAAACGAGCCAAACCCCGCCGGCGATCACAAAGGCGATCCACAAAAGCCCTTCGTTGTAGACCGTACCCGCCGCATTGACGCGCGGCATCAAGAAATTCATAGCGACAGTCAAAACAAAGAAAAATTCCATAACAACCTCATAAAAATGATCCGAGCAGAGCCGAAAAAACTCTACTGCCTTTCCGCGAACAGCGGAAAACCGTAATCCACCGAAAGGAGCGTCAGCCCCTTGGCGGGCATCGTTTTGCCCAACAGATCGCGCTTACCCGTTTGCAGCGCCTCCTCCACGGCGGAAAGGGGCAGCTTGCCCGTTCCGTGCTCGAGCAGCACGCCCGCCAGGATGCGTACCATATTGTACAAAAACCCGTTCCCGCAGACATCGAACCGCAGACAGGGAATGCCGTAACGCTCCTCTTTTTCCGCACACAGCGAATACAGCGTGCGCACGGACGTCTGCACCGAAGCCCCCGCTGCGGAAAACGCCGCGAAATCGTGCTCCCCTTCCAAAAGCGCGGCGCATGCCCGCACCTTTGCCATGTCCGGCAGCTGTCGGATGCGCACAGCATATCGCTCCAAAAGCGGATGCTCATGCGGGGAAATGTACACAAAATAGCGATACGTTTTACGTTTTGCCGACCTGCATGCATCAAACGATCCGGGCACGGCAGCACTTTTCAAGACCCGTATATCGGGCGGGAGCACGGTATTGAGCGCATCCGCTACCCGTTCCGGCAAAATTTTTACACCGTCATCGAGGGAAAAATTGCACACCTGCCCCGCCGCATGCACGCCCGCGTCCGTCCTGCCGCTGCCCGTCACGCGGGCATCGGCGCCGAACAGCGAACGCAAGGCTGCCTCCAGCTCGCCCTGCACGGTACGCCCGTTCGCCTGGATCTGCCAGCCGCAGAGCGCCGTGCCATCATAGGAGACGAGAAGCGCCACGTTCATATCCCGAACCACTCCCGGAATTGCCAAATGATATCGAACCGGCTCCCGAAGTAGGTATTCAGCAGCACGATGCCCGCAATAAACGCCGCAAAGAACAGCACCCCCAGCAGATCGCGCCAGGTGAAGGTAAGTTTTTTATACTTGGTGCGCCCTTTTGCGCCGCTGTAACAGCGCGCATCCATTGCATCGCCGAGATCTTCCGCCCGCCGGAACGCAGAGACGAGCAGCGGGATGAGCACGGGGATCATTGCCTTTGCGCGGCGGAAGATCCCGCCCGTTTCAAAATTCGCGCCGCGCGCCTTCTGCGCCGAAACGATGCGGTTCGTCTCCTCCATCAGTGTGGGGATAAAGCGCAACGCAATGCTCATGACCAGCGCCAGCTCGTGCACGGGAACTTTGATGTATTTGAGCGGCTTCAGCAGGCTTTCGATCCCGTCCGTCAACGCGACGGGCGTCGTGGTGAGCGTCAGGATCGCCGTTCCCAACACAAGCAGCAGCAGCCGCATCGCCAAAAAGATCGTATTGATGATGGATTGCCAGGAGATGGTGATGATCCACCATTCGGCAAGAACGATATCCCCTTCCCCCCCGGCATAAAACAAGAGGTTCAAGATCGCCGTAAAGATGATGAGGAAGAGGATCATTTTAATGGAACGCAGCACCCTGCCGAAGGGAACGCGCGCTAGCAAAATAAACAACAGAAGCGAAAACGTGACCAGGATCAGCCCGAAAAAGTTGTTCGCGATAAAGATCGCCACGATATAGGCGATGAGCAGCAGCAACTTTGCGCGCGGATCCATGTTGTGCACAAAAGACTTGGTGGGGTAATATTGCCCGAAGGTAACGTCATTGAGCATCTTCCGCACCTCCGCCTTCGCCCCGATACAGAGCGAGTACCTTTTGCACAAAGTCCGTACAGGTAAAATCCGTCCGCACGGAAAAACCGTGCCGCTGCAGGATCTGCGCGCATTTTGCCGTCACGGGCACGTCCAGCCCCATCGCGGCAAGCCGTTCGCCCTGCGCAAAGATCTCCTGCGGGGTACCGCAGAGGGCGACCTTCCCTTCCGAAAAAACGGCGGCGCGGGTGCAGTTTTCGGCGATCTCGTCCATATCGTGCGAAACGATGACGATGGTCTTACACCACTGCCCGTGGATGGAATGCAGAAGATCCATCAATTCCTTTTTGCCGAGAGGGTCCAGCCCCGCGGCGGGCTCGTCCAAAATGAGGACCTCGGGCTTGGTGACGATGACGCCCGCGATGGCGACGCGGCGGCGCTGCCCGCCCGAAAGCTCGAAAGGAGAACGCTCCGCCACCTCGTCGTAAGACAGCCCGACAACGGCGAGCGCTTCGCGCACGGCAGCCTGCATCTCCTCCTCGGAAATGCCCTTGCGGAAATTTTTCAGCCCGAACGCGACGTCTTTATACACCGTTTCGGCAAAGAGCTGGTACTCGGGGTACTGGAAGACCATCCCGACTTTGCTGCGCAGTTCGAGCAGCTTGCACTTTTTTTCGGAAAGATCGTACTCCCCGACCCGCAGCTGCCCGCCCGTAAGGCGGACAAGGGCATTGAGATGCTGCACAAAGGTAGACTTTCCGCTGCCCGTGTGCCCGATGATGCCGAAAAACTCCCCTTCTTCGATGGTCAGATCCACCCCTTTGAGCGCCTGCGTCGCGAACGGAGACTTCGGGTTATAGACGTAGGTCAGCCCTTTTGCAACGATCTGCATATCTCCTCCGCGAGCGCCTCGGCACAAAACGCGTTGCCGACCGGCATGCCTGCCTCCTGCAGGCACTTGCAAATGTACGCCGCGCGGGGCAGCGTAAGGTTGTACGTTTCCAGCTCCTCCGCGCGGGCAAAGATCTCTTCGGGCGTGCCGTCCATCACCACTTCGCCGCGGTGCATGACGATCGCGCGGTCCGCTTCGAGCGCTTCTTCCATAAAATGGGTGATGAGGATGACCGTCATCCCCTGTTCTTTATTCAACTTTTGAATGACGTCCATCACCTCGCGCCGCCCTTTCGGGTCGAGCATGGCGGTGGACTCATCCAAGATCATGATGCGGGGACGGATGGCGAGCACGCCCGCAATGGCGATGCGCTGCTTCTGCCCGCCCGAAAGGCGGGAGGGCGTGGCAAAGCGGAAATCGCTCATGCCGACGGCTTGCAGCGCCGCGGTGATGCGTTCGCCGATCTCTTCCCGCGGGACCCCGATGTTTTCGGGACCGAACGCCACGTCATCCTCCACAACGGAGGCGACGGTCTGGTTGTCCGGGTTTTGGAAGACCATCCCGGCATTTTTGCGGATCTCGAACGCGAGCTTGGGGTCCGCCGTATCCTGCCCGAGGACGGTCACGCGCCCCTCCGTGGGGCGCAAAAGGGCGTTGATGAGTTTGGCAAGGGTAGACTTGCCGCTGCCGTTCCTGCCGAGCACGGCGACAAATTCGCCCTGCCCGATCGTGAGCGAAACGCCGTTGACCGCAAAAGAGCCCTCGTCCTCTTCATACGAATATTTTACGTTTTCGAACCGGACCGCCGCAGGCGCTGCCTCGTCCGCGGTCTGCCCGGGTGCAGATCGTATACTCTCCATAGGATCACATTATAGCAAAACGGCAAAAATTTAGCAACGAGTTTGACGAAGGTTTCCTCGAATTTAACAGAGCCCGCATATTTTTTAACAAAATTTCCGCATTTGAATTGACTATTCCCGCAAAAAACATTATAATAAATGCAGTCAGCCGCGTGCCGGATACGGCATGCGCATACAGGAAGAAAATTTGGTATTTCGGAGGTTGTTTTTATGAAGAAGATGACGATCGACGGCAACACAGCCGCCAGTCATGTCGCCTATGCCTTCTCTGAAGTCGCGGCGATCTACCCCATCACGCCTTCTTCACCCATGGCGGAAGTCGCCGACGAATGGGCTACCGCAGGGCGCGTGAATATGTTCGGGCAGAAGCTGCGGCTTGCCGAGATGCAGAGCGAAGGCGGCGCCGCGGGCGCCGTGCACGGCTCCCTCTCCGCGGGCGCGCTCACCACAACGTACACGGCGAGCCAAGGGCTTTTGCTCATGATCCCGAACATGTACAAGATCGCGGGCGAATTGCTGCCCACCGTCTTCCACGTCTCCGCGCGCGCGATCGCGGCGCATTCGCTGAACATTTTCGGCGACCATCAGGACGTGATGGCATGCCGCCAGACGGGGTTTGCGATGCTCGCTTCCGGCTCAGTACAGGAAGTTATGGATCTTGCGCTCGTCGCGCACCTTTCCACCCTCAAAGCGAAAGTGCCGTTTTTGCACTTCTTTGACGGCTTCCGCACCTCGCACGAAGTTTCCAAGATCGACGTGATCGACTATGACGAAATGAAAGCGCTCGTCGACATGAAGAACATCGAGGACTTCAAGAGCCGCGCTCTCAACCCCGAGCACCCCATCCAGAAAGGTACCGCGCAGAACGGCGACACGTACTTCCAGAACCGCGAAACGGCGAACAAGTACTACCTTGCCACCCCCGCCATCGTCACCGAGATGATGGAAAAGGTGAACAAGCTCACGGGGCGCAGCTATCACCTGTTCGATTACTGCGGCGCGCCCGATGGGGAAAACGTCGTCGTCATCATGGGCAGCGGCGCGGATGCGATGGAAGAGACCATCAACCGCATGAACAAGGAAGGGCATAAAGTCGGCCTCATCAAAGTCCGCCTGTACCGCCCGTTCGTTGCGGATGCGTTCATCGCCGCCATCCCCAAGACCTGCAAAAAGATCGCCGTGCTCGACCGCACGAAAGAGCCCGGCTCCCTCGGCGAACCGCTCTACCTCGACGTATGCTCCGCCCTGTTCGAAAAGGGCGTGGACGGCATCAAAGTGGTCGGCGGCAGGTACGGCTTGGGCTCCAAGGAGTTCAACCCCTCCATGTGCTATGCCGTCTATAAAAACCTCGAGCAAAGCGAGCCGAAGAACCACTTCACCGTCGGCATCTACGACGACCTCACCAATACCTCTCTCGATTTTTCCGAAAAATACGATGCGGCGCCGGAAGGCTCCATTTCCTGCAAATTCTACGGTTTGGGTTCGGACGGTACGGTCGGCGCGAACAAAGACTCGATCAAGATCATCGGCGACCACACCGATATGTATGCGCAGGCGTACTTCTTCTACGATTCCAAAAAATCGGGCGGCATCACGGTATCGCACCTGCGCTTCGGCAAGACGCCGATCCAGAGCTCGTATCTGATCGACAGCGCAGACTTCGTTGCCTGCCACAACCCCTCTTACATCACCCGCTACGACATGCTCTCCGACATCAAAGAGGGCGGCAAGTTCCTTTTGAACTCGCAGTGGACGACGATGGAAGAGCTGGAAAAGAACCTGCCCGCCAAAGTCAAACAGCAGATCGCGAAAAAGCATCTCAAATTCTACAACATCGATGCGATCAAGATCGCGATGGATATCGGGCTCAACGGCAAGACGAGCACGATCATGCAGTCCGCCTTCTTCTACATCAACGACTCCATCATGCCCTATGAGCAGGCTTCCGATTACATGAAGAAAGCCGTGTTCAAAAAATTCTCGCGCAAGGGCGACGCGGTCGTCAACATGAACTACGCCGCGATCGACTCTGCAAAGGCGCAGCTGCAGGAAGTCAACTACCCCGCAAGCTGGGCGGACGCGACGGACGGCGCGCCGATGGTCAAAGTTGCGGACAACGAATACTTCAAGAACGTCGTACACCCCATCCTCGTGCTCGAAGGGGACAAGCTGCCGACTTCCGCATTCAATGCAGACGGCTCCGTGCCCGTCGGCACCACCAAATTCGAAAAGCGCGGCGTGGCGGTCAAAGTGCCGAAGTGGGTCGCTGAAAACTGCATCCAGTGCAACCAGTGCTCCTTCGTCTGCCCGCACGCGTGCATCCGCCCCGTCGTGATCGCCGACGATACGGCAAAGCCCGAAACGTTTGAGACCAAGCCCACGACCGGCATCAAAGGAACGCAGTTCCGCATGCAGGTCTCCCCGTTGGATTGCATGGGCTGCGGCGTCTGCGCGAACGTTTGCCCCGGCATGAAGGGCAACAAGGCGCTCGTCATGGTACCGTTGGAAGAAGTTGTGGACGCGGACGCGAAGAACTGGGAGTTCGCACAGGATGTGGAACAGGCAGATACCTCCGCGATCAAGCGCACGACGGTCAAAGGCAGCCAGTTCAACCAGCCGCTGTTTGAGTTCTCGGGCGCATGCGCAGGCTGCGGCGAGACCCCGTATGTGAAGGTCGTGACCCAGATGTTCGGCGACCGCATGGTCATCGCAAACGCGACGGGCTGCTCCTCCATCTACGGCGGCTCCTCCCCTACCTGCCCGTACACCACGAACAAAGAGGGGCACGGTCCCGCTTGGGCGAACAGCCTGTTCGAAGACAACGCCGAGTTCGGCTACGGCATGAACCTTGCGTACTCCGCACGCCGTGCAAAACTTGCCGCGGAAGTGAAAGAGCTTGCCGAAAACGGCTGGAAAGATTACGCCGAAGGCAAAGCCGCCTGCGAAGAATGGCTCGCTAACATGGAAGATGCCGAGGGCAGCAAAGCTGCCGCAAAGAAGCTGGTCGCCGCGCTCGAAGGGTGCAAGGAATGCGGCTGCGATGCAGACGCGCTCTGCAAAGAAATCTACGGCGCGAAAGACTGCCTCGTCAAAAAGTCCGTATGGATCTTCGGCGGCGACGGCTGGGCATACGACATCGGTTACGGCGGGCTGGATCACGTGCTCGCTTCCGATGAAGACGTGAACGTGCTCGTGCTCGACACCGAAGTGTACTCCAACACGGGCGGGCAGGCTTCCAAGTCTACGCCGACGGGCTCGGTCGCGAAGTTTGCTTCCTCGGGCAAACGCGTCAAAAAGAAGGACCTCGGCATGATGGCGATGAGCTACGGCTATGTGTACGTTGCACAGGTCTCCATGGGCGCGAACAAACAGCAGTTCCTCAACGCGATCATCGAGGCGGAAAAATACCACGGACCTTCCCTCATCATTGCTTATGCGCCCTGCATCAACCACGGCATCAACATGAGCAAGAGCCAGGACGAAGAAAAGCGCGCGGTCGAGTGCGGCTACTGGCAGCTGTACCGTTACAACCCCGCCCTCAAAGAAGAAGGCAAGAACCCGTTCACCTTGGACAGCAAAGAGCCGACGGGCGATTACCAGGCGTTCATCCTGGGCGAAACGCGCTACTCCTCTTTGAAGAAGACGCAGCCCGAAGCCGCGGAAAAGCTCTTCAAAGAGAACGAGGAAGAGAGCAAAGCCCGCTACGAAGGCTACAAAAAACTTGCCGAACAGCAAGAGTAAGCCCCTTCTTTACAAAAACATGCAGCGGCGCGCCCGTTTGGGCGCGCCGCCTTTTCTGTTTTATGCAAGCCATCCTCCACAAAAAAAAGACTTGCCGCATGCCTCTGCACGCGGCAAAAAATACCAAAACAAAAAAGCGGCTCCCTTACCACAGCAAGGGAGCCGCTTTTTTGTTCCTTACGCGTCGTAATGCACGATCGCCGAAAAATCATCCGCTTTGAGGGACGCACCGCCGATCAGACCGCCGTCGATCTCGGGCATCGCCATCAGCTCTTTGCAGTTTTTCGCGTTCATGCTGCCGCCGTACTGGATGCGCACTTTTTCCGCACACTTGGGGCAGAACACCTCGGCGCAGGTCTTACGGATAAACCCGATCGTCTCGTTCGCCTGCTCCGCCGTTGCCGTCTTGCCCGTGCCGATCGCCCAGACGGGTTCGTAGGCGATGACGATCTTCGAAACGTCATCCAGTCCCTTCAAACCTTCCCGGATCTGCACGTCGAGCACGGATTCGGTCTTGCCCGTTTCCCGCTCTTCCAGGCTCTCACCGACGCAAACGATGGGCGTGAGCCCTGCCGCCAAAGCGGCATGCATACGTTTGTTCACCGTTTCGTCCGTCTCGCCGAAGTACTGGCGGCGTTCGCTGTGCCCGATGATAACGTATTCCACGCCGAACTCTTTGAGCATCGCCGCGGAGATCTCGCCCGTATAGGCGCCCTTTTCCGCAAAGTGCACATTCTGCGCACCGAGTTTGATGTTGCTGCCCGCAACAGCCTTTGCCGCCGCGGGAATATCCGTAAACGGGACGCACACGACGACGTCGCACGCCGCATCCGCAACGCGGGGCTTGAGCGCTTCGATCAGCGCCGCACCCTCCGCCGCGGTATTGTTCATCTTCCAGTTGCCTGCAATGATCGCTTTCCGCATCGATCAGTTCTCCTATAAAATTCTTTTAATTTTCTGCAAAAGCAAAAACGACGCTTTTTCGTCGGAGCAGTCGGCTGCGCTCTCGCATGCACGCTCCGCTCCTCTTCTTTCCAAAATTCCCGCACTGCTTCCGCAGGCTGCGAATTTCGGGAGCCCTGTTGTTTTAGGGCGCCTTCCCCACCTGGGGGAAGGCTTGGGGACTACATCGCGAGCACCCCTCATCCGCCCCTTCGGGGCACCTTCCCCACCAGGGGGAAGGCTTGTATGGATATACTTTTTTGCAAAAGCAAAAACCACGCTTTTTGCTTTTGCCCCTTACACCGCATGGGCGGCGTGACGGAAGAGGGTGAATTTCGGGCACCTCTATAATGGTGTGCCCCCAAAGGTGCCCGAAAGAGGGAGAAACCGCCGCCGAGCGGCAAAGCCGCAAACGGCGGTGTCGTCCTCAAATCGCAGGATTTCGCAGCCGACAGCTCGGCGAGAAATCCGCGAGCGCTTTTTTACTTGTCGTTCAGGCACGCGATCCCCGGCAGCACCTTCCCCTCCATCAGCTCAAGCGACGCACCGCCGCCCGTGGAGATGTGGGTCATCTTGTCGGCATAGCCGAGCTGCTGCACGGCTGCCGCGCTGTCGCCGCCGCCGATGATGGTGATCGCATCCTTCGCGTCCGCCATCGCCTGCGCGATCGCCTTGGTGCCCGCCGCGAGAATAGGATTTTCGAACACGCCCATGGGTCCGTTCCATACGACCGTCTTCGCACCCTTGATCGCATCCGCGAAAACTTTGCGCGTCTCTTCGCCGATATCCAGCGCTTCTTTGTCGGCAGGGATCGCATCGATCTTCACCGTCTTGACTTCGATGGGCGCATCGATCGGATCGGGGAACCCGTCTGCAATGACCGCGTCAACGGGCAGTAAGAGCTTTTTGCCCAGCTCTTTCGCCTTCTGCATCATGTCTTTGCAATAGCCGATCTTTTCATCGTCGCAGAGCGATTTACCGATCTCATACCCCTGCGCCTTGATAAAGGTATACGCCATACCGCCGCCGATGATGAGCGTATCGCACTTAGCGAGCAGGTTGTTGATGACGTTGAGCTTATCGGCGACTTTCGCCCCGCCGAGCACCGCAACGAAGGGACGAACGGGATTTTCCAGGCTGTTTGCCATGACGTCGATCTCTTTTTGAATGAGGAAGCCGCAGACAGCCGTTTTCACGAGCCCGTATTCCACGATCGCAGCGGTCGACGCATGCGAACGGTGTGCGGTACCGAATGCGTCGTTCACATAGATATCGCAATAGGATGCGAGCTTTTTGCAGAACTCGAGGTCCTTGCCCTCTTCCCCCGCATAAAAGCGCAAATTTTCCAAAAGAACGCACTCGCCCTCTTTGCAGGCGGCGACTTTCGCCTCCGCATCGGCGCCGATCACGTCGGCGGCAAAGGTGACTTTATTATCCAAAAGCTGATTGAGCCTGTCTGCCACGGGTTTGAGCGTCAGCTTCACGGGATCGTTTTTCTTCGCTTTGGCGATATACTCTTCGGTCGCGGCGGCGCGGTCTGCCTCCGGCAAAGCCTCGACTGCCTTCTTTTCCTTTTTGTTGAGCTTGACCTTTTCGTCAAAGACGTTGTGCGGCTTGCCCATGTGAGAGCAAAGAACGACCTTCGCCCCGTGCTCCATCAAATACTTGATGGTCGGCAACGCGCCCATGATGCGGTTTTCGTCCGTGATCTTTCCGTCCTTCATCGGGACGTTGAAGTCACAGCGGACAAGTACGCGCTTGCCCTTGACGTCGACATCGGTGACAGACTTCTTGTTCATAATCGCTTATCTCCTTTGGAATTTTTCCATTATCTATGATATACTTTTTTGGCAAATTTGTCAAGTAAGGAATTCCGTTCGCGAAATTTCTTTCAAGATTTTTGAAAGAAACGTTCGTTTTACAAAAAGCGGGCGCCGATCTTCGGATCGGCGCCCGCAGGCACATACCCGCGACGGTCTCGACGGGACTATACCATACAAAAAAAGCCCTGCCGTCCCTCTTTATAAAATTCAACGCTCACGTTTGCGCCTGCCCGCGCAGCTTGCCCGCAAGCGTCGCGCCCGCATAGCCGAGCTGCCGCCACGCCTCGTATACGGCGACGGCAACGGAGTTAGACAGATTCAGCGAACGGATCTCTCCCGCCATGGGAAGGCGCACACAATGCTCGTACCGCTCTGCCAGCAACGGCTCGGGCAGCCCCTTCGTCTCCTTACCGAAGACCAAAAAATCGCCTTCGGCGTAGGCGACGTCGCTGTGCACCTTTGCCGCCTTAGTCGAAAAAAACCAAAACCTGCCTTGCGGGTTGGCGGCAAACAATTCTTCCACGCCGTCATAATAGGAAATATCCACAAAACGCCAATAATCCAGCCCCGCGCGTTTGAGGTATTTATCCGACACCTCGAAGCCGAGCGGGCGGACGAGATGCAGCCTGCACCCCGTGGCGGCACAGGTGCGCACGATGTTGCCCGTGTTCTGCGGGATCTCCGGTTCGACCAAAACGATGTTGAACATATGCCTTCCCCATCAAAAACGCTCCCCGAACGGGGAGCGCGTTTTTTATGCAAGTTCGCGCAGCTGCGCTTCCACCTTCTCTTTCATGCCGATAAACTTTTCCAGCTTTTCACGCTCGGCATCGACCAGGGCGCGGGGCGCTTTTTCGATAAACCCGCGGTTTTGCAATTTGCTGTCGGCACGGGCGATCTCTCCCATGATGCGTTCCAGCTCGCCCTGCAGGCGCGCGCGCTCCTTTTCGGGGTCGACAAGTTCCCCCAGCGGCACAAAAACGGTGCACGTTTCCGTAACTTGCGACATCGTTTTTTCAGCAATGTCGGCGCCGCCTTCGACAAAAACGATCTCGCTGGCGCCCGCCAGCTTTTGTATGGCGCCCGCATTCGCCTGCACGATGCGTTTGTTGGGAACATTGACGTACAGCCGCACCTTTTTGGAGGGCGGACAGTTCACGGCGGTCTTCATATTGCGCACCGCCTTGATGATATCCATGACGGCGGCGAAAGCCTTCGCCTCTTTTTTATAAGCCAGTTTCGCATTGTAACGCGGGAAATCGGCGACCATGATGCTGCCTTCCGTTCCCGGAATGTTGCGCCAGATCTCCTCCGTGATGAACGGCACGAAGGGATGCAGCAGCCGCAGCGCGTTATCGAGCACGAAGCACAGCACGCCGAGCGTTGCCGCTTTCCGCTCCTCGTCCTCGCCGTACAACGCGCTCTTGGAAAGTTCGATGTACCAATCGCAGAAGTCGCTCCACAAAAAGTCGTACAAGGCGCCCGCCGCAATGCCGAGCTCGAACTTGTTCATGTTGAGCGTGACTTCTTTGATGCAGCTCTCCAAACGGGAGACGATCCATTTATCCGCGGGAGACAGACGGATCGCGGAAAGGGGCGGGATCTTTACGCCCTCGCAATTCATGAGCACGAAGCGCGACGCGTTCCAGATTTTGTTCATGAAGTTGCGGGCGGACTCTACCTTCGCCTTGCTGTAACGGGTATCGTTGCCCGGCGCAACGCCCGAAACGAGCGAGAAGCGCAGCGGGTCGGCGCCGTACTCGGCGATAACTTCCAACGGGTCGATGCCGTTGCCGAGAGACTTAGACATCTTCCTGCCCTGTTCGTCACGCACGATGCCGTGCAGCAGCACATCGCGGAACGGCACTTTGCCCGTGTGCTCGATCCCCGAAAAGATCATGCGGGCGACCCAGAAAAAGATGATATCGTACCCGCACGAGAGCACGTCCGTCGGGTAAAAATAATTGAAATCGTCCGTCTTTTCGGGATAGCCGAGCGTCGAAAACGGCCACAGCGCCGAAGAAAACCAGGTATCCAGCACATCTTCGTCCTGACGGATGTTTTTGCTGTGGCAATGCACGCACTCGCAAGGATCGCTCTTGCTGACCGTCATTTTGCCGCAATCGTCGCAGTACCAAACGGGAATACGGTGCCCCCACCACAACTGACGGGAAATGCACCAATCGCGGATGCCTTCCATCCAGTTGAAATAGATCTTGGCAAAGCGATCGGGCGTGAACTTGATCTTGTTGCGCACGACGGCGTCAATGGCGGGCTTGGCAAGCGGCGCCATTTTTACGAACCACTGCTTGGAGACGATGGGCTCCACCGTGCTGTGGCAGCGGTAGCAATGCCCGACGTTGTGTTTGTGCGGCTCGATCTCCACGAGCGCGCCGCATGCCTTCAGATCCGCTACGATCTTTTCCCGCGCGGCATAGCGGTCCAACCCGCAATATACGCCCGCTTCTTCGTTCATGGTGCCGTCGTCGTTCATGACGCGGATAACGGGCAGCGAATGACGTTTGCCCACTTCAAAGTCGTTCGGGTCGTGCGCCGGGGTGATCTTCACCGCGCCGGAACCGAACTCCTTGTCTACATACGCATCGGCGACGATGGGGATCTCCCTGCCGACAAGGGGCAACACAAGCGTTTTGCCGACCATATGCGTATACCGCTCGTCCTGCGGGTTGACGGCAACGGCGGTGTCGCCGAGCATCGTTTCGGGACGGGTGGTGGCAACGACGATGAACTCGTCGCTGTCCTTTACGGGATATTTTAAATGCCAAAAATGCGAATCTTCTTCGCTGTACTCGACTTCGGCATCCGAAAGCGCCGTTTTACAGCTGGGGCACCAATTGATGATGCGGTCGCCGCGGTAGATGAGCCCCTTTTCGTACAGGTTGACGAACACTTCGCGCACGGCGCGCGAGCAATTCTCGTCCATGGTAAAGGCGAGGCGGGACCAATCGCAGGAGACGCCCATCTTTTTCTTCCGATCGACGATGCGCCCGCCGTACTTTTCCTTCCATGCCCAGGCACGCTGCAAAAAGCCGTCGCGCCCCACATCCTTTTTGGTCAGCCCCTCCGCCTTCATCTGCTCGACGATCTTCACCTCGGTGGCAATGGAGGCATGGTCGCAGCCGGGAAGGTATAAGGCGGCATAGCCCTGCATGCGTTTAAAGCGGATGAGCGCGTCGATGATGGTATTGTCGAGCGCGTGCCCCAAATGCAGCTGCCCCGTGATGTTGGGGGGCGGAATGACGATGGTGAACGGAATTTTGGAGGGATCCGCTTCGGCGCGGAAATACCCCTTTTGCATCCATTCGGCATACAATTTGTCCTCAAAATCTTTCGGATTATACGTCTTTTCCATGTCCATGATCAACATCCCTCAGCTTCTTCTTTGGCGCCGCACAAGACCCTTGCGCCCGTTATGTCATGCCAACCATTATATAAAATCAAAGGCGGCTTGTCAATTAAAAAGAGCGGCTATCCGCCCCCGAAAATCCAAGCGAAAACAAGAGCCCGCCGAACGATAAAAGAGCCGGGGGAAATTGCTCCCCCGACCCTTTTTTTGCCGTAAAGCGCGCTTTTGGTTTTCTGCCGTACCGCCCCGTTTTGCGGCGGTCATACCCGTAGCGTGAGCAGCAAACCTTATCTCGTTAAAATGCATTCGCGCGGGCTCAGCTTTCTCGCCTTCCACAACGAGAACAACGAAGAGAGGACCGCTATCGACGCGTTCAAGACGACGATGAGCACCAAAGCCAATACGGAAACATGCATCGTGATGTTTTCCAGCGATGTGATCATCAGCGGGATGCTGTACGTCAGACCGATGCCGAGGGCGACCCCCGCCACAAGCGAGACCCCGCACAACAACAGCGCGTCGAACAAGAAAACAAGCAGCAGCTCGCGGTTCCCCGCGCCCCACGAACGCAGCAGCCCGATCTCATACCTTCTTTGCAGGATGTCCGTCTTTATATGCACATACACCAAAACCAATGCCAGGAGCACGAGCAACACCGAAACGAACAGCATGATCCAGACAACGTCGATCAATTCCGCGATCCGGTTCCCCTCCATCTGCGTGGAAGGCACCGAGACGGCGGCGGCGGGGAACGCTTCGGAAAGCTGCTCTTTCAATTGGTTTACGTCGTTTTTATCCGCCGCATACACCGTATACCCGATCGGCTCGACGGCAAATATTTTTTGCTCCAGCCCGTCTGCCAAATAGAGATAGTCCGTGCCCTGTTCTTCGCCGATCCCGCTGACCGTGACCGGGACAAAGGAATTGGCTCCGATATAAAATTGCGACGTAAACAAGATCTTTTGCATCGATTCGGGCAATTTTCCTGCCAGGATCGCACTCTCGGAGACTTCCGCCCGGAACGAATTCCCCGTTGCCATCTGCAAAAAGTCATACACATCCTGCGCACAAATCACGATCTGCCCGCTTTGCGGCGCGCTCCCGTACAGCAGCCGCGGCGCGGCTTCCGCATACATCACGGGGCACAACATGGTATCGAATGATTTTTCGCCATAGACCGAGACCCTGGCAGAGTTATGCTGCTCCCAATACGCGGCGCCGTTTTCCAATACGCTGCAGATCACCTCCGTAGAGCAATACGTCAAGATCTCCCGCAAGTGCAGGTGCTCCTCTTCGTTATAATTCCAATACGAAGACGTGCGCGAGCGGTTGATCCCCGCGATGCGGACTTCCACGGGATCCTCGAACGCCTCGCGCAGATAAAACGTTTTCCCGACCAATTCGGACGGATCGTCCGTCAGCAAAAGCGCCTTTGTTTCGCTGAGCAGGATATCGTTGGCGTTTTTCGGCAGCTCACCTATGATATCCAGCGCCTGCATCCGCTCCAAATAAAAATCGTTGTATTCGAATTGTTCGATCTCAATGCTCTCGAGCGAAAAGCCGTTCTCCCAAACATCGAACGGATCCGGCGCAAGATAAACGGCGAGCCCACTTGAAAACGACCCGTACTTTGGCGCGATATGGGCGATCCCCACTCCTTCTGCCGCCGCCGCGATCGAATCGAGATCCAGAGCGGCAATATCTTGCGACGATCGCAGCATCTCCCAACGGTCAATGTTGACGCGGTCCATTTCATAATACGCGTTGAGAGAGGCGGCGCTTCCGGAAGAGGTGACGTACACGTTTGCCATCGTCAACGCTGCGGTGACCGCCAAGACCAAAGACAGCCAGACAAAGACGAGAGAGCGCCACCGCCTTTTAAAATTTGACGCACCGATGCAGGCGGCTTGCGCGACCGAAAACCTGCCGCTGCGCTCTTCCCGCGCGTATTCGCCGCCCTTCGCCTCCTCTGCCGTTTGGACGGAGCGATCCTCCGTCACCGCGCCGTCGGTAAGCGTTATGACCCGATCGGCATAGCGCTCCGTCAACCCTTTATCGTGGCTGATCAACACAATATACCGACCGCCCTTTATTTCGGAAAGGAGTTGGAAAATACTCTCCGCATTCTCCTTATCCAGCGCAGCCGTCGGTTCGTCGGCAAGAATGATCTCCGACCTTTTCAAAAGAGCGATCGCCACGGTGAGCCGCTGCTTTTCCCCTCCGGACAATGTTTCCGCCATGCTGTCGCGCAAATCGCCGATCCCGAGCGTACGGAGCGTACGCCCGATCTCCTCTTCGTCCGGCTCGATCCCCGCCAACAAAAGCGCCGTACGGATATTGTTCACAACGCTCATGCCGGAAAGCAAATTGTTTTCCTGAAAAACAAACGACACCGTTTTGGCGCGGAAGGTTTCCGCCTCCCGCTCGGTGAGCGCCTCCAGCTGTTTGCCGCCGAACCGATACGAGCCTTCCGAAGGCTTTTCCAGCAGCCCGAGCAAGTACAGCAGCGTGCTTTTGCCGGCGCCGGATGCACCGTCCAGCACCGTCAATTGCGAGCGGCGGAACTCGATGTCGACCCGATGCAGGACCTCGCGCCCCGCATACGATTTACAGATCCCCTTTAATTCCATACTTACCCCTCTCCGTATTCGGGCATCCTCCATCTCCAATAATCCGACCGAAAGCTCATCGATGCGGAATACGGGGTGATGCGCCCGCCCTCTTCTTCGGCGAAGAGCACATTGTCCCCCAACAGCCGATAAACTTCGCCTTCTATGTTTCGCTGCATCCTCCTGCACGCTTCGTTGATCTTGGTACGGATCAAAACTTCCGGGTCGTCTTCACAATACCCCTTGGGCAGATCGGGATCCGCATAAATGCCCCCGGCAAGGCGCAGCGTTGCCGCGACCCGATCCAATGTTGCCGGACCTTCGTACAGCGCGGACCCGTCCTCCGCGTAATATCTGCCGTATACGCGGAACGATTCTTCCCAATCGAGCAGCTCCTTCTGCTCATATACAAAGCCTTCCTGCTGCGCCAGCGATGGAAGCTTCCCCGTGCGGATGTTGCGCGTGATCCGGTATGCCCACGACGCGTCCTGCAAGCTGAGACTGCCCTCCTCGTACATCCGTTCCACACGGGCGCGGATCGCGTTCACATCCAACGGGATCGTGTTGTTCATAAACCCGTACAGGTACAGATCGGTCACATCCGTCAACGCTTCAAAATACTTGGCGTCGGGGACGGACTCGAGCGCCTTGCACAATGCCGCCGCCGCTTCCCCGAACCGTTCTTCGTACTCTTCGGCAAGATCCCACACAGCTTCCTTCCCGTGTATGACATTGATCCATTGATGCGCGGCAACGCTGTCCGCCAGCAGACGGGCGGAAGTCGCCGTGCCTTCCGCCTGCAGGGCGGCGGCGAAGCAAACCTCTTCAAGGAATGTTTTTATCTTTTGGATGTTCACCCACCCCGCATCGAGTTTATCGCTCAGACCGAGCCCGCCATACGTGTTTTTGACGGAGAAATACCCGTCCTTTAAGAGGAACCCTTCCCCTTCGTGCAGCAAAGAGGAAGCCAACGTGCGGAAAGGCTCTCCCTCCTGCACAGGAACATACCGCAGCGCCGCTGCGATCAGCACCCAGCTGTCCGTCTCCAGCCACTCTTCGGCGGTGAACGCGCAAAACGCCTCCGTCAGCCGCGACGCAGGCACCGAGGCAGCATCGTATTGTTCATACACTTCATAAAACTGCGAACATTGGACAACTTGGCGGGTATCGCTCAAAGGGAGCGCATCGTAATAGCTCTTCCAGCTCTCTGCCCAGGCACGCGTTTCCGCCTGCGCGGCGGCGTCCCACAAGCCAAAGCAGTTCAATGCCGAAACGACATATCCGCCCGCGTTGTAGAAGGTCGTTTCGACCCCCTCCGTATAGGGAACGAATGCAAATTCTTCAAAGCAGCGAGCGATCTCCTGCTCCCACGCGGAAGAGGCGAGCCCCAACACGTCTGCATATTCCTGCAATTTGCAAGTCAACGAAAGGCTGCGCCCCAGCGACTCCTCCGGGTCGCTCAAATATACGATCTTATAATCCTCCCGCACGCGGGCGGAAAGAATGGCGCGGATCTCTTCCGCACAGCCGATCTCCAACCCGAGCACATCGCAAAGATAGAGGTAATCATAGCAATCGAGCGCCGAAAAACGTGTTGCATCGATCACCGCGAGATCCGCTTCCAGCCTTTGCTTCAAGGCTTGGAGCGCCGCTTCATCCTGCAGCGCTATTGCCCCTGCCGCTATCGCAGCGGCGCCCGACAGATCGTAAACAAAGGTCTCGTCCAAAAAACAGGCATAGGTCTCATCTTCGTAATAATACTGCCGCAACACGGGATCCGCCGCCTGCAACATGGCGGCGATCTCCTCTTCCGACAGCACGACGTCCAAAGGATATGCGGTGATTTCCTCGCCGATCGAAAACGCACCACTGATCTCAATATAGATCGCCTGCTGCTGCTGCGGCGGCGGGTCTTCGGCACAGCCGAAGACCGCGCAGCCGCAACAACACAGTGCAAGCACTGCCGCGACAACACGAAAAGTTTTCATCCCGGTCTCAGACCACCTTTTCAACGAACACTTCCCCTTCTTCTTCCGTTCTTATATTTCAATTATATCATACGATTTGCAGTTTTTCAATAATTTTTTTTAAATTTTTACAAAAAATGTTTGAAATTAAAAAAACTGTTTTTTTAGCACGCCGCCCGACGTGAAAAAATTTTGCCCGCATTATCAAAACAAACCGCCGCCGCATACCATGTAATATCGGCTTCCGCGCCTGCGCGGAACGACATAAAATACGGAGAACATACATGAAAAAGATATTGACGGCTATCTTGTGCGCGCTCTTTGCGGTGCTGCCCTTTGCCGCTTGCGCAAAGGGCGCGGACGAGGACAAAACGATCCGCCTGAACGAGGTGACGCACTCCATTTTTTACGCGCCGCTGTATGCGGCGGAAGCGCTCGGCTACTTTGAAGAAGAGGGCATTGCGATCGAACTGACCAACGGCGGCGGCGCGGACAACGTGATGGCTGCCGTGCTTTCGGGCGGGGCGGACATCGGCTTTTGCGGCCCCGAAGCGGCGCTGTATGTGCTGCTCGGCGGATCCGACGACGTACCGACGGTGTTCGGGCAGCTGACCAAGCGAGACGGTTCCTTTTTGGTTTCGCGCGTCGACGAGGCAGAGACCTTCGACTGGGCGACGAGCCTTGCGGGGAAGGAGATCTTGGCGGGGCGCCCCGGCGGTGTGCCCGCAATGACTTTCGAATACGTACTCAACCAAAACGGACTGTACGACGGTACGGACGTGACCATGAACTACGACGTGAACTTCAACTACATGACGGCGGCGTTTGAATCGGGCATTGCGGACTACTGTACGATGTTCGAACCGGTCGCCTCCGATTACGAAGCCGCAGGCAAGGGGTACGTGGTCGCCTCGGTCGGGGAAGAATCGGGCGAGGTGCCCTACACTTGCTTCATCGCAAGAGAGAGCTGGCTGGACGCGAACGGCGAAACGGCGGACGGTTTTTTGCGGGCGGTGATGCGGGCGATCGGGTACGTGAAAAACAACCCGAGCGCGGACTGCGCAAAACTGCTCGCCCCGTACTTTGACGGCACGAGCGAAGCCGCGTTGGCGACTTCATTGGACAGTTACAAAGCGATCGACGCCTGGCAGGAAGACATGACGATGACCGAAGACGCGTTCAACCGCCTGCTGGACATCATCGACAACGCGGGAGAGCTGGAACGGCGGGCAGAGCTGACCGACCTTGTGGATACGGAGCGCTCCGCTGCCGTCCATGCGGCATTGAACGCCGCATAAAAAACCGCCGCGGGGCGTGCGCGGCGGGAATACACGGAGAAACACCAATGGAAAACAACACGGAACACGTGCTCGAATTCAAAGACGTGCGCCTCGCCTACCATACCAAGGCAGGCGAAACGCTTGCGGCGGAGCACATGAGCTTTTGCGTTGACGAAGGCGAATTTATCGCCGTGATCGGACCGTCCGGCTGCGGCAAAACGACGGTGCTCTCTCTGGCGGCGGGGCTTTTGCGCCCCTCCGCGGGAGAAGTGCTGGTGCGCGGCGGCGCGGCACAGGCGGGGAACATCGGCTACATGCTGCAAAAAGACGAGCTCTTCCCCTGGCGCACGGTGGAACAAAACATCGTGCTGCCGCTGGAGATCCGCAAAAAAAACACACTCGAAAACCGCAAACGCGCCCTGGCGCTTGCCGAAAAGTACGGGCTCGGCGGATTTTTGAAGCACTACCCTGCGCAGCTATCGGGCGGGATGCGGCAGCGCGCCGCGCTCATCCGCACCCTTGCGGCGGATCCGGGCATCCTGCTGCTCGACGAACCGTTCTCCGCCCTCGACTACCAAACACGGCTGAATGTGTGCGAAGATGTATGCCGCGTCATCCGCGAAGAAAAAAAGACGGCGCTTTTGATCACGCACGACATTTCCGAAGCGGTCTCGTGTGCGGACCGCGTGCTCGTTTTGAGCGCGCGCCCCGCGCATGTGGTCGCGGCGCACACATTGGATTTTACAAGCGCTTCTCCGCTGAAACGCAGGGAGTCGCCCCGCTTTTCGGGCTGGTTTGAAATACTTTGGAAGGAGTTGAACGCATGAAGAAGAATGCCGCCGTTTCGCGCGAACATTTGCTGTACCTGCAAAAAATACGGCGCGAGACCATCTTGGTACAGGCGCTGCGCATCGGGCTGCTGCTTGCCCTGCTCGGGATATGGGAGCTCATCGCACAGCTGCAACTGATCGACCCGTTCATCATCAGTTCTCCTTCGCGCATCGCAAAAGCGATCGGCGAACTGGCTGCAAACGGGACGCTGTTTTTGCACATCGGCACGACGCTTTGGGAAACGCTCGCCGGATTTGCGATCGCCGTCGTTTTGGGCACGCTGATCGCCTTGGCGCTTTGGTGGAGCGAACGCGCGCTGCGGGTGCTGGAACCGTATATCGTCGTTTTGAACAGCCTGCCCAAGATCGCGCTCGGACCGGTCATCATCGTTTGGTTCGGAACGGGCTCCACCGCCATTTTGTTCATGACGGTGCTCGTGGGCATCATCGTGGCGATCCTGCACATGCTCGGCGGATTTGCCGCGACCGACAAAGGGAAGCTGCTTTTGCTGCGTTCGATGGGCGCAAGCAAATTGCAGATCCTTACCAAGCTCGTGCTGCCCTCCTCCGTGCCCGCCTTTATCGGCATGCTGAAGATCTGCGTCGGCATGGCATGGATCGGCTCGATCATGGGCGAATACATCAGTTCGCGCGCGGGGCTCGGATACCTGATCGTCTACGGCGGGCAAGTGGTCCGTTTAGACCTCGTGATGGCGGCGACGGTGATCCTGTGCGCGCTCGCAGGGGCGATGTACGCGCTGGTCG
>CALWBR010000095.1 GCA_944376145.1 uncultured Clostridia bacterium | reverse complement strand
GGCTGGACGAGAACAAGACGACGCCTTACGAATTTTACCAGTACTGGCGCAATACCGACGATGCGGACGTAGAGAAGTGCTTAAAACTCTTGACGTTTTTGCCGTTGGAGCAGATCGCGCAGCTGTGTGCATATAAAGATGAGCGCATGAACGCCGCCAAAGAGCGGCTCGCCTACGAACTCACCAAGCTCGTGCACGGGGAAGAGAAGGCGGCGAGCGCGCAGGCACAGGCGCGCGCGGCATTCGGCGGCGACGCCGAAAACATGCCCGCCGCATCCATCCCCGCCGATACGGCGACCGTCGCCGATGCGTTGGTCGCGGCGGGCGCCGCCAAGTCGAAGAGCGAGGCGCGGCGGCTGATCGAAGGCGGCGGCGTCAGGCTCGACGAGGAGAAGATCGAGGACGTGAACGCGGCGATCCCCGCGGCGGCGAAGGCGAACGGCACCTTCGTGCTGCATAAAGGGAAAAAGGTGCACATCCGCGTGCTCCTGCAATGAGCGGGTATCTCTCCGTCTACGCGCCGTTCACCTATGAAAAGGTGATCGAGCGCTCCCGCTTTATCGCCAATGCGGCGCATGTGGAGAGCGAAGAGGAAGCGCGCGCCTTCCTTGCCGGCGTGCGGGCAGACCATCCGCTCGCCACGCACGTCTGTTATGCGTTCGTGGCGGATAAAAAGGGCAATCTTTTGCGCTTTTCGGACGACGGCGAACCGCAGGGTACGGCGGGCATGCCCATTTTGGAAGTGCTGCGCAGCAAAAAGCTGTTTGAAAGCGCCGTCGCCGTTACCCGCTACTTCGGCGGGGTCAAGCTGGGAGCGGGCGGGCTGGTGCGCGCCTATGCGGGCACGGCGGCGGAGGCGCTCGCAGGGGCGCGGCTCTGCGAATACCGCGTGTGCCGTACGCTCACGGCGGCGGTCGGGTACGAGCAGTTCGACGCGCTCAAAAAGTTTTTGGCTGCCCGCGGCTGCACGCCTTCGGACACGGCGTACGCGGGCGACGTGACGGTGACGCTCTCCGTCTCCTTGGAAGATGAGGCGCCGTTTTGCGCCGCGCTCACCGACTACCTCGCGGGCAGGGTGCGCATCGCCGCGGGGGAGACGGGCTGGACGGCGTTCCCCGTCGGATAACGATTCATAAAATCGATGGTTTTGATTCGTATTATCCGTTTTGTAAATTGTTTACAAATGCGTTGCCGCGTGGTATAATACGGACAGAGATAAAAATTACGGCAAAGAGATTCCGCGCCGCTTTTGCGGCACGGCGGGAGGTCATCATGGAACTTCAGATCATCAAAACGCAGCATCCGAAACAAAAGCCTGCCGCGGGGGAGCCGCTCGGCTTCGGTAAGTACTTTACCGACCACATGTTCACCATGCGCTACACGGCGGGGCAGGGCTGGCACGACGCAAAGATCGAGCCGTACGCCCCCGTCGCGTTCGACCTTGCGACAACGGTCTTCCATTACGCGCAGGGGATCTTCGAGGGGCTCAAAGCCTTCAAAAACGAACAGGGCGAAGTCCGTGTGTTCCGCCCCGAAGAAAATTTCAAACGCATGAACCGTTCGGCGGACCGCATGTGCATCCCGCGCATCGACGAACAATTCGTGCTCAACGGTCTGTTTGAACTGTTGAAACTGGAAAAGGACTGGATCCCCACCGCGCCCGGTACGGCGCTGTACATCCGTCCGTCCATCATCGCCACGAAAGTCGCGCTCGGCGTGCACGCGAGCAACGAGTATTTGTTTTTCATCATCCTCTCGCCCGTCGGCAGCTATTATGCGCACGGGCTGGCGCCTACCCGTCTTTTGGTGGAGGATTATTATACCCGCGCCACCGTCGGCGGCACCGGCGAATCCAAATGCATCGCCAACTACGCCGTCTCTCTCAAAGCGGGCGAAGAGGCGGAAAAGAAGGGCTTTGACCAGGTGCTTTGGCTGGACGCGAACGAAAAGAAGTATGTGGAAGAAGTCGGTTCGATGAATATGTTCTTCGTCATCGGCGGCGAAGTCGTCACGCCCGCGCTCGTCGGTTCCATCCTTCCCGGCATCACCCGTAAGAGCTGCATCGAACTCTTGCAAGCGAACGGGTACAAGGTGAGCGAGCGCCGCGTCTCCATCGACGAAGTGATCGCCGCGCAAAAGAACGGCACGCTCGACGAGGCGTTCGGTACGGGGACCGCGGCAGTCATTTCGCCCGTCGGCATGATGGAGTACAAGGGGCAGGATTACGTCGTCAACGGCGGCGAAATGGGCAAGATCACCAAGTGGCTGTACGATACCATCACCGGTATCCAGACGGGTAAGCTGCCCGATCCGCACGGCTGGGTGGTCAAGCTGTAATGAAGCTGTTTGTAAAAAAGCCGAAAGAAAAGCCCGTTCTCCGCTTTTGGCGGGAGTTTTCGCAGCGCGCCGACCTGTACCGCGCCATCCTTGCCGAAGGGGAAGAGGGGGAAGACTTCGAATGGCTGGACGATACGCTGCGCCGCAAGCTGAACGCCTGCTGCGAAGGGGCAGAGGCGAAATACAGTTTGAAGCTGGAGTGCAACCGTGACCCCGTACGCATCGTGTTCGGCTGCAACGGGGACGCATTCCTCACGCAGATCGGCGCCTGGCTGCAGGAGCACTATCCCGCGGACCTGCGCGGGGTCATCGATTTTTTGGTAACGCCATGAACGGATCTTCCGCGCGCGTGTTTACGCGCGCGGAATTTTTCCTTTTCGCGCGCCGTTCGGCGCGCCTGCCGGCGGGAGGAATTGCCATGCCCGAGATCACCGATATCACCCCGCAAAAAAAGGACAAAGAGCGCTGCAACGTGTACGTGGACGGCGTCTTTTGCTGCGGCATGCGGTTGGAGACCGTGCTTTCCAACCGCCTGAAGGTCGGCATGCACATCGAGCCGGAGCGCCTTGCCGAAGTCCAGCTCGAAAGCGAAAAGACGCAGGCGCTGGACAGGGCGCTCAAGCACCTTTCCGCCACGATGAAAACGGAAAAGCAGATGCGCGACTTTCTGCAAAAAAAGGGGTATTTGCCCGCCGTTTGCGAATACGTGCTCGAAAAATTGCGCGGGTACGGGTTCGTGGACGACGCCGAGTACAGCGCGCAGTACGTGCGCAGCGCGGGCAAGCGCAAGGGCGCGCGGCTGATCGCATTGGAGCTCAAAACCCGCGGGGTCGCCGAAGAACAGGTCGAAGCCGCGTTGGAAGGGCTGACCGGCGAGGACGAGGCGGCGAAAGAGCTTGCGCGCAAATATATGCGCAGCCGCGAGCCTTCGCGGGAGAATTTTTCCAAGGCGTATCGCTATCTTTTGTCGAAAGGGTTCTCCTATGACGTGGCAAAGGATGCGCTCGCGGCGTTGGGCGGCGAAGAGGAGGAGTGAGCGGATGCAACCCGTATTGACCTGCGCGGAGATGCGCGCGGCGGACAAGTATACGATCGAGGCGCTGGGCGTTCCTTCGCAGACGCTCATGGAGCGCGCGGGCGCGGCGATCGCCGACGAGGCGGAGGCGCTGCTGCGCGGGCGCGGGGGCGGTTCCGTGCTCGCCGTCTGCGGCGTCGGCAACAACGGCGGAGACGGCTGGTGTGCGGCGCGCCTTCTCATGGAGCGCGGGTACCGCACGGCGGTGTACGGCGTCGGCGGGGAAGCTTCCGCAGACTGCGCCGCCCAGCGGCAAAAATACCGCGGGGAGGTACTTGCGGCATTCCCCGAAGAGCGGTTCGACGTTGTGATCGACGCGCTGTTCGGGACGGGCTTCCACGGCGCGCCGACGGGCGCGGCTGCCGAGGCGATCGCGCGCATCAACGCGAGCGGCGCGAGGGTGCTCTCCGCCGATATCCCGAGCGGGCTCAACGGCGACAGCGGGCAGGGAACGCTGTGCGTGCGGGCGGACGTGACGGTCGCGGTCGGCGAGCTGAAATACGGGCTGTTGTTCGGAAAAGGGCGAGACGTATGCGGAAAAATTGTCCGTAAGGACATCGGCATCGCCCTGCCGCAGCCGCCGCGCGGCAGCTTGTGCGATGGAGCGGACTTTGCGCCGCTGTTCCCGCGGCGGGCAAGTTTTTCGCACAAAGGCAGCTACGGCAGGGCGGCGCTGCTGGGCGGCAGCCTCGCCTATTCGGGCGCGCCGCTGCTTTCGGCGGGCGCGGCGCTGCGCGGCGGGTGCGGGTATACCGAGCTGTGCGTTCCGCGGTCCTTGTTCCCGTATTGCGTCGGGGCGCTGCCCGAAGCCGTTTTGACCGCCGTGCCCGAAGAAGACGGGTGCATTGCCGCGGACGAAGAATTTTTGCAAAAGCTGTGCGGGCGCGCGGATGCGATCGCCGTCGGTATGGGCGCGGGCAAAAGCCGCCCGCTGCATGCGATCGTGCGGTTTTTGTTGCAGCGGTTCGGCGGTACGCTCGTTTTGGATGCGGACGCGCTCAACGCGCTTGCCGCATACGGGCTCTCCGTCTTGCAGGAGCCGCGCGCTTGCTCCGTCGTGCTCACGCCGCATTTGGGCGAATTTGCGCGCCTGTGCGGGGAGAGCGTGCCGTGCGTGCAGGAGCGCGGGGCAGAGCTTGCTTCCGCCTTCGCGGCAAAGTACGGGGTCGGCGTGCTGCTCAAAGGCAATACCATGCTCTTTGCGGACGGGGCTTCGGTGCGCTGTATCGTTTCCGGTACGCCGGCGCTTGCCAAGGGCGGCAGCGGGGATGTGCTCGCGGGCGTTTTGGCGGCGCTTGCCGCGCGCGGGATCCCCGCGGCGGAGGCGGCGTGCTGCGCGGCATACCTGCTCGGCAGGGCGGGCGCGCTGGCGGCGGAGGCGGTCGGCAGCGAGTATTCCGTGTGCGGGCGGGACGTCATTGCGGCTCTTCCGCGGGCGATCGCCGAAACGGGAAGGAGCACATGATCCGAAGACGGATTTTTGCGCCGTACGCTTGTACGGCGTATTTTTTTGCGCTCTTGCGGGAATACTGTAGGGAGGAAAGGTCTTTCCGGGAACGGGCGGGCGGCTTCGCTACATATACTGGAACGGGAGGGACTTTTCCGAAAGAGAAAGACGGCGAGGGCGCAGTGTATGGAGATCAAGAGGGGCGAACTGTATTACGCAGATCTCAGCCCCGTAGTGGGCAGCGAGCAGGGCGGCATCCGCCCCGTGCTCGTGGTGCAAAACGACGTCGGCAATAAATATTCACCGACGGTCATCGCCGCGGCGATCACCAGCAAAATGACGAAGGCACGGCTGCCGACGCACATCGAGATCGCCGGCAACAGTTACGGGCTGGCGCGCGATTCGGTGATCTTGCTCGAACAGATCCGCACGTTGGATAAACGGCGGCTCAAAGAGCGCATCGGCGCGCTGCCGAGCGGCACGATGCGGAAGGTGGACGGCGCTTTGCTCATTTCGTTGGGGTGCCGCCGCGCCGAGTAAACGATACGATCCCCCGTCCGCGGGAAAGCGGGCGGGGGTGTTTTTGCCCTTTCGGCAAAATTGGGAAAAGTGCGGCGATTGCTTTGCGTTTGCGCGCGGGATATGGTATAATGGTCTCGATTTTACCTTTTGCCCGCCGCGGTGCGGGCGCGGAGCGGATCGTATGAACGAACCGAACTATTCCATCCCCGAGCGCTCCTTTACCGTCTTCGGGCTGGAGATCTATTATTACGCCGTCATGATCCTGATCGGCGTGCTTTTGGCGGTCATCGTCGTTTCGCTGCTCTTCAAGCGGCGCAACATCCCCGTGAGCTGGGTGATCGACCTTTTGTTGTGCGTGCTGCCGCTGGGCATCGTCGGCGCGCGCACCTTTTCGGTGCTGACCGATCCCGGTTCCTCCATCACGGAGTGGTTTTCGGGCTTCCGCGACGGCGGGCTGTCCATCACGGGCGGCATCATCGGCGGTGCGCTCGGGGTGGTGCTGTTCTGCCTCATCCACAAGATCAACTTTTTCCGTGTGGCGGACTGCCTGCTCCCCGGCGTCATTTTGGCGCAGGCGATGGGGCGGTGGGGGAATTTCTTCAATCAGGAAGTCTACGGCGGGCTGGTCAGCGACCCTTCCATGCAGTGGTTCCCCTTTGCGGTGTACATCGAGCGCACGGGCACCTGGCACTATGCGTTCTTCTTCTATGAGATGCTCGCCAATCTCGTCATCTTCGCGCTGTTGTTCACCCTCATGTGGAAGTTCAACAAGCGCCCGCACGGGCTTTCGATGGCGGGGTATTTTTTCGGGTACGGGCTGGTGCGTTCCATCATGGAGCCGCTGCGCGATCCGCAGTTCCAGCTCGGGCACACCGTGATGATCTCGGAGGTGTTCGCGATCATCATGTGCGTGGGTGGCTTTTTGCTCGCCGCCGTGCTCATCGGCTGGAACAAGTATAAGCACGGCGCGTTTTTCGGGTCGAAAAACAGCGAACCGCTCGCCGTTTTCCCCGTCTATTATACGAAAGAAGAGCTGAAAAAGCGGGAAGAGCAGCAAAAACGCACCAAGGCGCGTATCATGCAGGCGGGCGGCGCGGCTGCTCTGGCGGAAGAGGAGCCTTCGCGCGAACAGACCGCGGAGCCGGCGTCCGCCCCGCCCAAAGCGGAGAAAAAGCCGCTCGGCGAGCGGTTCCGTCTGTGGCGGCAGGGGCTGCCCGCCCGCATCAAGGAGTTTTTCCGTCCGTACACCCCCGCGCAGCCCTCGGAAGGGGAGCCGCCCGAGGACGGGCAGGGGGAGGGCAGGCAATGAGCCGCGATCTCACATTGCTGACCGACCTGTACCAGCTCACCATGATGGGCGGGTATCTCAAAAACGGCAAACAGAACGATATCGCCGTGTTCGACCTCTTTTTCCGCCGCAACAACGTCATCACGTATTCGGTGGCGGCGGGGTTGGAACAGGCGCTCGACTACATCCGTTCGGTGCATTTTACGGCGGAGGATATCGCCTATCTGCGTTCGCTCGGGCTGTTTGCGGAGCCCTTTTTGGATTATTTGAAGACGTTCCGTTTCACGGGCGACGTGTACGCCGTGCCGGAAGGGACGGTCGTCTTCCCCGAAGAGCCCATCCTCACGGTGCGCGCGCCGCTGTTGGAGGCGCAGTTCGTGGAGACGGCGCTTTTGAACATCGTCAACCACCAAACGCTCATTGCGACCAAGGCGGCAAAGATCGCCTATGCCGCCGAAGGCGACGCCGTCATGGAGTTCGGGCTGCGCCGCGCGCAGGGTCCCGATGCGGGCGTCTACGGCGCACGGGCGGCGGTCATCGGCGGCTGCGCGTCCACGTCCGACGTGCTCGCGGGCAAGCTGTTCGATATCCCCGTCGCGGGGACGCACGCGCACAGCTGGGTCATGAATTTTCCCAACGAATACGAGGCGTTCC
>CALWBR010000094.1 GCA_944376145.1 uncultured Clostridia bacterium | reverse complement strand
GGTCGGCTTTTTGCTGCGGGATGCGGTAGACGCCGTTTTTTTCGGCGGCGAATGGCTGTGGGCGGCGTTTGCGCTCACCGCGCTGCTGCTCTTTGCCGCATCCGTGCGGCTGCGCCGCGGGTATGCGGGGCGGCTTTTGAACGCGCCCCGTGCCTTCGGCATCGGCTGTGCGCAGGCGCTTGCGGTCATCCCCGGGCTTTCGCGCAGCGGCACGACGCTTGCGGCGGGCATTTTTTTGGGTGTGCCGCGGGCGGAGGCGGCGGAGTTTTCGCTGTTGATGAGCGTGCCCGTCATTGCGGGGGCGGTGCTTGCGGAGGCAGTCGGGGCGGCGGGCAGCGCGGGCGGGATGCCCATCCCGTGGGGGAGCCTCGCCGTCGGCACGCTGTGTGCGGCGGTCTGCGGGGCGGCGTCGGCAAAGCTGTTGCTGCGTACGGCGGGCAGCGGAGCGCTGCTTCCCTTCGCGGTCTACCTTGCCGCCCTTTCGCTCCTTTTGTTGGCGGGGCGGTGCCTGTTTGCATAATTTTTTGCCGCGGCGGCATACTGCGGAAAAAGAGAAAAGGAGGTGCTTTCAAATGCGACTGAATTGCGGCGATACGGCGCCCCGTACGGCGAATTACAAGGTGATCAGCGCCGAGGGCGATATCGTCGGCAGCGTCTACATGCGCGAAGGGGAGACCCTTCCGCCGACGGACGTTTCCGGCTGCCATTACGAATTGGATCAATAAAGCAAAAAGGAAGCGACGGGCGGCTCGGCTGCCCGCCGCTTCCTTTTTGCGGCGGCGCGTTTCGCGCAGGGGCTTCGCCTTTGCAAGCATGGAGGCGCGGCGGAAAGTTTTTCCTTTCTGCGGCAATATTGTAGACATTCTTTTTGCAATGGTGTACAATAACGGTGCAGCGGTTTGCTGCGCCGGGCAGGTCTTGCCCGATCAAACCAAAAAGAGGACGATCATGAGCAAAGAGTTTCAACAGGCAAAGTGGCATGAATGGCTGAAAGATGCCGTCTTTTATGAGATCTATCCGCAATCCTTTCAGGATCTGAACGGCGACGGCATCGGCGATATCCCGGGCATGATCACCCGCCTCGACTATATCAAAGAGCTCGGCTGCAACGCCGTTTGGGTGAACCCGTGGTACGATTCTCCCTTCGGCGATGCGGGCTATGACGTGCGCGACTATAAGAAGATCGCGCCCCGCTACGGCACGAACGAGGACGCCAAGCGCTTTTTTGCAGAGGCGCACAGGCGCGGCATGCATGTGCTCATCGACCTCGTGCCGGGGCACACCGCCGTCGACCACGAGTGGTTCAAAGCATCCATGCGCGCCGATAAGAACGAATATTCCGACCGCTATATCTGGACAAACAGCATTTGGGAGGGCGGCGGCGAATATGCCACGCTGCGCGGCGTTTCCGATCGCGACGGCTGTGCGGTCGTCAACTTCTTTTCGCACCAGCCCGCGCTCAATTACGGGTACGCGCACCCCGATCGCCCGTGGAAGCTCCCTTCCGATTCTCCCGCCGCGCTCGCAACGCGCGAGGCGATCAAGGACGTCATGCGTTTTTGGCTCGATCTGGGTGCGGACGGTTTCCGCGTCGACATGGCGGCGAGCCTCATAAAAGAGGACGATCTCGGGCATCCCGCGAACATCCGTCTTTGGCAGGATCTGCGCGCCTTTCTTGAAAACGAGTATCCGCACTGCGCGATGGTCTCGGAGTGGGGCGTTCCCAAAGAATCCATTGCAGGCGGCTTCCACATGGACTTCATGCTGCATTTCGGTCCGCCCGCCTATACGTCGCTCTTCCGCAGCGAGCATCCGTTTTTCTCCAAAGAGGGGAAGGGCGACATCACCACGTTCCTTGATATCTACTCCGCCGACCTTGCCTCCACCGAAGGGAAGGGGCTCATCTGCATCCCGTCGAGCAACCACGATATGCCCCGCCTTGCGCGCGGAAGGGATATGCGCGATCTGAAGATCTGTTTTACGTTTCTTTTGACCATGCCGGGCGCGCCCTTCCTCTATTACGGCGACGAGATCGGCATGCGGTATCTGGAAGGGCTGACGTCGGTAGAGGGCGGTTACGACCGCACGGGTTCACGTTCGCCCATGCAGTGGGAAAAGAGAACGGGCTTCGGGTTCACCTCGTCGGCGACGCCGTACATTCCCTTTGACAAGAGCGCCGACGCGCCCACGGTCGAAGAACAGGAAAAGGACGAAAATTCCCTGCTCAACGCGGTGAAGGCGCTGCTCGCGGTGAGAAAGGCGCACAAGGCGCTCCGATCGTTCGGGGAGTTTGCGCCGCTTTATGCCGAAAAGGAGAAATACCCGTTCGTCTATGAGCGCAGGGCGGAGG
The DNA here is from genome assembly GCA_944376145.1 of uncultured Clostridia bacterium. Classification (GTDB taxonomy): domain Bacteria; phylum Bacillota; class Clostridia; order Christensenellales; family Borkfalkiaceae; genus Borkfalkia. The sequence continues at coordinate 6,043 of CALWBR010000094.1, read as the reverse complement.
GCGAGCGCATCGTCGTCGCGCTCAACCCCGCGGAAAGAGAAACGGAAGTTCCCTTCCCGCTCGAAGGAGAGATCCTTTGGCAGGTGGGCGAAGCGCCCGCGGGCAATAAAATGGCGCCCTGCAGCGCCGCCGTGATCTTGATGACAGGAGAAGAGAGACGATGAACAACGAATTTGCTTTTCAAAACATAGTCGGGCAGTTCCAAGTCGAAGGAACGCTTGCAGACTGCGAGCGCTACGGCGAGGGGCACATCAACGATACGTTCAAGGTGACGATGGACGATGCGGGGAAGTGTGTGCACTACATTTTGCAGCGCATCAACAACAGGCTGTTTACCGACGTGGCGAAGTTGATGCGCAACATCGAGTTGGTCACCGACTTTTGCCGCAAAAGCGTGCTTGCGCGCGGCGGCGACCCCATGCGCGAATGCCTGACGCTCATCCGCACCAAGGACGGGCAGGCGTACTGCCATGACGGGGAAAATTATTTCCGCATGTACGTGTTCATTGAAAACGCGACCACGTACCAGGCAGTGCGCGACCCGAAGGATTTTTACGAGAGCGCCGTGGCGTTCGGCAGTTTTGCCAACCTGCTCGCCGAGTTCGATGCTTCGCAGCTGTATGAAGTGCTGCCCGATTTCCACAATACCAAGGTACGGTATGCGAATTTTGAAGCCGCCGTGCAAAAAGATGCGTGCGGCAGGGCAAAGGAAGTAGCGAGCGAGATCGAGTGGGTGAACGCGCACAAAGATCTTTGCGGCAAGCTCGTGGACGCGATCGCGTCGGGCGAGATCCCGCTGCGGGTCACGCACAACGATACCAAGCTCAACAACGTCATGCTGGACAATGAGACGGGTAAGGGGATCGCCGTCATCGATCTGGATACCGTCATGCCGGGGAGCCTCTGCTACGACTTCGGCGACAGCATCCGCTTCGGCTGCAATTCGGCGGCGGAGGACGAGCCGGATGCAGGCAAAGTGCATTTTGTGTTCGACCTCTATAAAACGTACCTGGACGGCTATCTCTCCGCGGTAGGCGAGGGCATCACGCAGCGGGAAAAGGAGTTGCTGCCCTGGGGCGCGGTGCTGATGACCTATGAGTGCGGCATGCGCTTTTTGACGGACTATTTGGAAGGCGACGTGTATTTCAGGACGCACCGCCCGGGGCACAACCTGGACCGCGCGCACACGCAGTTCAAGCTGGTGGACGAGATGCTGGCGTGCTTTGAAAAAATGCAGGCGGCAGTCAAATGATCTTGGAAGAGAACAAAACCTATCTGCTGCGTGAAAATCATACGGGCGCGGAGAATGCGGAGTGCCGCTTTCGCTGTCGGTTCGGAGAGGAGGAAGCGGAATTCTTTTTCGACGTATCCGACGAAAACATCGTCAGCCCGTTCACGCAGGATAACGAGGATATCTGGAAGGGCGACGCGGTGGAAGTGTTTCTTTCCCCGGACGGCAGCCTTGCCCGCTATTACGAGCTGGAAGTTTCTCCCTTCGGGGTACGCTTTTGGGGCGAGGTCACTTTCCCGCGCGGAAAAAAGAAGTTGCAAAAATTGCCGCCGCCGTTTACGGCGCAAGCCGATCGCACGCAGGGCGGGTATACGGTGCATGTCCGCCTGCCGCTTGCCGCGCTGGAAGGGTTTGACCGCAGCGCTGTCAGGCTGAACGCGTTCCGTGTCGATAAAAGACCGTGGAAAAGGCTGCGGCTGTACGCGCTCAACCCCACGCGGTGCAAAACCTTTCACAAGCCCGAATGCCTGCTTCCGAAGGGCGCCGACGAGCGCCGCTGAGCAAGCATGCAGCCGTCGTCGCGGGTTTGCAAAAAAATACTCTTCCGTAAGGGAGACAGCCAAGCGGGCGCAGCTTTAGCTGCGCCCGCTTGGCTGCTAAGAGAGTATCGGCTGTTTGCCTGCGCCGCGGTGCGGTTTTTTCGCTGCAATTGCTTCTTCGCCGTTTGCGACGCCCCTCCGTTTATTGACAAACGGGGAAGAAAAATGGTAAAATACAACGAGAACTTCTCGGGTGTTTACAGCCGCCGCGGCATGCGGCGGGGGAGGGGATATGCAGTATTTTAAATTGCCGGCGGGCGTGCGCGACGTATTGCCCGAAGAGAGCGGTGCGCTGGATAAAGCGGAGGCGCTGCTGCGCAAAAAGTTTGCGGAAGCAGGGTTTCGTTCGGTGCGTACCGCGGGGCTGGAATACTACGATACGCTGACGAAGATCGGCAGCGCCGTCGATCAGGCGCAGATGTTCAAAATGACGGACAAGGACGGCAACCTGATCGTTCTGCGCCCGGATATGACGCTCGCCTGCGCACGCATTGCCGCGACCAAATTGTGCGGCGACCGGGAGCGGCTCTGTTATTTTTCGGATGTATACGATTTTTCCGCGGGCGGAAACTCCGACCGCGAAGTGGCGCAGGCGGGGGTGGAGCTGTTCGGCGAAGAAGGCGCCGAAGCGGACGCTTACGCGATCGCCTTTGCCGTCGATTGTTGAAAGGCGCTCGGGCTGAAAGATTTCCTCATCGATCTCGGGCACGTCGGCTTTTATAAGGGCTTGCTGGAAGAGAGCGGGTTGTCCGCCGCGGAGAGCGAGCAGCTGCGCGGCTACATCAACGCCAAGGATCCGGTGAACACCGAAATGGCGCTGCGCCGCACGGGTGCGCCCGAGCGGGTGCAGACGGCGCTTTTGGCGCTGCCGTCGCTGTTCGGCGGGGCGGAGGTTTTGGACGCGGCGGAAAACTTGACGGACAACGCGCTTGCGCGCGCGTCGCTGGCGCATCTGCGCGCGGTGTACGCCTGCCTGCGGCGTTACGGGGCGGAAAAGCATGTCTCCTTCGACCTTGGTACCGTCAAAAGCTTGGCGTATTATTCGGGTATCGTCTTTACGGGGCTTGCCGAGGGCGTGGGCGCGCCCGTGCTCTCCGGCGGGCGGTACGACGGTCTGTGCGCGCAGTTCGGCAGGGATCTGCCCGCCGTCGGGTTTGCCGTCGGCATGATGCGCGCGATGCAGGCGGCGGGCGCGTCCGCGCGCCGCGCGGGCAAGGGCGCCGTCAACGTTGCGCTCGCAAAAGGCAGGCTTGCCGGCGATTGCGCGGATCTTTTGTGCAAGTGCGGCGTGCCTGCGCAGATCTTGAAGGAGGAGACGCGCAAGCTGGTTTTGGAGACGCCGGACGGCAGTTTCCGTTTCTTCTTTGTCAAACCGTCCGATGTGCCCACATACGTCGAATACGGCGTGGCGGATATCGGCATCGTCGGCAAGGATACGCTGCTCGAAGCGGACGCCGATCTGTACGAGATGCTCGATCTGAAGTTCGAAGCGTGCAAGCTCTGTCTGGCGGGGTTTCCCGAAACGCGGCTCGAAGGAGCGGCGCACCTGCGCGTGGCGAGCAAGTATGCGCGCACGGCGAAAAAGCTGTTCTTCTCCCGCGGGGCGGCGGCAGAGGTCATCGAGCTGCACGGCTCCATTGAGCTTGCGCCGCTGACGGGTCTTGCGGACGTCATCTTCGATATCGTGCAGTCCGGCGCGACGCTGCGCGCCAACGGGCTGGTCGTGCTGGAAGAAGTGTTCGATATTTCCGCGCGCCTGGTCGCCAACAAAGTCAGTTTAAAGACCAAGGCGGCGCAGATCCTGCCGCTCATTGCTGAAATGCGCAAATACATTTGAACAGAGGGGAGTTATGAAGATCTACGAAAACGCCGCTGCGGCGGCGGGGATCCTGAAGCGCGGCGGGTTTGACGATCCCGCCCGTGCGGAAGCGGTGCGCGCGATCGTTGCCGACGTGCGCAAAAACGGCGACGCGGCGCTGTTTGCATACAGCGAGCGGTTCGACGGCGCAAAATTGGACGCTTCGTCCGTCTGTGCGAGTGCGGCGGAGCTGGAGGCGGCATACGCCGCCGTCGGCGAAGAGCTGCTCGCTTCGCTGCGCAAGGCGGTCAAAAACGTCTACGAATACCACGCGCGCGCGCCGATGCAGAGCGATGTGCGCACGGAGAACGGGCGTACGACGGGGTATGTGGTGCGTGCGGTGGAGCGCGCGGGCATCTATGTGCCCGGCGGCACGGCGCCGTTGGTGAGCTCGGTGCTCATGGGCGTGCTGCCCGCCAAGGCGGCGGGGGTGGAGCATATCTATGTGTGCACGCCCGCCAAAGAGGGGAAGGTCGCTCCCGCGATCCTTGTCGCCGCCGCCGAATGCGGGGCGGAAAAAGTGTTCAAAGTCGGCGGGGCGCAGGCGATCGCCGCGCTCGCATACGGCACGGAGAGCGTGCCCAAAGTAGATGTGATCGCAGGGCCGGGCAACATCTTCGTCACCCTTGCCAAAAAAGAGGTGTACGGGGAGGTCGGCATCGACATGCTTGCGGGTCCTTCCGAGATCCTCATCATCGCCGACGGAAAGCAAAACGCGGACTACATCGCCGCGGACGTGCTTTCGCAGGCGGAACACGATACGCTCTCCCGCGCGATCGTGCTCACGGACGACTTTTCTTTCGCCAAAGAGGTCTGTGCCCGCACGGAGGCGAGGCTGGAAGCATTGCCCCGCCGCGAGATCGCGGCGGCATCCCTCGAAAACGGCGGCGGCGTTATCCTCGTCAAGGATATGGCGGAGGCGGTCGCGCTCGCCAACGAGGTGGCGCCCGAGCATTTGGAGATCGCCGCTGACGGCGCGGAGGAGCTTTTGCAGGGCATCCGCAACGCGGGCGCGGTATTTTTGGGCGCGTATACGCCCGAGCCGGTCGGCGATTATTTTGCAGGACCCGATCACGTGCTGCCCACGGGCGGCAGCGCGCGCTTTTTCGAAGTGCTGAACCAGGATATCTTTTTGCGGAAAATGAGCGTTTTGCGCTTCACGCCCGAAGCGCTCGCCGCGGACGGGGCGGATATCATCCGCCTTGCCGAAAGCGAACAACTGCGGGCGCATGCCAATGCGGTGCGCGCTCGCATCGAAAAGGGAGAATGACCGTATGAGAAAGGCACAGATCACCCGCAACACGCGGGAAACGCAGATCGCTCTCACGCTGGAGCTGGATGGCTCCGATACCCGAAAGATCGATACGGGTGTTGGATTTTTGAACCATATGCTCGAACTGTTTGCCGTGCACGCCGGGCTCGGGCTCACCGTCTCCTGCAAAGGGGACACGGAAGTGGACTTCCATCACAGCGTGGAAGACGTGGGCATTTGCCTCGGGCAGGCGTTCAAGGCGGCGCTCGGCGACAAAAAGGGGATCGCCCGTTTTGCCGACCGCGTCGTGCCTATGGACGAATGTTGCGCGCAGATCGCGTTGGATATTTCCGGCAGGCCGTACTTGAATTTTCGCGCCAAGCTCGCCGGCAAGATCGGCGAGTTCGATGCGGAACTGGTGGAGGAGTTTTGGCGGGCGTTCGCCTTCCATGCGGGCGTGAATCTGTACATTGCCCTGCTCGCGGAAGGCAATTTGCACCATGAGGCGGAGTGCATCTTCAAAGGCGTCGCCAAGTGCGTGCAGGACGCGGTGAAGATCGTTTCCGACGCCGTGCCTTCCTCCAAAGGGGTGCTGTAAGTGATCGGCGTCATCGATTACGGGCTGGGCAACCTGCGTTCGGTGCAAAAGGCGTTGGAGGCGATCGGCGCGCCCGCCGTCGTTTCGGGCGATCGGCGCGTTTTGGACGCGTGCGACAAGCTCATCCTGCCCGGCGTGGGCGCCTTCGGGGCGGGCATGGAACAGCTCGCCGCGCGCGGGCTGGACGCCTATGTGCGCCGCCGCGTGCAGGACACGAAGCTTCTCGGTATCTGTTTGGGGATGCAGCTTCTGTTGGAGCGCAGCACCGAGGAAGGCGAGCATACCGGGCTCGGGCTCATCAAGGGCGGCTGCATCCGTTTTACCGAGGGGAAGATCCCGCAGATCGGCTGGAACGAGGTGCTCGCTCCGAAAACGCCGCTGTTTGACGGTATCGCGGCGGGCACGCGTTTTTATTTTGTGCACAGTTACCGCGCCGTCTGTGCGGTGGAGCATGTTGCCGCCGAAACGGAGTATTACGGCGTATACCCCTCCGCGATCTTTGCGG
>CALWBR010000093.1 GCA_944376145.1 uncultured Clostridia bacterium | reverse complement strand
ATTGTATTCGACGGTGACTTCGCCCGCGCGGACGCGGACCCCCTCCTCCCCCGCGACAAAGCGCAGCCGCTGCCCGTCCGCGCCGCGGACGCGGACGATCTCCAACGGTTCGCGCGAAAGGGCGGCGTACGCGACCTGCCCGTCGGAGCAAAGGGTCTCGCTCCGGCGAAGGGGCAGGTAATCGCTCGCCAGCTCGTACTCCGTCAGATTGTAACAACGCAGCAGCGTCTCCTCCTCCGCCGCCAACGCGGCGGCGTCCTCTCCGATGCCGCAGCCGAGGAACGCCGCAAGGTCTTCCCGCCCGCACAGGGATGCGGCGAGCCGCAAAACATCCTTGACTCTCTCTTTCATCTTCCTCCTCCCAAAAACCATGTGCGAAAGGCGCGCGGCGCACCGCGCCGCGCGCCCCCTTTCCTGCCGCCCGACCGCCTTACGCTTCGGTGATGCCCGTGAGCATCGCCTGCCCGCAGGGGCGGGTGCAGACGAGGTCGGCATATTTGACGAGCGTCGCCGTATACAACGGTTTGCCGGGCACCTGCCGCAGCACCTTCCCGTCGTCGCCCTCCAACCACTTCCAGTCGCACAGCTGATGCAGGCAGAAGTCGTCCGTGTTGAGCAGGTACATCGTTTTTTCGGGGCAGAACCTGTCTGCAACAATGGGGATCCCGTTGTACGTGATCGCCTTATACCCGCCCGCAAGCTCGGTCACGTCCGTGATGCGCTTGTACTGCGCAAAATAGTTTTGCAGCGCGCGCTTGACGCCCCAACTGCACACGATGAAGTTGACGCGGCTGCCCGCGCGCTCTTCCAGGCGGTCGATCGCCGTCTGGATCGCCGTTTCGCTGATCGCGCCGTTGATATCTTTTTTATAGGGCTTGAGCCACCCGTTTTCGCTGCGGGTGAGCCCGTAGAGCGACGTGCCTTCGCCGAAGATCGCCCCCAGCCCCGTGAGCTCCAGCCCGTACGAGCCCTGCACGCTGAGCGTATACGTGGCACTGCTCGCAAAACTGAGCTTGGCGCTGATGTCGGCGGAAAGCGTGACCGTCTTTGCATCGGGGTCCACCGCCGTGACGCGAAGCCCGGCGCCGCCTTCCACGGGCACGCCCGCGGAAGTGAGCACGTCTACCGTCATGCCGACGGCGAAGTTGCGGGCGGAATCCACGGTGAGCGCCGCGCCGCTCGCCGCCGATACGGTGGCGAGCTTGCCCGTGCCGTCGCCGAAGAGCATCCTGCCGAAATTGAAGGAGGAGGCGCGCACCAACCCTTCCATCTCCGCATTGAGCAGATCGACGAAGGCGCCCGCGTTGTTTTCGGACGCGCGCACGGCTTTGTCGCTGATCTCGATCGTGCCGTACAGGTTTTTGAGGGTCGTCACGAACTGCGCATAGCCGTTGCCGTGTGCGGCGGGGAGCGCGCCCTCCTCCGTGCCCGCGCCCACGCCGCCGTTGATGCCGAACTGCACGAGCCGACGCACCTCTTTGCCCCAAACGTCCGCCGTGGACTGTTTGATCTGCGCAAGCAGAGGGTTTACCGCGGTATTGAGCTGCTCGCTCACCGCGCCGAGATAATAACTTTTCAGAGCGCTGTCTGCGCTGGTCATCGTTACCATTTGTGTTCCGTTTCTCCTTTAAAAAGAATTTATTTGCCGCTCCTTCCGAACAGTTCGCGGGCAAGCGCGCCCGCCTCTTCGAAAGAGCGGATGCGGCGCGCCGGCGCGAGCGCGAACGCGCCCCCGCCGCCGAGCACGAACGGCGCCGCTTCCCCCGCGGGAGCAGCCCCTCCCGCCGAAGGCGCGGGCGTCTCCGCTCCGCCTTCCTCCCCGCCCGCCGAAGGCGAGGCTGCGGGCGCGTTTTCCCGCGCCGCCTCCTCCCTCGCGAGCCTGCCCTCCAATTCGCGCAGGCGCTGACTGCGGCGGGTAAATTCCGCCTCCAGCGAATTGTACGCGCGCAGAAGGGCGTCCGCGCTCTTGAATTTTCCGCAGGCGGCTGCCGTGCCGTCTGCCACAGGGGCTTCCGCCCCCTGCACCGCCCCTGCGGGCGCTACGTTCTCCTTCTCTTCCATCCCTTTCTCCTTATATTTGCTTTTCTCCGTCGGCGGCAGGGTCCTGCGCCGGGTCGGGCGCCGTATACTGCGCCTTCTGCCGCAGGTTTGCCCGATGCGCCGCCAGATGCGCCGCAAAGCGCTCCTTTTCCCGCTCCCCCAACTTTTGCGAGAGCAGGTAGCGCACATGTTCGGCAAGGTGCGTTTCGTCATCGTCGTACGCTTCGACGGGCACCGCCTCCGTGTGCAGCAGCCGATTTTCTTCCGCCGCCCTGTTCGTGTGCAGCGAAGCGAGACCGCCCGCCCCGCGCAGCCCGGCAAACCCGAGCGCGCTCAGGATGCGCTCGCGCGTCTCGTCGCTGACTTTTCCGTCCTCGTCGGCGAGCAGCCCGAGATTGTACAGCTCATAAATGAGCGAACGGCGGCGGGAAGGCGAGCTCGCGCTCTCGTCCTCCGCCTCGAAAATGACGTCGTCCGTGAGCAGCTCTTCCGCCGAAAACGTGTACGTTTCCGTCCTTCCGCCCGTCACCCGCCGCATCAGGCGGTCGCGCCCCGCAAACTGCCGCATCAATTGCAGGGCAAGCCTGCCGATGCGGCGCATCGCCTGTTTGATGGACTCCGTCGTCACCGCGAGGCGGGTATCGTCGAGGTCGATGAGCATCTGCAGCCCCGTCGCGCTGGTCACGTTGGTACGGTTGCGCGAAGTCGAACTGATCTCGCTGACGCCGCTGACAAGGATGAACTCTTCCAGCAGCTGCTCCTCCTCTTCGGTAAAGTCCGCGGGCAGGCTGTCCGCGCCGAGCAAAGCGGGCGGCGTGGCGCCTTGGCGGTACACGAGCACTTTTCCGGGCGGAAGCCCCTCTTCGAGCAATTCGTCCGCGTCCACCGAACCGTCCTCCACGGCAAGCACGCCCATCGTGAGCCTGTTCAAATATTCGTGCTTGCGGTTTTTGACGGCGTTGAAGGCGCGTTGCACGGGGATCATGCGGTCGATGATGCTCCCGCCGAAAAACGCACCAGAAAAGGTGACCGCGCACTGCCGCACGAAAGGATACCCGCGCGAACCCTTGCCGTCTTTGTAGGGAAGGTCTCCGTAAAACACGAGCTTATCCCCCGCAACGACGATCATCCTGCCGTTGGGGCACTCCGCCGTCGGGCGTTCGTAGTACTCGATGACGAGGGTGCAATCGCGGCGCATGCAGCGCGCGCCCGCGCCCGCCCCTCCCATAAAATTCGCCGCCGCCGAATAGGGTGCGAGCGAAAATTCGTATACGTCCTGCCCTTTTACGTGCACGCCGTACAGCCGTTCCGCTTCGGAAACGGGCAGCGCCTTGGCGTGCATGATGCTGCATTGTTCTTCGACGGACGCGCAAGAAAGGTCCTCCGGGTAGATCTCGAACGGGGAGACCTCGGTAATGCGCACCCTCCCGCCGTCGGCGGCGTCCCAAAACACTTTATAAAACGCAGTGCCGCACGTTTCGCTCCACACCGTGGCGCGGGTGACGACTTCATCCAGCGCGCAATCCTCGCGCACGGAACGCAGCACGTCGGCGGCGAGCTGTGCCGCGCGCAGGTCGCGCTCCTGCCCGGACGGCGCGCGCACCGTCAGCTGCGGGCGCACGCGCGCAAGTTTTGCGATGCGCGTATCGATGGCGGGCGCGATGTGGTTGAAGACCCGCCTGTACTGCCACCAATAGCGCGGCTGCTCCTCTTCGATCTCCCCTGCGGGGTTGATGCCGCAGTATTGGTTGCCGGAGAGAAAGTTCATGTTCAGCTCCCATCCCCGTTCGATGAGCCGACGATCCTCCTGCCTGCGTGCAAATTCTTCGCGCAGGGAGCGCACCGTACGCTCTTCGAACTTTTCGTCGAACGGCGGCGCCGTTCTCCTGTTCTCCTTCACTCTTGTTCCTCCCGAAATGATATGGATCCCTCCTCCGCCTCCCGCAAAAGCCGCAAAAGGCGCGTCTTTTCCGCCGCGAGCTCCTCGTCGGTCATCGCCGAGAGCGGCTTTTCCGCGTCCAAAAGCATGCGCACGGCAGCCATGTCCGGCGGCAGTTCGCGCTTTTTGACCCTGCGTTTTACAAGCTGTTCGCTGCCGTCTTCGGCGACGGCGTATTCCTCCACGACCTCGTCCGCCGAGCAGCCGACCGCGCGTTTATAGAGCGCTTCCATCACCCCCTCCCGCGCATGCCCGCGTTCCGTTTCGCCCGAAAGTCTCGTTTTTTCCCGTTCCTGCATATTCTCTCCCCCGCCGAGCGCTACGGCGCGGCGCGCCGCGTCCGCCGCCGCGCAAGGCGCTCCTTTTCCCGCGCGACCTCGCTCTGCTCCGGTACGGGCGGACGGCTGCGCGGCTTGGTCATCAAATAGTAGCGCAGCTCGTCCAGCGCATGATCGTCGTGCTTTTTGGGCACGTCTCCCGCGCCCCAAAAATACCCTTTCAGTTCACGAATGAGATGCACGCATCCCTCAAAAATGTACAATCGCGGACCCGACCCGCCCAGGTAGCTCTTTACGCGGGCGATGCCCGCAAACAGATCTTTGTTGACGCGCGTGCTGACGTTGATGCCGCGCTCCCAAAAGAGTTCCGCCACGCTTTTGACCCCGGCAAGGGTGCGCTGTTCGGCGGCGGAATCGATCAGCGCGGCGAGCCTGCCCTTTGCGTCCGTATGCCAGCCGATCTTTTCACTGATCTCGCGGATGCGGCGGGCATGGTAGTCGATGTCGCGCTCCGCCTCGTAATGCTCCGCGACCACATACACGTTGCCGTCGTAATCCGCGCAGTACCAATGCGCGGAGAGCGGGTTGTGCAGCCCCGGGTCGATGGAGATCGTATCCTGCCAGTCCGCCGGCACGGCAAAGGGCGGGATGACGTGTACCGATTCGTCAAACTCCGGATAGACGAGCCCTTCCGACGTGCAGAACCTGCCGTAACGGCGGCTCTGCAGCTCGCGGGCGCTCATCGTGGTCTCGAGCTGGCGGATCTCTCCCCGAGGCAGGTACGGGTTGTCCGCCCATTCCATGAACTCATACCAAACCTGCGGATCCCCCCGCGCGTTTTGGTAGATCTCGTCGTACAAAAACGTCAGCCCTTTGAGCGGGGTCATGGTGCCGAAAAGGTCGCCCGCACGGTCGAACACGCGCATGCGGCACTCTTCGTAGACGTCTTTGGGCGGCTCTTCGTCGAACCAGACGAAATCCAAGGACGCGCCCTGGAACTTTTCCCTGCCCTGGTCGCATGTTTTGAACCCGATCACGGAGATGCCGCCGAACACGTTTTTGACGCGGATCTGGTCGATGACGCCGGAGGGTGAGCCCTTTTTGCCCGAGAGCATGGTGATCTCTTCGATCCATTCCGGAGCAAGATAGTGCAGCACCTTTTTTTGCGCGACGTCCCGCTGCACCTGCTGCGAAAGGGAGACGACCCAGCCGAACACGTCCCGCCGGTTTTTGCGGTACGGATGGATCCCCCGCGCCATGTACACGCATTCGACGGCGCCGCACTCCGTTTTGCCGCTGCGGTTGCCGCCGAACACCCAGCGGTTGCGCTTTTTGCATTTATGGAACGCGATCTGTTTTTTGTGCTTTTTTTTGCCCGCGTTGTACCCCGCCAAGGCGTTGCCCGCGCGGCGGCGCGCTTCCTCCCCTTCCAGCGCGAGCAGGCGGCGAACGATCTCTTCTTCATGCATATGACAAATTCCGTGCGAACCTCCTCTCTTTTACAACTTTTCCCGCGGCGGAACGCTGTATACTGGACGCACACCGCCCGCGCGCAGCCGCTTTGCGCAAACTATCGGGCGCCGAGGCGACCATGCCCAAAAAACTGCTGCTCTTGCTGCTGCTTGCCGCGCTCACCGCAGCGCTCTGCCCCGCCGCTGCCGCCGCTGCCGAAGGAAGCGGCGGCACATACGCCCGCATCGAACAGACGGGCGTATACCTGTATGCGGAACCGAACGGGGAAACGGGGCTTTTCGAACTGCCACAAACTTACTTTGTTTACGTGACGGGCGAATACGGGGAATACTGCTCCGTCGCCTACCTGCGCGATACGCCCGGGCGCACCGCCGTTTACGGCTATTGCAAGAGCGAAGAGCTCGCCTTCGTGGATTACATACCCGAAACGCCCTATCTTTTGTACAACGTGGAGGTGACCTACACCGCGGGCACTACGCCCATGCCGGACGGCGGCATCGCCAGCTACCGCGTACAGGCGGCGTATTACGGCTCCTTTTCCTACGGGTCGACGACCTGCTATTATGTGGAAACGGACGGCGCTTTCGGCTATGTGCCCGCCTCCGCCTGCCCCGTGCTCGATTATCCGCCGAACACCGAACACACCGAGCCCGACCCGCCGCCCGAGGATGCCTCCCCCGCCGCCGACGGGAGCGGCGCCGTGAACATCGTGCTCGTGTGCGCGCTCGCCGCGGCGGCATTGGGGATCGCCTTCTTTTTGTTCCGCCCCGCCCGCCGCCGCAAAGAACGGCAGGAAGAGCGGGAAGACGTCTACTTTTGAGCCCTGCGCGCCGCAAAAGCTATGCCGCCGCGGACACGCTTATCCACGAACTCCGCCTCGCGCCCCTTGCGGATGCGCTCGTATACGTGCCGCACGAAGGGCACTTCCCCGAAGGCGCGTTCAAACCGCCCCTCGTCCATGCCCTGCCGTAAAAAACAGGCGTTGAGCTTGCTCTCCAACCGCAGCTGCCTGCGGTAATAGGTGCGCTGCGAACAGGAAAACGGCAGCGGCGCGGCGCGCGCGGGCTCTTTGCGGCGGAAATATTTGTATTCGAGCATCTGCCGCTCCTCCTCCGTAAGCTGCGCCAGCACGCCGTCCAACAGCGCCTGCAGCCTGCCGCAGCAGTCGCGGGCGTACGCGCAGTCGATCATCGTCTGCACGCACGTCTCCGTATCCTCCCGCCCCAGCGAAGACGCCAGCGCCTTCGCCGTTATGTATTGCTCCAGATCCTCCGCATACCGCCCCAGCCGCGGATACAGGTACAGCATCGCCTTCTGATAATCCTTCATTCCCCAAAGCCTCCTTCCGCTCCGCCCTTTTTTTGCACGCATCCCTGCGTTCGCCGGACGGGCGGACCTTTCCTCTCACACACCCATTATCGCATAGCTTTTCCGAAAATCCCAGCGTAGCTGTCAAAAAAAACAAACATATGTTCGTATTTTATTTGCAGTATACGCCCCTTTCGCGGCATACGTCTGTCAAGAAAGAAAAGTTTTACCGCCGTTTTGCGCCCGCGCGTGCCCGCACGCGCGGGCGCGATTTCAAAAAAAGAAGCCAAATTCTATCGACAAATCCCGACAGGTGTGGTATACTTGTCCATATAGAAAAAACGCCGCCCGGACGGGCGGACGGAGCAGAAACGGATGAAAAGGGCTTTTAAAGCATGGATCATAGGGATTTTGGCGTTGCTGTGCGCGGCAACGGGCGCGGTGACGGCTTGGGCGCAGGAACAGGCGGATCCGCAGCCCGTGCGCACGGAGAGCAGGGAACTGTTTTTACCCTCCTCCGCCGAGCAATTTTTGCCGCTGAACGCACCCAACGACACCGCCGTCGGCAAAGACTACATCGCCGTAGCGGACGGCAGCACCATTTACGTATACGACCGCAAAGAGGCGCGGTACAGCCGCTTTACGGGGGAAGCGGGCATCACCTATTCCTCCCTTTGCTTTTATGAGGACTACCTGTTCTTCGTGCCGAGCGGCAGCGAAACGTACATCACCTATTTCGACTGTTCCGCCATGCCCGATGAAGGGATCGGCATCGAGGACACCGCGCAGCTGCGCAGCAGCGAGGGCACCAGCATCACTTGCTCCTCCTTCATCCTCAACGGGAACCTCCTCTACTACGCGACCATCACCTCGAGCAACGTTGCCGTATTCAGCCGCGAGCTCGACCCCGTGACGCTCACCGTCGGTACGCGCGGCAGCGACCTTGCCCCCGCGAACTCCTCCAATACGGCGCCGTACTTTACCGTCTACAACGGGCAGACCTATTACTCCCTCCCCACCGACAACGGCGACATCTATTCCATCGAAGCGGGGAGATCGATCGAACGCTACGATACGTACTTCACCGTCTACTCGTTTGCGATCGCAGACGGCAGGTGCTTTTACTCTTCGGCGGACAACAACCACTATTTTTACGCCGCGAGCGGCGAGCCCGGCGACGAACAGATCTACGCGGACGGCAAACCCGTACAGAACGTGACCGCCGTGGAAACGTACGGCGACCGGCTCTACCTCGTGACGGGCGCTTCCGTCAAGGAATACGACGCGGACGCGGGCGATTACACCGGATACGAGATCACGCAGTATTCTTCCGGCAAGAGCCGCCTCGGGCAGGGAGCGCGCTCCCTGTCGCGGTACGGGAACAACCTTGCGATCGCCGACCCGAGCAACGCGCGCGTGCTCCTGTACGACACGGCGGACGACCGCTATGCCTCCGTGGCGGTGACGGACCTGGGCAGCGCCTTTTCGGTCTGCGCGGGGGCGGAAAACTTCCTCGTCACGAACGGATCGGTCGTGCGCCTGTTCACCTATGAAGGCGCCGCCCTCTCCGGCGTGCCGCAGGACGATGTGTTCGACGGCATCGTGCGGGACTGCGCTTACTCCTACGGCGCGTATTACCTTGTGACCAACACGGGCGCGACCTACCGCCTTACGGCGGCGGGCGACATGCAAAACGGGCAGCTCCCCTCCGCACCTACGGCGATCGCCGCGGACATCGGCGGAGGCATCTGGGCTTTCTCGGCGGCATCCAACACCGCATACCGCTACACCGAAGAAAACTTTTTGTCACAGAACGCCAATTACGAGGCAGACACCGTCTCCCTCGGGGCGGGCGTCACGGATATCCTCGTCGATTACGCAGGCAACGTGTACGGGCTGACGGCGGACGGCGTTTACCGCCACGGCGCACAGCTCTACCGCACCTTTGACGCGGCGGAGCACGTCTATTACGCCGACGCCGCCGACGCGGTCGCGTTCGCGTTCGGCTTCACCTCCGGAGACGCCTACATCCTCACCGATGCGGGGATCGTCCTGCGGTGGAGTTACGGCATCGAATCCTTAGACAACATCCCCGCGGACGGCATATACGCCGCGCTCACGGGCAGCGCGGGCGCACAGCCGCGGCAGGATCTGCTCGTCACCGTGGAGGAAAACGCCGTCGTCGTCCCGTTGGAGGAGAGCGGCTGCACGGAGAGCATGACGGTGCTCCCCGCCACGGGCTACGCTCTCGCCGGCGGCACGCGCACGGGCGTGAAGGTGGCGGACGTGCCCGACCCCGACGGGGAAAAGATCGGTACGGTCGTCGCCCTGTATGAATTCGTGCCCGGCACGGAGGGCGAAGGGCAAACGCCCACGCAGCGCAACTACACGCTCTGCCTCATCCTGGAAGAGGGCACGCAAGCGCTGCCGCAGCGGGAATATTATACCGAAGCCGACGGACGGACGGGGTACACGAGCAACAGCGTCGGGCTGTACAACCTGCCGCTCATGCGCACGGGGAACACGGCGACCAGGACGGAACTTGCCAAAAACACGCCCGTGACCGTACTCGGAACGCTGCACGCTCCCGCCCCGCAGGAAGGCGGCTGGGGGCTGGACGCCGACTATTGCTTTGTGTCCTGCACGGTCGGCGGCGCGCAGGTCTACGGCTATGTGCCCGCCGCTTACATCAACGAAAGCGCCTCCACGGGCGAGGTCGGAACGGGCGGCGAGACCCTCACCTACCGCCACTTGAAAGCGGGCGAGAGCGTAACGCTCGGGCGCGCCGACGGCAGCGGCGAGGGCGGCGCAGCCGACAGCATCGACCTTGCGGACGGAGAACTTTTGACCGTACACGGAGAAGCGGACGAAAACGGGCTCGTTTTGGTCAGCTACGAACGGGACGGCGTGTTGTACACGGGGCGGATCGAAGAGAGCAAGCTGGAACGGGCGAGCACCTTCGGCATTTGGATCATCGTCGCCGTGACGATCGTGACCATCGCCGTTCTGATCAGCACCTGCTACCTGATCCTGCGCAAGACGGCGCCTCCGCAGTCCGCCGCCGCACGAAAGGAAGACGCGGCGCAAGACCCCGAAGACGATACGCCTTAAAAGCAAAAGTCCGCCTGTACCGATACAGGCAAAAAGAGGACGGACCCGACCGGGTCCGTCCTCTTTTTGCCGGCAGCGCTGCCCCGCCGCCGTTCAGATGGCATCCTCCGCGTGCGCCCCTTCGCCCGCATAGAGGCTGAATTCGCGCTCGAGGTCAAACTCTTCGGCGCTGTCAAAGGTGGCAAGTTTGGAGATGGAAACTTCGTACGCGGTCATGGTTTTGACCTCGTATTCACTCAGCTTTTTTTGGTACTCGCGGCTCTGGATGCGCCCGGAGAGGGCGATCCTGTCCCCCACCTGCAAGTTGCGCACGAACCCCGCGTTCCGCCCCCAGGCGATGCACGGGATGTAATCCGACTTGTTGTACGCCCTGTTCACCGCGACCAAGAGGTCGGTGATCTCGCGGTTGAAGGGGGTCGTGCGGTAGACGGGCGGTTTGCAGATATACCCGCTGAGCACGATGTTGTTCGGGTTCCTGGCGGCGGGTGCCTCGACGAGCTCGCGCACGAAGACCGTGAGCATGAGCCGCGAACGCCCGTTCTCCAATTTGTTATAGGAGCGGAACTGCCCCAACGCGCACAGGACGGAACCGACCTTCAAGTCGTGGTCGGCAATCAGCCGTTCGGACACGGTCACGGGCAGGATATCCGCATGCCCCGATAGCCGCATCACCTTCACTTTGAGTTCATAAAACCCTTCGCCGTACACCTCGTGCGAAAACGCCGCCTCGCTGACGATCTCGCCCATGAGGAACACCCTGTTGTTCTTCTCGCTGCCGTTCATACCTTTCCTCCGATGAAATTGTATTTTGCCTACGCGGCGGCGTGCTGCCGCCCGTTTGCGTCGATCGTGTACCCCTCCCGCACGATCAGCTCTCCGACCGTGACGAAGGTATATCCCCTGTTTTTGAGGGCGCAGAGCACGGCGGGCAACGCCTCCGCGGTATGCAGCCCGTTGTTGTGGCAGAGGATGATGCTCCCCTCCCGCGCTCTGCCGAGGATGCGCGAGGCGATCTCCTGCGCGGAAAGGTCTTTCCAATCCAGGCTGTCTACATCCCATTGGATGGTATACAGCCCCATGCTCTGCGCCGTTTCGACCAACAGATCGTCGTAATCGCCGTACGGCGCGCGGAACAGTTCCACCTTTTTGCCCGTCACGCTTTCGATCGCCGCGCAGGACGTGCGCAGCTCTTCGCGGATCTGCCCCTCGCTTTGGCGGGACATGTACGAGTGCGTGGCGCTGTGCGTACCGATCTCACAGCCCGCCTCGTCTATTTTTTTGACGTATTCGGGGTATTTTTCCGCCCAAAACTGCACCATAAAGAAGGTCGCGCGCACCCCTTCGCGTGCAAGCGCTTCCAAAATAGCGTCCGTGTACTCGGTGCCCCAAGCGCAGTCGAAGGTGATGGCGAGCCGTTTTTGCGCCGTTTCCACACTGTAAATGGGGAGCTTGCGCGGCACGCCGCCGTAAAATACGGCATACGCGCCCGTAGACGAAAGCAGGGCGCACAGCAAGACCAGCGCCATGCCCAGCGCGGCAAGCGCAAGCGGCTTGCGGCGGCACACCCACACCCTCACAGGAGCCCCTCCATTGTAGATAACCGAAGACAAAAAAATTTATCCTTTTGCGTCGAAAACATACCGATCTTATCGAAACCGTCCTCTGCATTCTTTACCGTATGTATATTCCCGCACCCGCCCGCGCATGACAACGACCGCGTCCGCGGCAGCAAAAAACACGCACGGAGTTCCCGTGCGTGTTTTTTTCATATATCGGCGGCGGGCGCCTTTCCGCGCCCGCCGCCGCTTGTCTTCGTGATAAACGCCCCGTGTGCCGTTACGGCTCGGTCCCTTCTTCCCGTTACTCTTGCAGCGGAACGCGCTCTGCCCGTTCCTCCTCCGTCATTTCGTCGAGCAGACGGTCATAGACGGGCTCCGTACGAAACAGCAATCCCAAGAGATACCCTATGCCCACCCCAAGGAGGGCGGGCAGCAAAAACAGAAAATTCCAGGTGAGCTCCATCGTCATCACCAGCCCCGTAACGGGCGCCTTGACGATCGCCGTAAAAAAGGCGGACATGCAGATGACGATGAGCGCATCCGCATACGCCGCATCCATCCCGCACTCGCGGCAGACGAGGCTCGCCAGCGCCCCCAGCCCCGCGCCGATGGCGAGCATGGGCACGAACGCCCCGCAGGGCACCCCCGCCGCCATGTTGACGACGGTGAGGAGCAGTTTGATCGCCACAACGATGAGCAGCGTTGCCCACAGGGGAGAGGAAAAGACGGACTGCGTCCCCTCCGCCCCGCTGCCCAAAGATTGGAGAAACGCATGCCCGCCGCCCATCGCATAGGCGGTGCAAAGCCCCGCCGCGCCCGCCAAAAGGAAGGGAATGAGCAGCTTGCCGACCCCTTTCCAAAAGCGCAGTTTGGCAAACAGACGCTTTGCCGCAAAGAGCAAATAATAGAACCCGACGCCCGCCAGCGCGCAAACGGCGGCGGCCGCCGCAACATACACATAAAAGAGCGGAGAGAGCAGATCCGCCCCCGCAAAAGAAAAGCTCGTCAGGTAAGCGCCGATTTCCCACCCCAGCATGGCGCGCAGCAGATCGCGCACGAGCACGGCGACGGCGACGGAGACGATCGAACAGAGAAAGACCTCGGGCGTGAACCGCTTTTGCCCCTCTTCAAAGGCGAACGCCATGCCCGTGAGCGGCGCATGGAACGCGACCGCCAGCCCCGCGCACGCGCCGCCGGTGATCTGGTAACGGTAGACGAGCGGGCCGCGGCGCAAAAGCTCGCTCGTGCCGCCGCCGCAGCTGCCGCCGATGAGCACGCTCGGCCCCTCCGTCCCGGCGGACAGCCCCATGAAGACGGTGAACAAACTCGCCGCGAACATGCCCGTCAGCGCACGATACCATGAAAAGCGCATCAGCCCGCGCATCGCGCCCTCCGTCTGCGGGATGCCGCTGCCGCGGATCATGGGCAAAAAGCGCAGCGTGCCGCCCACGACCACGGCGCCCAGCGCGAGCGCCAAAAACAGCAGCGAGATAAAAGCGGGGTTCTCACGGAAAAACCCGTAATACCCGCGCGAAAGATCCTCCGCCATCACGGCAAGCATGTTGTAAAAGGTCACGACGACGCCCGCAAACAGCCCCGTGAGCATGCCCGCAAGCACGATCTGCAACCGCAGACCCAAACGCCTCTTCCCTGTTTTCTCTCTTGTTCTCACGCAAGCATTGTAGCACAGGGAAGGGCAAAAGTAAAGGGAATCGCAAAATCCCACGGCAAAAAACAACGCGGGAACGAGCTCCCGTCCCCGCGTTTTGCCGCTATTGCAGATATTTCATGGACCAGAACGCCTTTGCCTTGCACCCCTTTTTGAGCTTGATGTTCTTGCCCTTGGTGTTGCGGTCCTCGATGGTGATATCCTCCTCGGTATCGCCCTGCACAAAGGTATCGTCATCCATCAGCACGGCGAATTTGTACGGCTGCGTCACATAATCGGCGTAGAGCACTTTGCGGTTCGCGCCCAAGTCGACGATGCGCACGCCTTTGCGGTAACGCGCCATCGGGTCGATCTGCGAGGCGATGACTTTTTTATACGTATTGCCGTCGGTGGCGACGATGATCTCCCCTTCGCCGTCGATCTGCCCGGCAAAGACGACCCTGTCCCCTTCGGCGAGCGCGATGCCGCGCACGCCCGCGGAGATCCTGCCCTGCACGGGGATATCATTTTTATAGGCGTTGAGGCACATGCCCTTTTCGGTGACGAAAAACAGCGTCGTGGTCGGCTCCGGATCGTCCGTTTCGATGCCGATGATCTCGTCGCCCTCGTTGACCTTCGCCGCCTGGAAGGCATATTTTTGGATCCCGTACTCCTTCCACTCCGTCTTTTTGACGTACCCCATGCGGGAATAGAACAGCAGGCTCCCCTTCGGCAGCTTTTCGCCGACCTCGTAAAAGGCGACGGGGCGCTCCCCTTCCTGCGCGTCGGGGCAGAGCTGCTTGTAGGCATACCCCTTATCCTTGAGCTTGCCGGGGTCGAGATCGGAAAGATCGATCTTGTAACAGTTGCCCATGTTCGTGAAGGAATACACGAGCTTGTCGGTGGACGTGCGCAGCAGCAGACGGAAAATATCCGAAGCCGTGGCGCGCTCGCCGAGGTTCTTATCCGAGAGGCGGAAGTTCTTTTCGGAGACGAGCTTGCACTCGTCGGCTGCGGTATAGAGGAGCACGCAGGGAACCGCGGGCTTCACGTCGTCGAATTTTTCCACCTTGATCTCGTTGGCGTCGAACACGAGGCTGCTCTTGCGCTCGCTCTTATACTGCTTTTTGATAACGAGCAGCTCTTCCTTCACCACGTCCATCTGCAGTTTTTTGCTCTCGACAATGGCGGTAAGGCGGGCGATGAGCTTTTTGAGCTCCTCCAGCTCCTGTTCGAGCTTGTAGATCTCCAATTTGGTGAGCCGCGCCAAACGCAGATCGAGGATCGCCTGCGCCTGCCGCTCGGAGAGGGAGAAGCGCTCGCGCAGCCGCTGGCGGGTGACGGGCACGCTCTCGCTGGTCTTGATGATCTCGATGACCTCGTCGATGTTGCGAACGGCGATGATCAGCCCTTCGAGGATGTGGCAGCGCTCCTTTGCCTGGTTCAGATCGTACTTTGTGCGGCGCAGCACCACTTCGCGCTGGTAAGCGACGTAATGGCGGATGATATCCAGCAGACCGAGCTGCTGCGGCTTCCCGTCCGCAATGGCGACCATGTTGATGCCGAAGTTGCATTCGAGGTCGGTATACTTGTACAACACGTTGAGGATCTTGTCCGCATCGGCGTCCTTTTTGACCTTGATGACGGCGCGCATGCCGTTGCGGTCGGATTCGTCGGCAATGTCCGCAATGCCGCCGAGCAGCTCCTTCTTTTCCTCGCGAAGGTCGGCGATGCGCTGCAGCAGCTTCGCCTTGTTGACCTGGTACGGCAGCTCCGTGATGACGATGAGCTTTTTGTCGTTTTCCCCCTCTTCGATGTTCACTTTGGCGCGAAGGGTGATCTTGCCCTTGCCCGTCTCGTACGCCTGCAGCAGCTCGCCCGCGATGATGTACCCGCCCGTGGGGAAGTCGGGCGCCTTGATGTACTTCATCATTTCGAACAGCTTGATGCGCGGGTTGTCGATGTACGCCGCCACGCCGTCGATGACTTCGCCGAGGTTGTGCGGCGGGATGTTCGTGGCAAGCCCGACGGCAATGCCGGAGGCGCCGTTGACCAAAAGGTTGGGGAACCTGCCCGGCAGCGTTTCGGGCTCCTTCAAACTGTCGTCAAAGTTGAGCGTGAAGCGGACGGTATCCTTTTCGATGTCGCGCAAAAGCTCGAGCGCGAGCGGCTCCAGGCGCGCCTCCGTATAACGCATCGCCGCGGCGGAGTCTCCGTCTACGGAGCCGAAGTTGCCGTGTCCGTTGACGAGCGTCATGCGCATGTTGAAGTCCTGCGCCATGCGCACCATCGCATCATAGACGGAGGAGTCGCCGTGCGGGTGGTATTTACCCATGCACTCGCCGACGATACGCGCGCTCTTTTTGTGCGGCTTATCGGGGGTGAGCCCCATATCGTACATGGTATACAGGATGCGCCGCTGCACGGGCTTCAACCCGTCCTCCACGCGCGGGAGGGCGCGGTCTAAAATGACATACTCCGCATACGGGAGCATGGAACCGGGCAGCACTTCCTCCAACGGGGTCAAAAAGATCTCGCCCGTGCGCTCCTCGCCGGGCAGCGGGGCGTCTTGCCTGTCCTTTCGTTTTGCCACTGCTTTGCCCCTCCTTTAAATGTTCACACGGTCGATGAACGTATCGACTTTGTTGAAGTTCGCGTTCTGCGCCAAGAACTCTTTGCGCGCCTCGACCCTGTCGCCCATGAGCGCGGTGACCATCTGTTCCGCTTCGGCGGCGTCCTCTATGTTCACTTGGATGAGGTTGCGCCGCGCGGGGTCCATCGTCGTCTCCCACAGCTGTTCGGCGCTCATCTCGCCCAAACCTTTGTAGCGCTGGATCTGGTACCCTTTGCCGACGAGCTCGATCTTTTTTTGCAGTTCCGCATCGTCGTAGGCGTACTCGACGACGTCTTTTTTATAGACCTTGTACAGCGGCGGCATGCCGATGTACACATTGCCGTTGTTGATGAGCTCGCGCATGTACCGGAAAAAGAAGGTCAGCAAAATGCAGCGGATGTGCATCCCGTCCTGGTCGGCATCCGAGAGGATGATGACTTTGTGGAATTTCAGATCGTCCATGGAAAAATCGCCGCCGTAGCCTGCGCCGAGCGCGGAGATGATGGTACGGATCTCTTCGTTGGCGAGCACCTGGTCGATGCGCTTTTTTTCGACGTTGAGCGGTTTGCCGCGCAGGGGCAGGATCGCCTGGTACTGCCGCACGCGCGCCTGCTTGGCGGTGCCGCCTGCGGAATCCCCTTCGACGATGAACAGCTCGTTCATCTCCGGCTTTTTGCCCGTGCAAGCAGCGAGCTTGCCCACGAGCGTGAGGTTCTCGATGCTGTTTTTGGCGCGCGCGACCTCCTTCGCCTGCCGCGCGGCAAGGCGCACCTTCGCCGCGCCCTGCGCCTTTTTGACGATCTCTTCGAAGACGGGGCGCAGCTCCTTCTTTTCAAACAGCGCGCTCAAGCCCTCGACGGTCGCGCTTTCGACGGGCACGCGCGCTTCGGGGTTGCCCAGCTTGGTCTTGGTCTGCCCCTCGAACTGCACGTTCTTCATCTTGACGGAGAGGATCGCCGTCAGCCCCTCGCGGAAATCCTCGCCCAACAGGTTCGCATCCTTCTCTTTGAGGGCGCCCAGCGAACGGGCAATGTCGTTCAGACACTTCGTCAGCCCCGTGCGGAACCCCGTTTCGTGATAGCCGCCCTCGGGGGTCGGGATGTTGTTGACGAAGGAGAACATGCTCTCGGTGAACTCCGTCGTGTGCTGGATGGCGAACTCGATGAGGATGCCGTCCCGCTCCGTTTTGTAGCCGAGCGGCTCGCCGTACAGCGGCGTCTTGCCCTCGTTGAGGTATTCGGCAAAATCGTGCAGACCGCCGTCGAACTTGTAATTGACGGTAACGGGCATCTTCCCCTCGGGCACGCGCTCGTCAAAGAGCGCGATCTCCAGCCCGCGGTTGAGGAAGGCAAGCTCTTTCAGCCGCTTGGAAACGGCTTCAAAATTGAATGCGACGGTGTCGAATACGCGCGCATCCGGTTTAAAGTGCACGAACGTGCCGTGCTTCTCCGTCTTCTGCTTGGTATCCTGTAAATGCCCTTCGGGAATGCCGGAGAGCATTTTGCCCGTCTTTTCATCCTCGTACGAACGGAACGCCATTTTAAAGACGGTGCCGCGGTACACTTCCACGCGCAGCCATTCGGAGAGCGCGTTCGTGACCGACGCGCCCACGCCGTGCAGCCCGCCCGAAAAGGAATAGTTGTGCTCGTCGAACTTGCCGCCCGCATGCAGCTGGGTAAAGACGACTTCCACGCCCGAAACGCCCGTCTTGGGGTGGATGTCCGTGGGAATGCCGCGACCGTTGTCCTCCACCGACGCGCTGCCGTCCTTGTACAGGCGCACCTCG
>CALWBR010000092.1 GCA_944376145.1 uncultured Clostridia bacterium | reverse complement strand
CGGCTCGGTGGATTACGCCGCTACGTCCGTCATGCGCGCGGGCACGCCGCAGCAGGCGGGCGGCGCGGTGCGCGTCGCCTTCGCGCACGGGAAGGAGCAGGAGCCCGCCGCACCGCGCGGCGTGTATTCGGTCGCCGAGCACATCGGGCAGGCGCGCGCGGAGGAGTACCCTGAGGGCGCGCTCATCGCGGACATCGTGCTCGAAGAGCTGCGCGGCACGCTGCCGTGCGAGGGCGGCGAGCGCCCCGTGGAGTACGGCGATATCGTCATCCTCACCCGTAAAAAGAAAGGGGGCGCGGCGCGCATCGTGTCCGAACTCGTCCGCCGCGGCATCCCCGTCGCCTCCGAAGCGGAGGTGAACGTGTGCGACTACCCCGAAGTCAAAACGCTCATCGGTATTTTGCAATATTTGGATAACGCCGCGCAGGATATCCCCCTTGCGGCGGCGCTCAAAAGCGGGTTGTGCGGGCTGACGGACGAGGAGCTTGCCGCCATCCGTTTGGCGGCGGGGGCGAACAAAGGGAGCTTTGCCGCCGCCTGCGCGGCATACGCCGCGCGGGAGGATGCGCTCGCCGCGCGTCTGCGCGCTTTTTACGCCGCGGCGGAACGGCTCCGCCTGTATGCGGCGTTCTCTTCCGCGGCGGAGCTTTGCGTGCGCATTTTGCGGGAGACGGGCATGGAACTCTCTTTGCTGGCGCAGCCCTGCGGGGAGGAGCGCCTTTCCCGCGTGCGGCGGTTCCTCGCCGAAGGCGGCGATTTGGGCGTGGCGCCGTTTTTGGAAAAGCTCAAAAACAGCGGGTATTTTATCGGGCAGTCCGAAAAAGGCGGAGAAAACGCCGTTCGCATGATGACCATCCACAAGGCGAAGGGGCTCGAGTTCCCCATCGTCATCGCGGCGGGGCTGAACGACGAGTTTGGTTCGATGGATCTGCGCGGCGTGCTCTATGACGACGAGTGGGGGTTTGCGCTGTGCGCGTACGATACGGGCGCGTTCACCGTGCGCGAAACGCTTTTGCGCGCCGTGCTCAAAAACCGCATCCGCCGCAAGCGCGCGGAAGACGAGATGCGCCTTTTGTACGTTTCGCTCACCCGCGCCCGCGAACGGCTGTGGCTCGCGTTCGGCAAGGAACCGGGCAGCCCCCCTGCGGACGCCGCCGACGCAACGTGCTTTGCCGATTTTATCGACCTTGCCGACTTTGCGGAACAGATCGTGCCCGTCTTCGGCGAAGAGCATGCCCCGCCCGCGGCGCGCGTGCTCCTCGCGGGCGCGGAGGACGGCGAGGCGCGGCGCGCGGTAGAGCGCCGCTATCGCATCCCGTACCCGTACGAAGAGAGCTGCCGCCTTCCCGTCAAGACCTCCGCCACGGCGCTGCTGCGCGAACGCGGCGTGCCGCTCGTGTCGGCGGAGGAGCCCGACGAAGGCGAAGAGGCGTTCGAAGCCGCCGCGGGCTTGCATGCCGATGCGGATACGGGCATCGCCTACCATGCCTTTTTGGAACGGGCAGACTTTTCCGCCCCGCCCGCCGAGGAGGCGGCGCGCGTCATCGCGCAGCTGCGCGGCGAGGGGTTTTCTGTATTGCCCGAAGAAGCGCAGGCGGCGCGCATCCTCGCCATGCCCGTGTTTGCGCAGCTGCGCGGGGCGCAGCTGCGGCGGGAGCAGCCCTTCCTCGTTTCGCTGCCGGCGTCTCTTCTCTACGGATCCGCCGCGGAAGAGGAGGTGCTCGTGCAGGGCGTGATGGACCTGTTGGCGCGCAAAGGGGAGGAGTGCATCGTCATCGATTATAAGTATTCCGCGCGCGACGCGGCGCAGTTGTTGGAAGCGTACGCGCCGCAGCTGCGGGTGTATGCCGCCGCGGCGGCGCGCATCCCGGGAGTGAAGCGCGTGCGTACGTTCGTCGTCAATATTTTGCGCGGTTTTTGCGCGGAGTGGCAGCCGCCGCAGGCGGGTTGAGCCGCGTTTCGCGCAAGGTCGACCTTTTTCGACGGTCTTTCCCTTCGGGCGGGCGGCGGATCGGGGTATACTCAAGCTGCCGCAGCGTCACACGCCGCTGCGGCAGCATTTCCTGTCTCGGAGGCGTTCCATGCCGCAAGATCCGTTTCTTCCTCTTCTCTCGCTCGCCCTGCGCGAGCCGCTGTATGCCGCCGCTCTGGCGCTGCTCGCCCTGCCCGCGCTCGCTTTTTTAGCGGCGTTCGTGCTCACGCTGTGCGTGCGCCGCGTGCGGGTCCGCCCGCATACGTGGCTGCTGTTTTTGTCCGATTTTTGCTGCTGCGCCTTTGCGGCGCTCGCTTTGGCGGGCGGCGCGCTGTCCGTATTGCAGGCAGTGTGCGCCGCGCTCTTTGCCAAGGCGCTGTACCTGCTTTTTTGCGGCGCGCTGTATCTCCCAGCCAGGGCTGCTGCCCTGCACGCGAAAAGGCGCGCGAAGCGCAAGGCGGCGTTTGCCTCGTCCGTGCGCGAAGGGCAGCCTTTGCCCGCGCCCGCCGCGCCCGCCTCTTCGCTGCCGCCCAAGGTGCGCTGCTTTTCGGAGGGCGGCGTGCGCATCGACCGTGACGTGCGCCTTGACCATATCGGGCAGGTGCTGGGCAGGCTGCGCGCCGCGCCGCTCACCGCGGGCGATCGGCTCGAAGCACAGGCGGCGGAAGAGCTGGTCACCGTCTATTCGGGCAAGGGCGCGCTGCAGCCCGAAGAGGCGGCTTCGCTCAACGACGTGATGGCGTCTCTGTTAAAAATGATGGCGCGCTATCAATTGTAGCGCCCGCCTCGGTTGACAACGCCGCCTTTTTCGGCTATAATCATACAAAGCGGCAAAATCCGTACGGGAAGGCAGCGTATGATCGAATTTTACGGGGAAGTTTCTGACTACACCAAAATCCGCACCGATAAATTGCGGAAAAAGTATTACTCGAATTGGATCTTTGCGTTGGCGGCGGTCGTGTGCGTCGTGGCGCTCGTGTTGGTCGCCACGGCGAAGGGCGAGGCGTGGATCGGCGTGCTCGTCTTTGCCGTGATCTTAGCGCTGGCGGCGTCCTTTTTCCGCTTCGGACCGATGAAAAAGAGCCTGCGCAACGCCAAATGGCTCGTCCGTGTGCAGATCGAGGGAGACAGCATCGTATGGATGCAATACCTGCCCGATAAGACCATCCGCAAGGAAAAATCGGTCAACAGCATCAAAAAAGTGTACCGCACGAAATTTTGTTACTATCTCGTATTCAACAACATCGCCAACGCGATCCTTTGCGAGCGCGCGCTGCTCAAACGCGGCACCTTCGATCGCCTCGAACGGGAGTTCGAAGGGAAGATCAAAAACCTTATCATTTGATTTTTATTTGACCCCGTTGCGGGCGCGGAATTTTTTCCGCGCCCGCTTTTTTTTGTTCGGGCGTATTTTGTTGCCGTTCAAGGAAGCATGCGGGGCGGCTTGCCTCGTCTGTTTTTATAAAAAAAAGACATAAACAAAGCAATCAACACATCTTGACAAACAAAGGATCTATGGTACAATAAAATTGTAAAACAATGGGAACGGGGAGGAAGCAAACATGAAACAAGTAAAAAAGATCGGCATTCTTTTGGCAACAATATTGCTGCTGGTTGTGGGGCTTGGTTGTTTTGCAGGGTGCGATCCCGCGCCGAGCGGGACGATTTATTCCTTGCAGGAGGCGTATGAGAACGGTCTGCTGACAAAGGAAGAATTGATGAGCATCGCTTATTACCACAACGGCGGGCGGCGGTACAACGA